>JAZJXP010000028.1:72379-91914 GCA_040390835.1 Pseudomonadota bacterium
ATGAAGCTCAGCATGCGCTAAGTACCTCAGCAGGCTTGAATGCCATGCTCGCACTCAAGTCTGCACGCGACACGCTGAACCTGAGTGCCGAGTTGCCTGCCGTGATGCTGGTATTCACCGGTTCCAACCGCGACAAGCTCGCCCACCTGGTGCTGAACCGCACCCAGCCTTTTTTCGGTTCCAGCATCACGGCCTTCCCTTTATTGAACAAGTTATACACAGATGCCTTCACCAAATGGGCGAATGGCAATCTGGCCAGAGGTAACAAGCTGCGTGCAGAAAGTGTCTGGGCTGCATTTCAGTTATTGGGGAACAGACCAGAAATGCTGCGCGACCTGATCGCCCACATCGCCCTCGACGGACAGGCACAAAGCCTGTCAGAGATACTGGAAGACGGCGCCCGCAAAATCAATAACCGCCTGTGGGAAGAATTCGCCAGCGAGTTCGATGCCCTGACAGCGATACAGAAAGCCGTGCTGAGCGTACTCATCAGCAAGGGCGAACACTGGATACCGTTTTCCGACGAATCCATGGCGGCTTACATGGACATCACAGAAACAAAAAAACTATCGAAAGCGACAGTGCAAACCGCAATCGATGGCTTGCGTGAAAAGAACCTGGTCTGGAAAGAATCCAGGGGTATCTATGCGCTGGAAGACCAGGGTTTTGCTGAGTGGTTCAGGCATAATAGATTGTCTATCGCCGACGAATAGAATTAATCTGCATCAGCCTGGAGTGACATCGCCGCCGCAATGTGGACAATTCTTTTTATGATGGTCAGTGCCCGCATCCAGTATTGCTGCCGTCATGATGGCGGTTGGCAGGGCAAAAATTCCTATGCCGACTAATACAATCGCACCAGAGAGCAGCTTGCCTACGGGTGTAATTGGTGTGATATCGCCATAGCCTATGGTGGTCAATGTCACGATGGCCCACCATAATGTCTCAGGAATACTGCTGAATTTATCTGGCTGTACACTATGCTCAATTAGATACAGTAAGGCTGCAAAGCAGTAAGCGGTAATCACCATCATCAGGATAGCGACGATAAGCAGATGCTTTCTTTTTGCCAGGGCATTGCTGATAGATTTAAACGAGTGATCCAGACCCTCCAGATTCAGTACACGCAATAGCCTGGTCAGACGAAATATTCTTAAGAAACGCAAATCCCATGGTGCCCAGAAGGTCAGGATTACCAGTAAATCAAGCAGGGACAAGGGTTGCAAGGCATATTTGAACCTTCCACCGACTGGAGATGTAAACCGACCTTGCTCTACGCATACCCACAAACGCAGCAGGTATTCAACAATAAAAAGGCTGGTCGAAAAAACTTCGATGATATGAAACAAGGCTTTGTTGGGGCCGCCAATTGAGGGCACGGTTTCAAGTGCAACAGCAATACAATTGATGAGGATGACAGCAGCCAGGAAGTAGTTGATGTAGCGGGTCAGCGCATTCGAGCGCGAAGGTTTATGGAGTATGTTAAACAGGCGCGCACGCAAGGCATGATGGTTCATCATTTCTCATCAGTCAGTATTTTCGCTAACAAAAAGAATACCAGCGTACTGACTGAAAAAGCAAACTTGAGCGAAAATTTTTCAAAAGGCATGCTACGCGCCTGGCATGCAAAACAGTTTCTATAAGGGGGGATTGATAGTCCGAACTTACACCTTACACCCCATCTGCTTACGCAACTTACCCATATCACTGGCCGCAGTCGATTTCAGTATGTCTTCAGAGATATGTCCATATTCTTCACGCATCAGGCTGAAGTTGTTTTTGCTGCCTGCTGGCAAGAACCAGACTACATAGCCGCAGGTGATGGGGGCGATGCTTTGTCTGGTTTCATAGTCAACTGCGATATAGGTACCTAGTTCTGGTGAGTTGGCAGGGTTTTCATAGACGGTGACGCGCCACAGGTCGCGGCTGACCTGCTTGCCAATTTGAGCTTGATAAGCAGCAACCCGGGTTTGCCATTCTTCCAGCGTGTTAGTGTTCTTTAAACGCTTGCCCAGCATGTTATAGGCTGTTTCATAGTAAGCATTGTCAATGGCTGACATATAGGCATTGGTGAGTTTCTTGCCCTCTATCTTGAATTTGATGATGTCATCTTCGCTGAGTTTATTGCTCACTAGCTTGGGGCGTTCTGGTATGTCTGCCACGCAGCTCAGCATTTGCACCATGTTGAACGTGGTTTTTCCGTCTGTGGCTTGTCCTGCCAGGGGATCAGTGCGGTTAAATTTGTATTTGCCAAATTCTGGTATTTTGCCATTGCACAATTTTGTAGCAGGTTCTGACATCATGACTTGTGCCTGGTCTACGGTCAGGCTGGTGTCACTGCTGAGTACCAGTTCAAAGGTATTGCCTGAGAGTTTTTTATAGGCGAGGTCCGCAGCCCAGACCGGGTTGATGATCAGGCAGGCAGTCATTACTATGGCTAGGCGGGATGGTGTCATGTCGGTCAGTGGTAAGCGAAGATGCAGCAAAGATACGGGATGCATGAGAATTTAACAACCAGGAAACTGTTTCAAAAAATTACCTGAGGCACTTGCAGTATCCTGCCTTTAATCATCTTGCCGATTTTTTGGGTTCTGCTGCTGTATGCGTGTTCGGGCTAATTCATGATCTTCTACAATGCAGCATACCAATTGCCTCTACAGGACCAAACCATGCTTGCACCAGTCAGACTGCGCCAGTTCTTTGTAAGAATACTGGTCTTGCCTTTGCTGGCTTGTGGTCTGGCACAGGCGCAGGTCGATGACTACTGGATCAGCAGCGTGGCCAGGCCCGGTCATGTGGCTTTGTCTGATGCCAGCAAGCCCAGCAATATCCTGGTTGCGGATGGTGATGCCAGGGTCGTGCATCTGGCAGCAGCAGATCTGGCGAACGATTTTGGACGTGTCACCGGGCGCAAAGCCAGGCTTGCCTCAACTCTTTCTGCTGCACCCGCTCACCTGATACTGGTAGGCACGCTGGGCAAGTCTCCCTTGCTGGATGGCCTGGTGGCAGCGGGCAAGCTGGATATTGGCAAACTGCATGGTGCCTGGGAAAGCTTCATCATTGCCAGTGTGGCTGCGCCCATGCCTGGCGTTGATCATGCTGTAGTCATTATCGGTAGCGACCCGCGCGGTACGGCTTTTGGTATCTATGAATTGTCGCAGGCCATAGGTGTCTCGCCATGGCATTGGTGGGCCGATGTGGTGCCGGAGAAAAAGCCTGCGCTGTACATGGCGGCAGGTACGCGGCGTTTTGGCCCACCTTCGGTCGAGTATCGTGGCATCTTCATCAATGATGAAGACTGGGGTTTGCATGTATGGGCAGCAAAAAACTTTGAACCTGAGCACAAGGGCATAGGCCCAAAAACTTATGCCAAGGTATTTGAGCTATTGCTGCGCCTGAAAGCCAATACCCTCTGGCCAGCCATGCATGCCGTCAGCCCACCTTTTAATCAACAGGCTGCAAATGCAGCACTGGCGCATGACTATGGCATCGTCATGGGGTCATCGCATGCCGAACCCATGCTGCGCAATAATGTTGGCGAATGGAAGGCAGCGCCAGAGAGCTATAACTATGTCAGCAATGCAGACGGTGTGCGTGCCTATTGGGAAGAGCGCCTGCGCAGCAATGGCAGCTATGAAAACATTTATACCCTGGGCATGCGCGGTATACACGATTCCAAAATGCAGGGACCAAAGACGGATACAGAACGCAAGCAGGTACTGGAAACCATCTTCAGCGACCAGCGCCGCTTGCTGAATAAATATGTGAACCCCGATATCCAGCAAGTGCCACAAATGTTTTGCGCCTATAAGGAAGTGTTGTCGCTATATCGCCAGGGTTTGCAGGTGCCGGACGATGTCACCATCATCTGGCCGGATGATAACTTTGGTTATGTGCGCAGTTTTGCCAACAGCGAAGAACGCAAGCGTGCTGGTGGTTTTGGCGTGTATTACCACCTGTCTTATCTTGGTGCGCCGCTGTCTTATTTGTGGCTGGGCACCACGCCACCGGCCCTGATCTGGGAAGAAATGAGCAAGTCGTATGATGCCGGTGCACGCACGATATGGATAGCCAATGTCGGTGACTTGAAACCGGCAGAAATCGGCACAGAATTCTTTTTGCAAATGGCATGGGATATACAGCGCTGGCCGCGCGCGCAATTGCCGGATTATTTGCAGCAATGGGCGGCGCGTGAATTTGGTTATGCGCATGCGACAGAAATTGTTGCCATCCTGGCTGAGTATTACCAGTTGAACTACCAGCGCAAGCCAGAACATTTGCAATGGTGGTTGCCAAAAACAAGTCCGCGTCCCAGTGATTTGAATCCTGTTGAAATCACGCAAAGGCTAGCCGCGTTCCGGCAATTGCAAAGCCGCACGGACAGGCTGCGCCAGCAAATACAGACAGACAAGCAAGATGCTTTTTTTGAGCTGCTGGCTTATCCCGTGCATGCAGCGGCGCTGGCGAATATCCGTTATTTTGAAACTGAACGTGGCAATAGTGCCGCCGCAATCGCCGCCGACCAGCAGTTGGTCACAATCAATGCATACTGGGATAGCCAACTGGCAGGCGGCAAATGGCGCGGCATCATGGCGGCAGAACCAGCGGATGAACAATGGAAATCCATGCGCATCGCCAAATGGCAGCCGCCTGCAGGATCATTGAAACCTGCTGAAATTTCACCTGCAAATTCGATAGCACATTCAGCATCAGCCAATTCTTTATCAGCCATTGCGATGGAGGCAGAGCAATATCAGCAACGTAGCCATGGCAGCATGCGCTGGGAATTGATACCTGGCCTGGGCCGCACAGGCACTGGGTCGATGGCGCTGTTTCCGACAGCGGCCTCAGCCATACCGCTGGCGCAGGCAGCCAGTATTGCGCCGCGACTTGATTATGATTTCACACTGATACAGCCGGATAATTATGATTTTTCTGCTTACCTGATCCCCACGCATGCCTTAAGCGGCACGGTGCTGGAGCTGGCAATAGCCATTGATGAGGGGCCGCCACAACTGGTACAACTGGATGTCAAAGATGGCAGTGCCGACTGGGCGCAGGGTGTCCTGAATGCCACGCGCATGGTCCGCGCCAGCCTGGGCAAGCTGGCTGCGGGCAAGCACCGCCTGCATGTATATGGCATACGCCCCGGCATTGTGATTGACAAGATAGTGCTGGACAATGGCAAGCTGCCACCCAGTTATCTGGGGCCAGACGTGATGGCTGGCAAGGTGACAAACCTTGAATGAGAGTAGGTTGTCCTACAACATGTCTATAGATTTCCAGGATATTGCAGATGGGGTAGTAGTCAGTAGTGCAGAGGGGATAATTACATGTGATCAGTTGTCATACGACCGTCACATGCATACACTATGATCGCCGGACTTTTCCACTTCAGAACAGACCTGCATCATGAATTCTACTCACTGCTTGAAACGCCTGCCCCTGACCTTGATGATCAGTACTGCACTCGCCCTGATGGCTTGCGGTGGTGGCTCGAACACCACGGCGACAGATACCGTCGTTATTGAAGGCCCGCTGGTGATACCCGCACCACCGGCAGACCCTGGTGTGGTAGATAGTGCACCTGTGCCTGCTGGCGTACCAGCCTTTGTCGATACTGTCACCAGCAACCAGCGTGGTGATGCCAGATATGCGACGCTGGAAACCAATGCCGGTGTGCGTGTGCTATCTGGTTTTCTGACTATCTGGCAGCCACTGACGCTGATCGTGGATGCTGGTGTGACAGCACCTGCGGTAGATAATTTCCCGGCGGTTGTTACTTCCAAATGGACAGGTGTGCCCAATGACGGCACGGCAGATGGCACTATCCTGAATCGGCCTGTGCATGATGCCAACATCAATTACGTCGCCAGCCTCACCAGCAAACGCACGCCTGATCAAGAGCTGGCTGCTTACCTCGATGATCGTCGTGGCAAAGGCTACAGCGTGACAGATGGCCTGGGCCCATTGACGGCAGCATGGCGCAGTGCGGCCCAGCAAACCACCAGCATCACTGCCATACCTGCTGATGCAGGCACGGTTTTATACAACGACAGCGGCAATAATATAGGTGTGGGCGGCACAGCTAATGCCAGCTTTGGCAATGTCGTCGACCTGGTGTCACTGATAGGTAATAATGGTTCTACTGAACCGGCCAAGCGCTTTTATAAATATGCCCGCCCTTACCGCTGGAGCAACCAGGTCATTGTCGCCCCATCACTAATACCAGCCAAGAGCACCACACCGGCAACGGATGGTGGTTTTACCAGCGGCCATTCAGCAGAAGCCACCCGCGACGTGGTCGCCATGGCTTACCTGGTGCCTGAGCGTTTTCAAGAATTGCTGAGCCGTGGCCTGGAACTTGGTGAGAACCGCATCATGGCAGGCATGCACTCACCACTGGATGTCATGAGTGGCCGCATACAGGCGCAAGCCGTGGCAGCTGCTAACTTGTATGATGCAGCAAGTGCAGCCAAGAAAACTGCGGCTTATGCACAAGCCCATGCAACTCTGATCACCCAAACCAATACCACGGCAGACAGCTTCAATGCCTATGCCCATTCTGCCACTGCAACCACAGACAGGTTTGCTGATTACGCCAGCAACAAGGCTAATTACCTGCGCCGCATGACCTATGGCTTTGCCCCGATTGCAGCCACCAATGTTGCTGCAGTTGTACCCAAAGGTGCGGAAGTTTTGCTGGAAACCCGCTTGCCCTATTTGAGCGAAGCGCAAAGGCGCGTGGTCTTGAAAACAACCGCCATTGCATCCGGCTATCCCGTCATGGATGATGCCGAAGGCTGGGGCAGGCTCAACCTGTTTGCTGCGGCAGATGGCTATGGCAGTTTTGTCGGCAATGTCATCACCAGCATGGATGCCGCCAAGGGTGGCTTCAATGCTGTGGATATCTGGCGTAACGATATCAACGGCAACGGCAAGCTCAGCAAACTCGGTAGTGGTGTCTTGAAACTGGCTGGCAATAACAGCTGGACGGGCGGTACACAAATTGATGCAGGCACGGTGGAAGCCAATTCTGCCACGGCCTTTGGTAATGGTGACGTGTATAGCAGTGCCAGCGTCATCGTCAATACTGCCGCTAATCTCAGCATCACCGGTAAATACACGCAGTTGGCCAGTGGTGCACTGGAAATCAATTTGCGTAACGCACAAAGTCTGGTGCAGGTCAGCAGCACAGTCACCATCGCTGGCGGCAGCTTGCGCATACGCTTCCAGAACGGCTATAAACCCAGCGTTGGCGATACGCTCACCGTTATCAATGCAGGCAGCCTGAAAGGGAAATTCAGCAGCATCACGGTTGATGGATTTGCTGCAACGCCGACTTATACGGCGACCAGCCTGCAACTGAAATTGACAGCATGATAGTTTGATAGTTTGGCTGGTGTGCGTGTGCAGATCATGTTGAGGTCGCACACGTCCGTATGAATCCGGCACGCATCATGCAAGACTGGAATAATTTGATTTTGCTGCGCGTATGTGTAAGATGTGATCCTTCTCTCCTGCCACAGATTTTGACCACATCGCACCATGACCCAAACACCGCAACGCTTTAAAGCAGGTGATTTTTATCTGGAGTTGCCCAAGGGCAGTTCCATATCAGTTGATCCTGCTGCAACTCCAGTCAAGGCAGACAAACCGGAAACTCCCGAGCCCCTGGAAGAAGCGCAATACGTCTATCGCCCGAATGACCCCTTCCAGGCATCAATAGACGAAGCGCGCGCCATTGCCAGCATCAGCAGCAGTCAAAAAAGCTGGGTCAAGAAAACCTGGTTTGCCTTGTTTGTTGTCGGGCCATTAGTTTATGCCGAATTATTCGCGATAGGCTTGAGCATCAATGGTGACGTGGATAGTCCAGGTTTAGCCTTCCTGATTTCAAATGCCCTCATCATGCCGGTCTGGCTGATTTATTACACGATCTGGCGCAGGAAGGTGAAGTCTTAACCCCTTAACTCACACGACGCCTGCGTATCAGCAGGTACACCGCAGGCACCACAAGCATGGACAGCAACGGTGCTGTGATCATGCCGCCCACCATAGGCGCGGCAATGCGCTGCATGATTTCTGAACCAGTGCCACTGCCCAGCATGATGGGCACCAGCCCGGCGATGATGACGGCCACTGTCATCGCTTTGGGGCGTACCCGCAACACAGCACCTTCGCGTATGGCATCGAGTAAATCCTGCTCGCTGTTTTGCCCTTTTTGCAGACGCTGGTCCCAGGCCTGCTTCAGGTAAAGCAGCATGATGACCCCAAATTCTGCCGAGACACCTGCCAGGGCAATGAACCCGACGCCGCTGGCGACTGACAATTGATGCCCCAGCAGCCACAATAACCAGACGCCACCTGCCAGTGCAAAGGGCAGGGTAGCCATGATCAGGGCTGCTTCATCCAGGCGCTTGAATGTCATGTACAGCAAGACAAAAATAATCAACAGCGTGGTTGGTACGACGATCTTGAGTTTGGCACTGGCGCGTTCCAGGTATTCAAACTGGCCCGACCACGACAGGGAGTAAGCTGCAGGCAAACGAACTTCTTTGCTGACACGCTGCTGCATTTCGCGCACGGTCGAACTGAGATCACGATCGCGGATATCAACATACACCCAGCCCGACAACCTGGCATTTTCGCTCTTCAGCATAGGCGGACCATCATTGATGCGTATATTGGCAATATCCCCCAGACTGATCTGCGCACCTCTTGCAGTCAGCACCGGTAGCTGGCGCAGCTTTTCTACAGAGTCGCGCAACTCACGCGGATACCGCAGGTTGATGGGAAAACGCTGCAAGCCTTCCACCGTTTCACCGATATTGTCACCTCCTATGGCTGCCGCAATGATGCTCTGCACATCGGCGATATTCAAGTCATAGCGTGCGGCGAGGTCGCGGTTGATATCCACATCAATATACCGGCCACCGTTCAGGCGTTCTGCCAGGGCAGAGCTGACACCGGGCACGCTTTTGACGACGCGTTCTATCTCGCTGGTGATCTTGTCGATTTCCTTCAAATCCGCACCAGCGACCTTGATGCCCACCGGGCTTTTGATGCCAGTCGCCAGCATGTCGATACGGTTGCGTATTGGTGATACCCAGATGTTGGACAGGCCAGGCACCTTGACGCTGCGGTCTAGTTCTTCCAGCAGCTTTGCCGGTGTCATGCCAGCACGCCATTGATCGCGTGGCTTGAACTGTATGGTGGTTTCAAACATTTCCAGCGGTGCCGGATCAGTCGCAGTTTCAGCCCGTCCAGCCTTGCCAAATACGGTCTGTACTTCCGGCACGCTCTTGATCAGCTTGTCAGTTTGTTGCAAAAGCTCGCTCACCTTGCCTGCGCTCAGGCCAGGCAGTGCAGTCGGCATGTAGAGCAGATCACCTTCGTCCAGTGGCGGCATGAATTCACCGCCCAGGCGTGCCAGCGGCCAGACTGTCAACACGGCTATCAGTGCTGCCACCAGCAGAGTGATCTTGGGGAATTGCAAAACCTTTTCCAGCAAGGGGCGGTATAACGCAATCAGCAAGCGATTCAAGGGGTTCTTGTGTTCAGCAGGTATCTTGCCACGTATCAGGTAACCCATCAGCACAGGGATCAGGGTCACAGCCAGCCCGGCGGCCGCTGCCATGGCATAGGTCTTGGTCAGGGCCAGTGGTGCAAACAGGCGGCCTTCCTGCGCTTCCAGCGTAAATACGGGGATGAAGGACAGGACAATGATCAATAAAGAAAAGAACAGTGCCGGCCCCACTTCTGCAGCCGCTTGGGCAATGACTTGCCAATGCTGTTCACCCACCAGTTTGTCATGCGGGTGCGCATGCTGCCAGGCTTCGATATGCTTATGCGCATTTTCTATCATGACGACTGCAGCATCAACCATGGCACCAATCGCAATGGCAATGCCACCCAGCGACATGATATTGGCATTCACTCCCTGGTAATGCATGATGATAAAAGCCACCAGTATGCCCAGTGGCAGCGAC
The DNA here is from genome assembly GCA_040390835.1 of Pseudomonadota bacterium. Taxonomy (GTDB): domain Bacteria; phylum Pseudomonadota; class Gammaproteobacteria; order Burkholderiales; family Burkholderiaceae_D; genus Undibacterium. The sequence goes on from JAZJXP010000028.1 coordinate 82,369, forward strand.
ATTATCGCCACCAGGGCCGAGCGCAGGTGGAATAAAAATGCAGCACAAACCACTGCCACGACGATGAATTCTTCCAGCAGTTTATGCTGCAGATTATCGACTGCCCGCGTGATCAGGCCAGATCTGTCATACACAGGAATGATTTCTACGCCTGGTGGCAGGCCGGGCTTGAGTTGCCTTAGTTTATCTTTGACAGCAGCAATGGTTGCCTGTGCATTTTTACCTGAGCGCATGATGACCACACCACCAGCGACCTCACCTTCACCATTCAATTCTGCAATGCCGCGCCGCATTTCTGGGCCTACCTGTATGCGCGCCACATCACCCAGGCTTACGACCACACCTGCACCTGTCGTCATCAGCGGTATCTTGCGAAAATCGTCGAGATTCTTCAAATAGCCAGAGGCGCGCACCATGTATTCGGCTTCACCCAGTTCCAGTACTGAGCCGCCACTTTCCTGATTGGCTTTTTGTACGGCTTCGATAATCTTGCCATGCGTGATGTTATAGGCACGCATTTTGTCCGGGGATAACTGGACTTGGTACTGACGCACCATGCCACCTATGCTGGCAACTTCGGACACATTCGGTAGCGACTTCAATTCAAATTTCAAGAACCAATCCTGATAGGCACGCAGTTGCGACAAATCCATCCTGCCACTGCGGTCGACCAGTGCATATTCATAGACCCAGCCTACACCCGTAGCGTCCGGGCCTAGTGAAGTTCTGGCCTGTGCTGGCAATCTGGCCTGTACCTGGTTCAGGTATTCCAGCACGCGCGAACGCGCCCAGTACAAATCCGTGCCATCTTCAAACAAGACATAGACAAAGGAATCGCCAAAGAAAGAATAACCGCGCACGGTCTTGGCACCGGGTACCGAAAGCATGGTTGTTGTCAATGGATAAGTGGCCTGGTTTTCTACAATCTGCGGTGCCTGGCCGGGCAGGCTGGTACGTATGATGACTTGCACATCTGACAGGTCAGGGATGGCATCCACAGGTGTGTGTGCCACAGCCCAGATGCCCCAGGCAGTCAACATCAATGTGGTAAGCAAGACCAGGAGGCGGTTGCTGATGGACCAGCGTATGAGTTGTGCAATCATTTTTCAACTCCCGTGGGGGCAGCTACAGTATCTACAGGAGCTGCAGAAGGTGCACCCTCCGTGCGCGTCACGCTCGCCTTCATGCTGGCTTCTGAATCGATGAGGAACTGGCCGGAAGCCACGATTTTTTGCCTGGCTCGCAAGCCCTTGAGTATTTCAGTCTGGCCACCAGCTTCCGCGCCCACTTCCACATCTACAGGCAAGAACCTGCCACCATCCTGCGCCAGGATCACCACGCTGCGAGTACCTGTGCTGATGACAGCCTCACTGGGTACCAGCAGAGTGTCTTTGCGTGCTGCAGTGGTAAAGCTCAGGGTGGCAAACATGCCCGGCAATAATTGCGCACCCGCAGCACCAGAGTTGATCAGCTCTATACGTGCTTTTAAAGTACGCGTATTGCTATCCACTTGTGGCAGCATGGCGGCGACCTTGCCGTGGAAAACGATGCCAGGCAGCGATGCCGTCCTGGCTTCTGTCAAATTACCAACCTGTACTTTGTGTGCCATACTTTCCGGGATGTCGGCATTGACCCAGATCGTGCTGACACCATTGATGCGGAACATGGGCGTGCCCATGCTTACGGTCATGCCTTCGCGCACGGACAGTTCGGTCATTACACCACTCAGTGGGGCGCTGACGGTGATGCGTGCATGCAGCTTGCCACTGCTTTCTATCATGCGTATCTGCTCATCCATCATGCCCACCAGGCGCATGCGTTGACGTGCAGCATCCAGCAAGCCTGCGATAGCCTGGCCTTGCATGCTTTTCACTGCCAAAAATTCTTCTTGCGCAGCAATCCAGTCCGGCACATAGAGTTCTGCCAGCGGCTGACCCTTGTGCACCATGTCCAGCGGCGTACGTACATAAAGTTTTTCAACGAAGCCATTGCTCCTTGCTTGCAACACAGCGACATCGCGGTCATTGTAGGCAACGTTGCCTACCGCCTGTACGGCTGCGTTGAGTTTGCCCAGTACTACGCTGGCTGTACGTATGCCGAGATTTTGCTGTATGCGCGGATTGATGCTGACGGAACTTTTATTTGCCGGATCAGCATTGTCGGCGTACACCGGCACCAGCTGCATATCCATGAAGGGAGATTTACCCGGTTTGTCGAATTTTTGACTGGGCACCATGGGGTCATGCCAGTACAAGACTTTCTTGCCAGCGCCAGTATCTTGCAGGCTGGTATTTTTATCTGATAAGGAATTCTGCATGCCTTCACGTTTACCCAGTTGATACAGGGCATAAGCAGCACCAGCCAAGAGTCCAGTGGCGATCATGGCTAGCAATATATGTCTGGTTTTCATGTTTAGTCCCTGTTCAAGTCTGGCGTGAGTCTGGTTTCGTTGAGTGGCGTCAGGTAGCGCAGTTGCGCCCATAAGCTTGCCGTTTCTGCCTGCAGTTGGAGCGCTTGCAAATGCATGTCGGTTTGATTGCGCCGTGCTGCCAGCAAGTCACCCAGGCTGGATTTTCCACCGCGATAAGCGGCCAGGCTGGCTCGTACCTTTTGCGTGGCCAGGGGCAGTATTTCATTGTCATAACGGCTCACGCGGCTGCGTTTGCTTTGCCATTCATTGAGCAAGCTGCTGACTTCGGCAACATGGCTGCGCAAGGCTTCATCACGTTCTGCCCTGGCCTGTTCTGCCATGGTCAGACGTGATGACAGTTCGCGTTGCTGACGATTCTTTTGGTCCCATTGCAAGGGCAGCGACAGGCCAATGGACATCATGCTGGAATAGGCAGGCCCGCGTTGCTGGTAGGTGACTTCTATGCTCCAGTCTGGCTTCTTGTTTGCCTCGGCCAGTTTTGCTTCGGTATCAGCCAGCTCAACTTGCCTGTTCATGATGCTGATTTGCGGATGGTGCTCAAGAGTGGATTCCAATGCATTTGTATCCAGGTTCACCTGGTCCATCGCGGGTAATTCACCCAGGCTGTCAGCGCTGGTTTCACCAGTCCAGCGTGTCAGCATGATGCTGGCGCTGCGCGCGCGTCGTGCCAGTTCACTATTGCGATCTTCCATCAAAGCCAGGGCGCTGCGGGCGACCAGCAAATCTGCCTGGCTGCCGCGGCCACTACGGTAGGCCAGGTCGGCAGCCTGAATTTCCAGCATGGCCTGGCTTAGTTGTTCGCTGGCTAGCGCCAGCATTTGCTCGCTGTAATAACGGTCGAGCCAGGCGATGGCTGTGTCGCGCTTAATGTCAAGCGTGGTCCGTGTCTTTTCTGCCTGGGATTTATCGATGGCACGTTCATAGCGTTCGACGCGTAGATGACGTTTATCACTGCGGGTGATTTCTTGCATCAGCCCTATGCGGCGCATGGTCATGAAGTCATTCGTGAAACTGCCGCGGTCAGGGCCGCTGACAGGCAGGTTGTCAATACCGGCTTTGAGTACTGGATCAGGTAACTGACTGGCCGCCACGACCATCTCACGCGCCGCGCTGATGGCCAGGTCTTGTGCAGACAATTGCCTGGAGCGTGCCAGGGCAAGTTGCTGGGCTTGCGACATACTCAGCTCTGCTGAGTATGCTTGCATAGGGAGTAAGGCGCACATGACAAGGAAAATGCGCGCAAGACATAAGCGCCCACGACAGGGCAGCGTAGAAAACAAAATCATAAAACCTCCAGACGATGAAACAGGACGTACACCAGCAAAAGCTGGTGACGATAAATCAGGCGTTCAGGAAATTAAATGCGGAAACAGCAGTTGCGTATGGCAAGTGGTGGCGCAGTCAAACGTGCCAGCGAGATTGGAGAAGTGGATGCAGAAACAGGTGTTTGAAGCGTATCAAAAGCAGGCAGTATCAGCAGCAGGCTGGCACTGACAAAAGCTGGTACATCGGGCAAGGCTGGTTTATCGGTGGATTGCTTGCCAAAGGAATCTTCTGCATGGGTGTGACAAAGTGCAGGCTGATCCTGATCCATGTCTGCGCAATTTGGCATTGCTACGCTGGTCGTGATGGAAACATCGGCAGTGCTGGACGTGGCCATTCCCGGGCAGGCGTAAGCTGCCACGGCAAGCTGCATGAACAGCAGACTCCACAGCATGACAAACACCGCAAGAACACGGGATGGACGGGACATTTTCATGAAAAAAGAACTTCTTTATACATTACCGGCATAATTATAAGCGTAAGTTCATTTGCGTTGCTTGATTCAGGCCAAATGTCCATTTCCTACACGGATACAATTGCGACCCTGTGATTTGGCGTAATACAGTGCCTTGTCAGCCGCTTCTATCAGTTGCAGCGGCAAATTGTTTTCCCTCACGGGGACAAAGGCATCGATGCCTGCACTGACGGTGACCACACCAGTGGCATTGCCAGAGTGTTTCAGTTCCAGCTGGTAAATTGCCTGGCGTATGTTTTCAGCGACTTTCATGGCACCGGCCACATCGATACCTGGCAACAGGATAGCCATTTCTTCGCCGCCATAACGCGCACTCAAGTCCCCAGGCCTGTGTTTGCCGGCGGCCACTATTTTGCTGATTGCGCGCAGGCACTCATCGCCAGCGGCATGGCCATAGATATCGTTATATTGTTTGAAGCAGTCAACATCAATCATGATCAGTGCCAGTGAACTGGCATTGCGCATGGCCCGGCTGAATTCATCTTTCAAGGCAATGTCAAACTGACGCCGGTTGGCAAGACCGGTCAGGCCATCTTGCATGGCGAGTTTTTCCAGCGTCCGGTTTAATTGTTCCAGTGAGCTACGAGCCCTTTGCAATTCAGCCTCTGCCTGCACGCGTAGCGCTATCTGCCTGATCAGGCGCGATCCTATGATGGCCAGACCAAGCACCAGACATGCCACGCCGATAGCATGAATAATGGCATTAGATCTCCATTCTTCCAGCACTTCATCTCTGGATAATGCGGCAGAAACCACCAGCGGATAGCTATCCAGTTGCCGGTAGCTGTTGATACGAACAACACCATCCTGGCCTGAGCTAAAAGTCTGAGTGCCTACTTTGGCGTTCGGCAGGTAATCGCGGAACAAGGGCAATTGCGAAATATCCCTGCCCAGGGATTTTTCTTCGAAAGGTCGCCTCAACAATACCGTGCCATTGCTTAGCGCAACAAAAATCGCACCGGTTTCACCTATGTCAAACTGTTCGTAAAATTTCTTGAAATAAGTCATATGTATGGTGGCTAGCACTACGCCACCAAAACTGCCATCACTTTTATTAAAGCGGCGGGAAACAGTGATGATCCATTCGCCAGTAGATTTGCTTTGTATCGGTGGGCCTATATGGACGCCGCGGTCAGTATGGTCGCGATGATAGATAAAATATTCCCGGTCAGAATTATTGGCAGTTTTTTTGATTGCTGGTTGAGAGTTCACTATCCAGTTACCGTTTTGGTCATACACAAAAAGACCGTGTAACTGCGGCAATTCTTCTACGCGTTTCACCAGTAAAGCATGAAAGCGCGGCAGATTGGATTCTGCCATGCCATCCACCTCCAGCCTTTCAACCAGGCCGACCAGAACGGTATCGGCACCCTTGATCGTATCGTAGGCATGCTGCCCAACAGCACGCGCCAGATTGGAAGTGGCACTTTTTGTTTCCGCCAGTTGCACTTCACGGGCACGCCAGGTGACCCAGGTTTGTACCAGGATCAGGGACATGCAGACCAGAATGACAAAACCGATTGCCAGTGTGGTAATCGGGAATTTTTTTGGCGTTGGTTCTGGGCGGTCGGTATTTAAGGCTGTCATGGTCGTCATGAAATGTAGCCCTCCATCATCTATTAATGCGTATAGCCAGTAAGGGAAAGCGTCTCATCGTTGAGAAAGTGCAAAATCTATAATGATTATAGAACGTCTTGGTAATTAGATATGATTTTCTTGGCAATTTTTGGAAATGATTAGTATTGCCTGGCGCATACACTGTCTATGGGAAATGGGTAGCTGACCGATAAATTGCTTGCTAGTCTTTTGATGGCAAGTATGCCTGTGCGCCATTACCGCAGCTTTATATGCGCCTGTGCAAGTCCTTGCCATCAATATTTTGTCGATATGATTTTGGCTGGAATTTTGACTGGATTCAGGCCTATATTTCCATGTGGAATTTATTTATTTTCCATGTGGAAATAAAACATCCTTGATAAAGAAAATCTATGCGCTTGCAGGGAAATAAATCACTCGCCATTGATTTATTCGCTGTTATGATGGCGGCCATCGCTAGATTTGGTTATTGAAAACATGCAATCCATAACAAAAAGTGAGCGCTGTCTGCCGCCACTATTCACGGCAAAGTTATTCATGTTCAAGCTTTTCCTGTCAGGTATCCTGGTGATGTGGCTGAGCATACATGCTGCATTTGCTGCCACCCGCGATGTGATGGTGCTGATGCCCGACCCGCTTGATACCAAAGGCGAATCTGCACCTATACCCCCAGACCGCCAGCGTATGTTGGACTTTATTGCGCGTGAGGCGGATCTGCATTTTGATTTTCAGCGTTATCCCTGGAAGCGTATTTTGTTGCTGGCAGAAAATGGTGATGGCCTGATTTTTGGAATTTCCAAGACCAGTGCCAGGGAAAGAATGTTTCATTTTTCCAAGCCACTGTATGCCAACTATGTATGGCTGGTTACGCGCAAGGATGCCCGCTTTGACTATAAAGAGATCGCCGATCTCAGGGGCCGTTCAGTAGGTATTGTTTCAGGTACACACTATGGTGACAATTTCGATGAGCACAAGGGCAAACTTTTCAGAGTGGAGAGCGACCCCAATTCCCTGATGCCGCGTTTCAATAAACTGATTAACCGGCGCATGGACGTTATGGTCATGCAAGACCCGGGCAATGATGCGCATGATCTGGAAGAACGTATCAATCGCTATGTAGGAAGACAGCTGGTTGCCGATGGCCTGCCTGCCATTGAATTCAGCGTGCTGCCACGTCCTTTGCTGGTGGACAATATCCACTTTGCCATTCGGGCTGACAAGGATGAGGGTTTGATAAACCGCATTGATGCTGCGATAGGCAAGGGCAAAAAACAGGGTGTCATGAATCTGGATATTCCCAAGTCCAGGAATTGATTTAGGGAACCTCTGATCAGTAATAGTCATTCTGCTGCCCAGTTCCTATCATTCATGGTGACGTAGCTGTTGCAGAGATGAAAGCTTTTTCATCCTCTTTCTTGCAAAAAGAAAAATTGCTTTTTATGAATCCAGCTATACTTATTAGCCTGAATTGGTAGCAGGGCACAAAGCTCGGATCGCTTCTCGCGCCTGTGATCTTTCAACTGACATATTCATCTTTATGCACGCGGTGACTTGTCGCTGCAGTGGTAAGCAAAACACAAGGGAATAAGTAATGAGTGATACTGCAGCAGGTAGTCTTGTCACGTTCGAGATTCTGGTCAATGGCCTGGCCATTCCTGAAAGTACGCAAATTCAAAGTGTTATCACAGATCAGTCCATCAACGGTGTTAGTCGTGCGACCATCAGTATTCTGGATGGCGACCCGGCGACAGAGAGTTTTGCTGTCAGTGCTTCAGATATCTTTGTGCCCGGCAACAAGATCAGTATCGCAGCGGGTTACGATGGACGTAATGCATCCATTTTTCTAGGCATTATCTGCAAGCAAACCATACATGGTGGCCATACCGGCCCCATCCTGAATATAGAATGTCAGGACGAAGCCGTCAAAATGACGGTGGGCAGGCATAGCAGAAGCTGGACACAGAGCAGTGACAGTGATGCCATGAAGCAGATCATAGGTAGTTATGGCCTGGAAAACGTGGTCAGTGACACTGTATTGCCACTGCCCACACTGGTACAGTATTACGTCAGTGACTGGGATTTCATTGTCAGCCGGGCAGCAGCCAATGGCATGCTGGTCACTGCCATCAACAACACGGTCAGTGTATTTGACCCTACCAAAAACAGTACACCGGTATTGACTGCTACTTACGGTGTCGACATATTGAATTTTACTGCGGAACTGAATGCGCTCAGCCAGTTGGGGCAGGTCAGTGCAAGGTCATGGGATTATCCGACCCAAAGCATGAGCAATGCCATGGCGCAAAATACCCGGCCCGGGCCAGGCAATATCAGCAGCAAGACCCTGTCAATGGTTGCCGCACCAGATAATTTTGTATTGCAGACGGCTACTGCCGAAAGCCAGGATGTGCTTAGTGCCTGGGCACAGGCGCAAATGAGCCAGAGTCAACTGGCAAAAATTACCGGTGCGGTGAACATAGCTGGAAGCAGCCTGCCCGGCGCAGGTAAATACCTGGCACTGCAGGGTGTGGGTGCGCGCTTTAATGGCGAGCATTTTATCTCCAGAGTCAGACACGCAATCAGTGGCGGCAATTGGCATACTGAAATCAGCATAGGCTTGCCAGCCAAGGCTGAACAGCAGTCTTCAGCCGCACCGCAGACAGCCGGCCTTTTACCTGGCATAGGTGGTATGTATAACGCCGTCGTCAAACAAATTGCCAATGACCCTGCCAACGAATACCGCATCCTTGTCGATGTACCGCTGTTTGATGACAACAGTGGGGTCTGGGCCAGGCTGGCCAGTTTTTATGCCGGTAATGGGCAAGGGACATTCTTCATGCCTGAGATCGGGGACGAAGTCGTGCTGGGATTCCTGAACCAGGACCCGCGTTATCCCGTCATTCTCGGCAGCTTATACAGCCAGGCAAATAAACCGTCTTCCATGTTCAGTCCACAAGAGAGTAATGCCATCAAGGGCATAGTCAGCAAATCAGACTTGCGTGTCCTGTTTGATGATCAAAACAAGATACTTAGCCTGCACACGCCCAAGGGTAATAAAGTGGTGCTGGATGATAATGCGGGAGGCATTACCATCAGTGACCAGAATGGTAATTCTCTGGTGATGTCTAGTAGTGGCATCAGTATCAAGAGCGTGGACAGAGTCAGCGTGGAAAGCAGCCAGAATATCAGTATCAAGGGGCAGAGCGGGATTGTTGTAGCGTGTGCAGGCGGAGACGTCAGCATCTTTGGGGTAAATATTCAGCAACGGGCCCAGTCAGCATACAGCGCCAGTGGTGATACCAGCGCTGGGCTGAGCAGCAGTGGTGAAACGAAAATTCAGGGTACTCTGGTTATGATTAATTAAGACCTCATTCAGAAAACAAAGGACTTCACCTCATGCCAGCCGCAGCCCGCGTCACTGATTTTCATGAATGCCCCATGCTCAATGATTCTCATCCAAGTCCCATTCCTCATGTCGGTGGCCCTGTCTTAGGGCCAGGTGCACCGAATGTCCTGATAGGCAATCTGCCTGCTGCCAGGGTGGGCGATATGCTGGTTTGTGTCGGGCCGCCTGATTGCATAGTCAAAGGCTCGAGTACTGTCATGATTGGTGGCATGCCTGCTGCCAGAATGGGTGATCTTACCGCTCATGGCGGTGCGATATTGATGGGCGACTTCACAGTGATGATAGGGGGATGAGCTGGCAAGAACGAAGCAAGAG
>JAZJXP010000029.1:0-12551 GCA_040390835.1 Pseudomonadota bacterium
CCGGCCGATCAACTAACAGGGCAATATCTTCCAGCGCAGCATCCCTGCCATCGCGCCTTTGCGATTCAAGGTGGTACTTGGCTCGCAATATCTGATTCAACTCACGCACCATATGCACCGGCAGGCGTATGGTTCTGGCCTGATTCATGATGGCGCGCTCTATACTCTGGCGTATCCACCAGGTGGCATAAGTTGAGAAGCGAAAACCGCGTTCAGGTTCAAATTTATCGATGGCATGCATCAAACCCAGATTGCCCTCTTCTATCATATCGAGCAAGGCAACACCACGATTGATATAGTGTTTGGCAATAGACACAACCAGGCGCAAGTTGTGCTCTATCATCTTTTGCCTTGCTTCAAAATTACCTTGCTTGGCCAGGGTTGCGTAATGCAATTCTTCAGCCGAGGCAAACAAGGGCCGCGTACCTATCTGATTCAAATAGTATTGAGTAGTATCTGTAGAAAGTTCGGCAGCAAGAACATTTTTTAGCTCGTCAATAGGGGCAACAATCAGCGCAGCCGGGTCTTCACTTTGCTCGTCTTGTCCTTCCTGCGTCAAATCAACAGCATCATCAACATCCGCAGCATCGGAAGCGGGATGCGCGTCTCCATCAGCAGCATCGGCAGACATGTCCGATTCATCGCTAGCGGCAGAATTTTCCAGCTTGTAGGTGCTTAAATTGTTATGCATGATCTGTGCGAATTTGCGAGTCCGGTAAGTGAGTCTTGCTTGAACAAATTATTTCTAAAAATGCCAATATTAATTTACCAATACAGTTTTTCTGAAAATACCCTGCACAAAAAACTGTCAATTTACACAAAACAGCTACTCTTGCTGCATCTTCACAACAAACCAGCGCAATGAGTTAGCAGATGAGCTAGCGAACTGGCAGGTATCTCGCCGGATCAACTGGCTTACCCTGCACCCGTATCTCAAAATGCAGCTTCACGGTATCACTGTCAGAATTCCCCATTTCAGCAATTTTTTGCCCCTTCCCTATGCTCTGCCCCTCTTTAACGAGTATGGACTTATTATGCGCATAAGCTGACAGCAAGGTGCTGGTGTGCTTAATAATCACCAGATTACCATAACCACGAATGCCACTGCCTGCATATAAAACTTTGCCTGCACCTGCCGACAGAACATCCTGTCCCATCTTGCCAGCAATATCGAAGCCCTTGTTCTTAACATCGTCAAATGTAGCCAGGACTTTACCGTCAGCCGGCCATATCCACTCAACATTTTCAGATTCGGCAGATGCTGGCTCTATTGCCTTGGTTGGTGCAGTGGTCTCTGACTTGGTTTCAGATTTTGCTGGCACTGCTGGCGTAACTGATGCCACTACCGTCGCATCTGTTTTCTGCAACTCAGCAAGGTTAGCCTCAGAAAACGGACGCTTATCGCCACGCGGGCTTGTTTTGTTGGTAGCAGCATTCACTGGCAGAGGCTTGACTTCAATCCCAGTGTTCGATGCCACTCCTGTCGTCTGCGCCCCCTGAGTGCCATCCGGTGGCGCTACCCGTAATATCTGCCCTACCTTGATATCATTCGGGTTTTTCAAGTCATTCCAGGCAACCAGATCGCTATAACTTTGGCCATGGTCGAGAGCGATTCTGTACAGGCCATCGCCACGTTTGACCACATAAGTGCCGCGTGTATTATCCGGGGTTTTTACAACAGGCTTGACGACTTCAACAGGAGGCGGTTCAACAGGCCGCGGATCAAATCCTCGCTCTACCACGGGCGCTTTATTCTGTATGCCGGTAGTACACGCGGCCATGGCTGCAAGTACCGTTATTGCCAAGCCAGTTTGTAATATTTGCTGTATTTTCTTCATTTCTTTTTAATCTATCAAATTCATTGTCGCAGGGAGCAAGGTTAAATTACACCAGGATGCAAGGGTACAAAATGGCAGGATTCCATCACAGAACTATTCCATTCGTAAGTGGATACACGTTCAATCAATTGCAATACCTGATTGCGCCCACCCACTGGTGCAACCAGTCGACCACCCACCCGCAACTGTTTCAGCAAGGTCTGCGGCACTTCCATTCCCGCTGCTGCCAATATGATACCGTCAAACGGCGCCTCACCCGGCAAACCCAGCATGCCATCACCATATAAAAGTCTGATATTAGCAATGCGCATAGGACGCAAATTACTTTTAGCCAGTTCATGCAGAGCCTTGATACGCTCTATTGAATATACTTCTTTGACCATGACTGACAAGACAGCAGCCTGATAGCCACAACCGGTACCAATTTCGAGTACACGTTCAAGCTTGCCACCATTGCGCATTATCTCCAGCATGCGGGCAACAATATAGGGTTGCGAAATAGTTTGGTGATGACCTATGGGCAAAGAAGCATCAATATAGGCCTGACTGGCCATACCAGATTCCAAAAACAAGTGCCTGGGTACTGCTTGCAGAGCAGCAAGTACGGTCGCATCTTTAACCCCTTGTTGCGCAACGCGCGCAACCATGGCCCGCCTTACTCCTTCCGAGACCAAGGGACCGGACAACAGAGATGGTGACAATCCTGATGAAGAACCCGCAGCGCCCTCAGGTACATGCAATTGCTGCGATTTTGCCGCTTTCGCTGCAGCTACGCCACTTAAGTGATGTGCGGCATTGCGCATGGCCGTTTGCGGCATTGCCGTATGCCGCACTGACCCACCACCAACTTTGTCTTTTTGGTTAACCACGGAAGACAAGGGTAAAGGAAAACGCTTATCCTTGGTCGTCATGCAAAATCCATATCCAGATCAGCCAACTGCCGGGTATTCGTCAAATCTATCTGCAAAGGTGTCACCGATACAAAATGTCTGGATGTTGTATCAAAGTCTGTTCCTGCACTGGCGTCTCGTGCCGCACCTGGCGGGCCTATCCAGTAAATATCCCTGCCATGCGGGTCCGTCATGTGGATGACGGGCTCAGATGTATGACGTTTGCCCAGACGCGCCTTTCGCACGCCCTTGATCTCATCAAACGGCAGATTCGGTATATTCACATTCAACAAGTATGGGCTAGCCAGCCCGGGAAAACCACGCTTTACCATGTCAAGCGCAATACGGGCAGCTGCGTCCAGATGCTTCCAGGCTTTTTCGGTTTGTGAAAAAGCAATCGCAGGAATACCAAATAAAAACCCTTCCGTCGCTGCAGCAACAGTGCCTGAATACAAGGTATCGTCACCCATATTCTGTCCCTGATTGATGCCCGAGACGATCAGATCAGGTTTATCTTTCATGATGGCGGTCAGAGCAATGTGCACGCAATCAGAAGGAGTACCATTCACAAAGTAAAAACCATTGCTGGCACGCTGCACACTTAAAGGTCGGTCCAGGGTCAATGCATTCGACGCCCCGGAACGATTGCTGTCGGGCGCTACTACGGTTACCTCGGCAATCGATGCCATGGCCTCAGCCAGCGCCACGATGCCTGGAGCCAGATAACCATCATCATTACTGATCAGAATTTTCATGCTTTGTATTCTACCTGATGCTGAAATATAAATTTCTACAGAGAACAGATTTTTACGGCATAATCACAAAATCAAACGGTCGTACTATTTTATGGAGACATCAAAATGAAAGCTGTTGTTTGCAAGGAATGGGGATTGCCAGACACTTTGGCAATAGTGGACTTACCAGATCTGGTACCGGCACCCGGTCAGGTTGCCATCAACGTCAAGGCGGCTGGTGTCAACTTCCCGGACGTGTTGATCATACAAAACAAGTACCAGTTCAAACCTGAGCTACCATTTACCCCCGGTAGTGAATTATCCGGGATTGTGTATGCCGTTGGTGAGGGTGTCAGCCATATCAAAGTTGGCGACAAGGTGATTGCCTTTATCGGCAATGGTGCATTTGCACAACAGGTGGTTGCCCCTGCCAACGCCGTCATGCCGATGCCACCTGGCATGGACTTTGATATTGCCGCAGCCATCACCCTGACCTACGGCACTTCCCATCACGCAGTAGTTGATCGCGCCCAATTGAAAGCTGGAGAAACGATGCTGGTGCTGGGTGCTGCAGGTGGTGTCGGTCTGGCGGCCATAGAAATTGGCAAAGCGCTGGGCGCACGTGTCATTGCAGCTGCATCCACCGATGAAAAACTGGAAGTTTGCAAACAACACGGTGCAGATGTCACCATCAATTACAGCAACCAGGACTTGCGCGAAGCAATCAAGGCTGCCACTGAAGGTAAAGGCCCGGACGTCATTTATGACCCGGTAGGCGGGATTTATGCAGAACCGGCTTTCCGCTCAATAGGCTGGCGCGGTCGCTATCTGGTAGTGGGTTTTGCCAATGGTGAAATACCTAAACTGCCCTTAAATCTGACTTTGCTGAAAGGCGCATCACTAGTTGGAGTGTTTTGGGGTGAATTCGCCAAGCGCGAACCCAAAGCGAACCTGGCTGCCATGCATGAATTGATGGGCTGGCTGCATGAAGGAAAAATCAAGCCACATATTTCTGGCCGCTATGCGCTCAAAGACACACCAGCAGCACTGAATGACCTGGCAGCACGCAAGGTCACAGGCAAGATAGTCATACAGCCTGAAAAATGATGTAGTACAGGACAGTACAAGACTTATCAGACCTCACTTGACTGTGAGGTCTTTTTTTTTGCAAAAAGACGTACTTATTAACGGGTGTTGGCCGTATCACCCAACCAGTAACGATTGATGTCCTTTATACCCCATTTGACTGCATCTTCGCGCGTAGCTATCTTGTCATTGCTCCCCATCCGGGATAAGTCGATCAGTTCAGGCGTGATGTAAGCCATGGATTTGGCAGAAAAAAAGACTCTTACCTTGGGTAGTAACAGCGACTTGCCGACTTGCTGTTCGACCACGACGGCCAGACGACCAGACTCTAGCTTGACCAGCGTACCTACAGGGAAGATACCTATGCTCTTGACGAATGCCTGGAATATTTTCTCGTCAAAATGACCACTACTCCATTCTGCCATTTTGCGCAAAGATTCTGCAGGGCACCAGCCTTGCTTATAGGGGCGATCAGAAGTAATTGCATCGTAGACATCACATACCGCCCCCATGCGCGCATACAGGCTGATTTCATCACCCTTCAAGCGATTTGGATAACCTGTACCATCTATTTTTTCGTGATGATGCAGGCAAACATCAAGGGCAATAGCACTAACACCTTTGGCCTCTTTCAACATGTTGTAACCAGCCACGGGATGCTCCTTGACTGAAACAAATTCTGCATCAGTCAACTTGCCTGGTTTATTCAAAATATCGGCAGCTACCATCATCTTGCCTATGTCATGCAGCAAACCTGCCAGGCCAGCTTCCCTGGTTGCTTCTTCAGACAAACCCAGTTGCTTCGCCAATGCCACCATGAGAGCGCATACGGCAATCGAATGCATATAAGTGTAATCATCCTTGGTCTTCAATCTGGCCAAACCGATCAGGGCACCGGGATTACGCATGACAGAATCTGCGATCTCTTCCACCATGGTCTGCGCATTACCAACATCAACTACTTTGCCCATGCGGGCTTCATTGAACATGGTGAACACGGCTTGCTTGGATTTACTGACTATGGCTGAAGCGCGTCCCAATTCATCATCCATGGAAACCGCGCTATTTTGACGGGGAGGAACTATTGAAGCAGGCGGAGGTTCTGGAGTGGGTTCAGCATGTGGTTTTTCTGCGCCCCCTGACAAAACATCCAGGCCTTTGCTTATGTCTATCCAGGCATGGCGAATCCTGGCGGCCTGGATTTTTTTTAATTCTTCTGCCTCCGCGAGAATGAAAGACTTTTGCCAGAACGGCGTGTCTATCCAGGAACAGCACAGTTCCTGCACATACATGCCAACCCTCAGTTGAGCAATTTCAATTTTCTTCAACATAGGCGGGGAAAGTTATGAATTGGATAAACAAATAATACATCGTGATATGCCTTCCAATTATTCGCCAAAGCCAGTCCACAAGCCAGCAGTTAAAGCAACATATTACAAAATTTTTCTTTCAGGCAAGTTGCTCAATAAATTCATAGGTCGGAAAAACTCTTGCATAGCTTTATTGCCAATAAAACTCAGGTTATATGGATGCTCAGCACAAATTTGCTCATATAGCGATGCCTCAGGCATTGTCCGAAGTTGCTCTGCAATCTTACCCCATAAGACTAGCACTGCATGATTCATAGTGCGTGCTTGTTGATGTTGATGCAGCTCAAATAAAACTGTTTGCAAAAATGGCTGCCATGCCTTCGCATCTTTTACAGGGGCAGTATCTTCACGAAACACCAGGCTGGCATTCAATAACAAAAATCCTTGACCGATGAGGTTTTGCTGCAAATCATCCAGTGTCTGCACAAAACCGCTCTCTGGCTTGCGTGCAAGGCTGGCGACAGCAGCCATGGCATCCCCTGCCGTTGCCTCTTGCTGCAAATGAGCAGACGTCACCAACAACATCTTCATGAAATTACGCAAAGACGTAGCGCGATTGACTTTTTTAGATAAACCACCACCCGCTTCATCCGACCACAGACTTTTTACTGCGCCGTCCATAAAACAATAGCCTGTTGCACTATCTGCGCGTGGATATGGCCCTTCGCCCATCAGGATATAACGCACATCATCCATAGGCATGGAGAAAGCAGCAAATAATCTGGCCTGATCGGGCAGATAGACGGATGACGTCAAACCTGAGAAATAGTTTGGACTGGCCGCATGCACTCTTTGCAATCCTGCCTCTATGACAGGTCGCCAGGATGAATGTACCTGATCAATAGCCAAACGCACATCTTCAGGACAAGCATTTTGCCACGAACTCATTGCTGCCCACCCGGCATGGCAGACGGCAGAGAAGCGGTAGGCAGACCTGGTGTCACCATTGGCGGTGGCGGGCTGCTTATCGGCCCACCTGGCGCATCATTATGCCTGGCCGAAGGGAATGCTACTGGCGCCACTTGCGGCGGCACAGTGTTTGCCTGATTCAAAGGTGGTATCTGGACCGGCCCACGATTCATATCGGGCATTTGCGGCATTTCAACACGGCGCATGATTCCCGATTCAGAAACCATCACGTATTGCTCATGCACTTCTTTCAAAATCACGCCAGGAGCAACTTCTTTGTCCATGGCCACAGCCAGTGCTGGCTTGCCATTGGCACTGATGATGGCAAGGCTCTTTTCAGCCCGTTTCGCCAAAACAATACCTTTTAATTGATAGTTAGTAGCGGCAGCCTGCATGGCCTGGCTATTACCGAAAATGCCGCCCCACTGCCCGGTTCCCGGCTCATAACTGTTTTGCTGAAACCCTGCGGCAACTGCCCTGGCCTGAGGCTTGAACAAACGCAGAGCCCAAAAGCTCAGGGTCGCACAAAGTGCGATAAATATAATAAACGTCACAAGGACAGGCAAGCGTTTCATTTTTATCCTTTTAGCGTACCAATTGATTTATTTCTATGATAGGCATCAACACCGCGAGAACGATGAGCAAGACCACAATACCCATGGTCAAGATCAACACCGGTTCCAGCAAACCTGCCATGGTCATCGCCCGGCGTTCCAGGTCTTGTTCTTGTGTATTCGAAGCACGTTCCAGCATAGCTGGCAACTCACCGGTTACCTCACCCGCACGTATCATGTGTATCAGCATGGGCGGGAAATGCTTGTGCGCCGACAAGGCGCGTGCCAGGCCCACACCTTCCCTGACGCTAGCGGTTGCCTCTTCAACCTGGGCACGCATGGCCACATTCGAGAGAGTTTCACGGCTGGTTTGCAAGGCTTGCAAGATAGGCACACCAGACCCAGTGGTAATCGCCAGCGTACTGGCAAACCTGGCCGTGTTCAGGCTACGTTCAAATTTGCCATACAAGGGCGCATTCAACAACCAGCGGTGCCAGCGCATCTTGAAGTCAGGATTACGCAGCGCCAGGCGCCATAAAGAAAAAGCAGCAGCAGCCAGTATGGCTACTATCCAGCCATAAGCACGTACAAAGTCAGAAATCGCCAGCATCACCAGTGTCAGGAAAGGTAATTTCTGCTTGGTATTGGCAAACACGGAAACGATTTGCGGCACCACATAAGTCAATAAGAAAATTACGATGGCAAAAGCCACCACGGTCACAATTGCCGGATAAGTAAACGCCAGCCTGACTTTTTGCACCAGTGCATTGCGTCTTTCTATGTAATCAGCCAGTCGAGACAGTACGCGCGACAAATGCCCGATATGCTCACCAGAAGCCACCAAAGCACAATAGATGTCTGCAAAATCATTGGGGTGCTGCTTCAATGCATCCGACAATGAATTACCGGCCATGACTTCAGAGCGTATCGAGCCGACCAGGTCGCGTACATAGGTACGCTCAGACTGCTCCAGCAAGGCAGATAAAGACTGCTCCAGCGGTAAACCAGCTTCCAGCAGGCTCGACAATTGCCGTGTAAACAAGGCATTTTCCACCGTGGACAAGTGGTCGCCAAACAAGCTGGTTTTGCGCTTGCCACCGGCATCCATCTGACTGGCGATGGACTCCACACTGACAGGCACCAGACCCTGGGCACGCAAGTCACTGCGTGCCGACCTGGCACTATCGGCATTCAATACCCCTTTGCTGGTATGGCCTGTGGTATCAACAGCCTCATATCGAAATGCTGGCATGTACTTATTCCTTCGTCACGCGCAACAACTCTTCTGGCGTAGTGACACCAGTTTTCAGCCAGCGCTCACCATCTTCACGCATGGTTTTCATGCCATCGGCCTGTGCCGCTTTGCGTACTTCAGCTTCTGCCGCTTCATGATGTATCTGGGCGCGAATCGCATCGGTGGTCTGCAATAATTCATAAACACCAACACGTCCCTGATAACCAGTGTGGCCGCAATGCTCGCAGCCGACTGAATGCCATGTACCTTCTTTTTCAACACGGCAATGAGTACACAATTTGCGCACCAGTCGCTGCGCGACGACACCAAGCAAGGACGAAGACAACAGGAAAGGTTCTATCCCCATGTCCAGCAAACGCGTAACTGCCGCAGCAGAATCATTGGTATGCAGAGTTGCCAGCACCAGGTGTCCTGTCAAAGATGCCTGTACTGCAATTTGCGCCGTTTCCAGATCGCGTATCTCACCTATCATGATGACATCTGGATCTTGACGCAAAATTGCCCGTAGTGCCTTGGCAAAAGTCATTTCGATTTTTGCATTGACCTGCGTCTGACCAACGCCAGCCAGTTCATATTCGATAGGGTCTTCTACCGTCAAAATATTCGTGGTGCCGGCATTCACCCGCGACAGGGCTGCATACAAAGTGGTGGTTTTGCCTGAGCCGGTTGGGCCCGTCACAAGCACGATGCCATGCGGTTGTGCGATCAGCTTGTCGAATTGCGTCAACACATCTGCACTCATGCCCAGATGACTGAGATCCAGTCGCCCTGCTTCCTTATCCAGCAAACGCAGTACGGCACGTTCACCGTGACCGGTTGGCAAAGTAGAAACCCGCACATCGACGGGCTTGCCACCTATGCGCAAGGTAATACGGCCGTCTTGTGGCAAGCGCTTCTCAGCGATATCCAGTTGCGCCATGATCTTGATACGAGAAATCAGGGACGCATGGATTGCTTTCTTGGGTCGCACGACATCACGCAAGGCACCATCAACACGGAAACGGACGACAGAAATCTGCTCAAACGGCTCGATGTGTATATCTGATGCACCATCACGCAAAGCCTGTGTCAGCAGTGCATTGATCATGCGTATTACTGGCGCATCATCAGCCGATTCAAGCAAGTCCTCAATGGCTGGCATATCCAGCATGAGCTTGGCCAGGTCCAGGTCAGACTCAACTTCGCCCACGACATCGGCGGCATCTCCACCTGAACCGGCATAGGCCTTGGCAATCGCCTCGGACAATTCTGTGTGGGGCAACATGACCAGTTTGACCTTGCCAAACTTGCGCCCGACTTCAGATATCGCTGCAGATGGCGTCATCTTGGAAATTTGAATTTCAACGACACCATTAACAACAGCATGGTCCCTGACGGCCAGCACAGAGAAATCCCTGGCAAAACCATAAGGCAATAAACGATGATCAAGCATGGCTTATTTGCCTTCCTGGCCTGCAGTTGATTTCTCAGGAGAGACTACCAGCGGCGTAGCCAATAATTTCCCTTTTTCTGGCGTAGGCAACAAGCCATCATTTGCTACGTCTTTGGATGGTGTGATCTGGGCGCGCATATAATCGTAACGGTCCATGGATACATTATTGCTTTGCTCGGCACTACGAATCACTGTAGGGCGCAAAAACACCATCAGGTTAGTCTTGGAGCGCTTGCTGGTCTGGTATTTGAACAGGTTACCAATGAAGGGAATATCACCCAGGCCAGGTACTTTTTCCCCACCATCCGTCGTACTATCTTCAATCAAGCCACCCAGCGCAATGATCTGGCCATCATCCACCAGTACGTTGGTGGTGATGGAACGTTCCTTGGTAATAATACCTGCGGCATTGGTTGTATCATCGACACTCGATACTTCCTGATAAATTGCCAGCTTGACTGTGCCACCTTCAGAAATTTGCGGCTTGATCTTCAGCTTTATACCCACTTGTTTGCGGTCTATGGTCTGGAATGGATTGACACCTGCCGTACCGCTGGATGCAGTCGTGAACTGACCAGTAATCAGCGGCACATTTTTACCAACAATAATATTCGCTTCTTCATTATCTAGCGTGACTATGTTCGGTATCGACAAGACGTTGGCATTGCCATCTGTCTGCAGTACCCGTGCCAAGGCACCCAGGCCCAATTGACCATTGACCTGTTTGAATATACCCAGGGATAAACCAGCACCTGGCAATACAGAACCTACAGTTGCTGCATTGCCTGCAGCAAGATTAAGCAGATTATTGCCTTTGGTAGAGAATGAAGTACCGCCACCAACACGGTAATTACTGGTGCTGTCACCCGACAAGCCCATCCATTGCACACCCAGCTCATTCGACTTGTCGGCGCTAATCTCGACAATCAGGGCTTCGACATATACCTGCGCGCGACGCGCATCAAGTTGCTCAATGACAGTACGCAGGTTGCGGTAGACAGGCTCACTGGCGGTGATGATCAAGGTATTCGTGGCAGCATCAGCCTGGATATAACCGGCAGCACCGCCGCCACTGGAGCTACTGCTGGTGCTGTTATTGCTAAAAGAAGGCATGCTGGTTTGCGTGCTGCCAGTTGTATTTGCAGTTACAGGCGCATTCGTGCCATTGGCAGTACTGCCAGCATTCGAAATATTGCTGCTGGAGCTACGTGAAGAAGAGGTATCACCCGTGACAATGGAACGCAAGGTTTGCGCCAGCTTTTCAGCTTCGGCATTCTTTAAATAAACCACGTGTACATTACCAGGTTGCGATGTAGGCTGATCAAGCTTGGCGATCAGGGACTTGATCTGGTTTGCCTTGGCAACTGATGAAGCACGTACCAGGATGGCATTGGAACGTGGGTCAGCCAGCAATACTGGCTTGGTTGGATCAGCACCACTGCCACCTGAGTCGATGACCTTAGCGACCATGGCAGCGATGTCAGAGGCAATCGCATGCTTGACCAGTATCACGTCCATATCTGTCGTGGCTGGCACATCCAGCGCAGCGATGATCTTGTTCAGGCGCTTGATGTTGTCAGCATAATCGGTGATGACGACCGTGTTATTGCTGGGGTTGCCATTGATCGTATTATTCGGTGAAATCAGCGGACGCAATATCGTCACGATATTAGCGGAAGATTCATAATTCAGTTTATAAATCTGGGTGACAACCTGATCGCCTTTGGCAGTTTCAGATCTTTCTGAGTTGGTATTTTGGGTAGGCCCTGGCTGCAACTTGGCATCTGATTCTGGCACCACCTTGGAATAACCATCAGCTGTCACCACTGAAAAACCTTGCAGGCGCAAAGTGGAAGTCAGTAATTTATAAGCCTGGTCCTTGGTCAAAGGTGTTTCTGAGACCAGATTGATCTGCCCCTTGACACGTGGGTCAATGATGAAAGTCACACCGGTGTAGTGACCTATTGCCTTGATGGCCGACTCAATATCCGCTCCCACCAGATTGATGTCTACCGTATTTTTTGACGGGTCTTGGGCCATGGCCATGGGTGCCATTAAGAAACCAGCAGTCAATACTGCTGCACCAGTCAATGCAGACAATTGCTGGATAGGTTGGCGTAGCGAATTTCTTGTCATGGCGACCCTGTGCTTTAATGGAAATGTTTTCATTTGAACTCTAACGCAATTACATCTTTTTCACCGTCATTACGACGCTGCCCAAGCAAATTCAATAAATTTGCCAGCCTTGCTTCTTGCCCCGCTTCTGCCCACGCCTTGCCAGAAAACTGGAAACGACCATTTGTCATTTTCCCGCTTCCGGCCAACATCATCGGGCCCTTCACCGTCAACAATTGCATGTCTGCCTCTGTCCCGCGCAAATCAAAAGCCATTTGATAACTACCCAAGGGCTTGATAGGCGACAGGCGCGAAGCCATTTCTGCCAATTCCAACTGCATATGCCCGGTCATACTCAGTTGCGCGTT
>JAZJXP010000030.1:0-13421 GCA_040390835.1 Pseudomonadota bacterium
TTGGCAGTTTTGATTACCATCCAGATTCACTTCCTGATGCACTAGGTGTCCATGATCCTGACGTCTATCCAAAAGACGAGCAACTGTTGCGCGTGATGGCAATTCCATTTAAATGATCGTTGGTAGTTAAGGCCATCAGCAGCTCTGGTTTTTCCAGAACTCATTTCATCAGTGGCGATGAAATGAGTACCATCTGGTGACAGTTACATCCTGACCAGCGTCGATTTGCCAAACAGGCTTTCAATCAAATCGACTGCCAGCACAGCAGTCTGGTTACGCACATCGAGTGCCGGGTTCAGCTCCACTACATCCAGCGATGCCATCAGGCCAGTGTCGGCGATCATCTCCATGCACAACTGGGCTTCTCGGTAGCTCGGGCCACCGAGTACTGCCGTGCCTACGCCGGGGGCGATGCCGGGGTCCAGGCAATCAAGATCAAAGCTCACATGCAAATGGGTATTGCTGTCCAGATTGGCCAGCACTGAAGACATGACATTGCGCATGCCATATTCATCGATATAACGCATGTCGAAAACCTGCATGCCCATTTCATGGATGAACTTGCGCTCGCCGTCGTCGACGCTGCGTATGCCTATCAGGCGTATGTCGGTCGGCTGTATGGCAGGCGTCTGGCCGCTATAGTTAATCAATTCCTTGGGGCCATGACCCATGAGGCAGGCGACAGGCATGCCGTGGATATTGCCGGTAGGGCTGATGGTCGACAGATTGCTGTCAGCATGGGCATCAAACCACAGGACGCGCAGTTTCTTGCCTACGCGGCGGCAATGTGCCGCCACCGCGCTGATGGAACCTATCGCCAGGCAATGATCACCACCGAGCATCATGGGCATGTGGCCATCCTGCAAGGCTTTGTCGACGGCGTCATACACGGCCTGGTTCCAGTCTATCGCCTCTTTCAGGTGGCGCAGGCCATTCACTGGTTGTTCCCAGGGATTGGCCGGACCATGCAAATTGCCATGGTCGATGACTTTCAAGCCGCGTGCCGTCAAAGCCTCGTTCAGGCCCGCCACACGTAATGCGTCAGGCCCCATGCCCGCGCCTCTGACGCTTGCGCCTACATCGGTAGGCGCTCCAATTAAGGAAATGGTTTTCATTCGTTTCTAGTGTAATGCCTGGGTCAGGATAGACTTCAAGCGTTTATTGGTACTGCACAATCTGTATTGCTACGGGCAGGGCTGGCAACATTGCTGCTTGTTACCGCCATTCCCATACCAAACAGGTCTTTCGGGTTCATCATTTCAGGGATCAGATCCAGCACGGGTGAATTGGCTTGCATGACGTATTTTTCCAGATAACGCATGGCAGAAAAATCTTCCAACGCAAATCCTACAGAATCAAATACCGTCACTTGCTCAGCATTGCTGCGACCTGTGGCATTACCTGCCAGGATAGTCCACAGTTCGGTCACCTTGAAGTCCGCCGGCATTTGCTGCAATTCACCTTCTATGCGGGATTGTGGTTCGTATTCCACCACCACATAGGCATTATTCAGAATATCTGCATGCAATTCTGTCTTGCCAGGGCAATCACCACCTACGCCATTGATATGCATGCCGGGTTCTATCATGTCCGGGGTCAGTATGATGGCATTGGTTTTGTCTGCTGTCACTGTGGTCACGATGTCTGCACCCTTGACTGCCTCGGCAGTGGAGCTGGCACGTATGACACGCAATTCAGGATACATACGCAAATTATGAATTAATTTGTCAGTTGCTGCAGGGTCTATGTCATATACGCGCAACTCTTTGATACCCAGCATGGCATGAAAAGCCACGGCCTGGAATTCACTTTGCGCACCATTGCCTATCAGGGCCATGACGCGGCTGTCTGGTCTGGCCATATAAGTCGCAGCCAGGGCAGAGGTGGCGGCAGTGCGTATCGCGGTTGTCAGTGTCAGTTCTGACAGCAGGCGAGGGTAGCCGGTATTTACATCTGCCAGCACGCCAAATGCAGTTACCGTCAGCAAACCAGCCTGGGTGTTTTTGGGGTGACCATTGACGTATTTGAATGAGTATTGGCTACCATCAGAGATGGGCATCAATTCTATGACGCCTACGTCTGAATGATTGGCTACCCGTGCGGATTTGTCGAATGACTGCCAGCGCAAATAGTCTTCCTTGATCATGCCAGCCAGACGCGCAATGGCATCTTCCAGTCTGGTCTTCTTCAAGTGGTTTTGCATTTCTTTCGTGCCGATGAAGGTCACCATAATGTTCTCCGTATGTTTTTAAATATGGACTCAGGAAAAATTAAAGAACCGCCGTAACCACTTTGCAGCGAGAATTTTTCCCAAGTCCAAAAGGACCTGCGGGAACACATTTCAGAGGCTATTGCGAAATCACCCTGGTTTTCCTGATGTTGCGAGACTTCCATTCACTCCTTATAACCTCTAAGAAGAGTGATTTTCTGAAAATCCACCAGACCCATTTCGCATCAGGCTCTTGCGCACCTGTTGTGCTATGTATTCTGTTTACCATTGTAGCCAGCCGGGCAAAGAATTAGATTGCTAAATAAGATGTAAATTTGAAGTAAATAGAAATTAAATTTCATTTATTGATAATTAATGTGTTTTAATTTCTTATTTATTGAAAATGACAAAATATCCTGAAATTCGGGATGAGGTCGGGAGAATAAAATGGATGTATATGACCGCAGTATCTTGCGTCACTTGCAACAAGATGGACGCATGAGTAATTTAAGCCTGGCTGAGCGCATACATTTGTCTGCGCCACAGACCCTGCGCAGGGTCAGGACGCTGGAAGAAAAAGGGGTGATACGCGCCTATGTGGCGCAGGTTGCCCCAGAGGCTCTGGGCCTGGGGGTGATGGCATTCGTGAATCTGTCACTGGACCGGGAACAGTTTCGCAATGTGCGTGAGGTAGAGCGGCAATTGAAGGCATTTCCTGAAATCATAGAGTGCCACACCATCTCTGGTGACTTTGATTACATCCTCAAGGTGGTTGCCAGCGATTTGAAAAGCCTTTCGCAATTCCTGACCGATACCCTGATGCAAGTGCCGGGCGTTGCCTCTCTGCGCTCCATGATTTGCATGGAAGAAATCAAGCCTGTCAGCGGCTTGCCGATAGACTGATGAACTTGAACTTTGCTACCGCTGCTTGCGCAGATTACGATAGCGTTCTGCCCTGCTGGCGATAGTAGAAATCAGCTTTTCCGGGTCTATGGGTTTACTGAGAAAATCATCTGCCCCGGTTTCCATGGCGTTCATTTCTTTTTGTATGTCACTGGATAGGAAAACGATGGGTACATCCAGATAGCGATTATTTTGCCTGATGATTTGTGCCATTTCCAGGCCATTGCAGACTGGCATATTCAAATCTGTGAGCACCAGCTCAGGTTTGAACTTTTTCAGGGACTCAAGAATTTCACTGGGATCATTGATGGATCTTACATGCATGCCAGCGCTGCTGAGTATGGCATCGAAGTAGGAGGCCAGCATTTCATCATCATCGACCACCAGTATGCGATAGGCCAGCACTTCATTCCTGGCGATTTTTTCATCTATCTTCGCGCTCAGTGCTTCAACATCCAAAGGTTTGAGAAAGTAGCCTGCAGCACCTTCCCTGACAGCCGCCAGCCGCTGTGCGAAATCATCTGTCGCCGAAATATAAATGATGGGGAAGTTGCTGATGACGCGGTTAGAAATTTTCTTGCGGGTCGCCATTCCTGCAGGGCTATCCACATCGACGACGAGTGCTTGCGGCATCCTGACCATGATGGCAGATTGCAATTCTTCTGCCTCATCAAAGCAGATAACTTCATGATGATACATTTCCAGAGTTGCGGCCAGTTGCTGGCCCGCATCGGTATCAGAGAAATACAAATACACCAGGCTGCGATAATCTGGATTGTTCAGTTCTTCGAAACTTTCTTCACTGCTGATTGTTGCAGACTCGGGGAGGTCGTTATTCATGATAGTAGTTACTTAAATTCCGGTGAATGAAGCAATCGACATGTGGCCCACTCAGGCTGGACGCCTGTTTCATAATCGGGCGATATCACCCCATAAATGACGCATGGTAAATTTGACTGATACCTGGTCGCGGTGCAAGACTTCACGTATCGCCATCAGGGGTTTTTGCGTGTCGCGTTTGAGTGGTATGGATAGAGGTGTACCGCGTGGCCCCAGCAATGCGTGTACATAGGGTGTTGTCGTGGTCTCACCTTTGCCAGTAACCACGGCGGTTTCACCGCTCTCCAGCCTGACGAAAGTGCCTATAGGGTAGGTGCCCAGTTCCTTGATAAAAACCGTGACCAGCATAGGGTCGATCCTGGATTTACCCTCTACCAGAATATCGCGCAACGCCGCATTCGGCAGCATGGATTTACGATAACTGCGTGCGCATACGCGGGCGCAGTAACGGTCGGCGAGTGAGATGATCTTGGCGTTTTGCGGGATATCTACGCTGGTTTTTTTGGCCGGGTAGCCGCTGCCATCTTCGCTCTCATGGTGGTGCAATACCCAGGATAGCCAGTCTTCATTATCCACCCCGGCAGCACGCAGCATGGCGACGCCAGCTTCAGGATGCTGCGAAATCAATTCCTGTTCTGCCGCGTTCAGTGTTTCGCTTTTCTCTTGCAGTTTCTCTTGTTGCCTCAGCATGGCGACATTCATGGTCAGTGCGGCAGCTGCCAGCAAGAGCATTTCATCGGCAGGTTTTTTGAGTGTACGGGCGATCAGCAGGGATACCACGGCAGTATCGACAGAATGCCGTGGGCCATAGTTGTCGTCCTGATTCAGCAAGATGCAACCCAGCGCCACATCGGGTGCCATGAAGACTGCTGCGCCCATTTTTTTGGTCAGCGAGATAATCTGCGCTTGCACATCAGCTTCGGTATTCAGGTTATAGACCAGCCTGCGCAATTCCGTGCGCACTGCATTGATGGTGCGTACAACCGAGGGGGCTTCACTGGCTTTTTCTGCTGGTTTGCCATCGCTACGCAATCCGCCTTCAGACTTGCCCGTATCTGCAAACAGGCCGCGTTCTATCAGCGACGATACTTGATTTGGGCTGGTGACAATAAAGCCTTTGCGTAATAACAGGCTGCCATCGCTGCCATAGACATCCCAGGGCAAGGCCTGGCCTATGACGATGTCAGACATCCCTATGCGTCTGGTTGACATGCACACCTCGGACGGTGAATGATGCTGAGGATTAAGCTTGCTGAAGTGCCCTATACTTTTAATTATCCTAGCAGAAATCTTTGTCCGTACTTGTTATCAAATGTCAAGAATGAATGAATCCGTTGCAGCCTTGCACTTGTGCACTGCACAGCAATCTCTTCAAAACTGAACGGATATTGATGGAGTGTCTATATCTTGCTTGTATCTTGCTTGTGTCTTGCCTATACCCTGCTTATACCGCACGTTTAGCACCAACCAGGGCGCAGCCGAAAAATATAAAAGTGGCTGCTCCGATTTTATTCATGTAAGAACCACCTTTTTCAGATGTCAGCCAGGTCCTGGCGCGTCCTGCAAAAATCGCATAGCTGCTATGGATGATGACAATCAGGCCACTGTAAGTCATGACCAGTACGGCGAACTGCAAGCCATAACTCATGGCCGGGTCTATGAATTGCGGGAATATCGACAAGAAGAAAAAAATCGCCTTGGGATTGGTCATTTGTAAAGACAGACCTTCCAGAAAGCGCCTCTTGAAGCTCGCTTCATGGGCATTGCCTTCGGTAAAACGGAAAGCAGGTGCGCGCCAGAGTTTGATACCCAGAAAAATCAGGTAAGCCGCACCGAGTAGTTTGAGGATAGTAAATGCAGTAGCAGAAGCCGCCAGAATGACACCTACGCTGGTGGCAGAAATTGCCGCAACGATCAATGCCCCAAAGGCAATCCCCAGGATGCCGCCAAAAGTGCCGCGCATGCCATAGCGCAAGGCATTTGTCAGTGTCATGACTACACCAGGACCAGGGCTGAACACGGTGGCAGTCGCCATCAACAGGAATAGTGGATACAGTTTCATGGGGCAGACTCTGTTTGTGTCAGGAGAGGAAATTGTACTCTCAAAAAATGCGACAACCAGGATACAGTTTTTTACGCAACAGATGGCAGTGGGACGGTGACTAGCGATGGAAGATTTGGTATTGCAGGATGTTGCTCAGGGCGAGATTGCACTTAAGGATGAGCAATCTCACCCCCAAGCGCATTAGAAACTTAATGTGCCTTGGCGAAACGCAGGGCAAATTTCTTGAAATGGCGATAGCTGGCACCCAGGTCTTGCAGCGAGTCTATGGACTCAGTAAGGGATGCGCCTTGCTCGCTGAAATTGCTTTTGAATTCTTCAAATGCAGCTTCCAGAACAGCAGCCAGTTGGTGATTGTACAAGCGTCCAAAATTCAGATGGCGTCTTTTGATGCGCATTTTCATGGTGTTTCCTTTCAGTTGAAGGGCGGATTATAAAGTAATCCTTTTGAGGCTGGTATTTACTTAAGGCCGGTATTTACCGTTTTCTGGTTAAAAAAATAACAAGTAAGCAATCTACTTAATCCTTTGTTTCTCGAGCTTACGCGCCAGTGTGCGCCTGTGCATGCCTAGTCTGCGCGCCGTTTCCGAAATATTAAAGTCGGTTTCGGCCAGTACTTCGTGGATTCTTTCCCACTCCAGGTTTTTGATGGAAGTGGAGCGATTCGTGATTTCGACATCTGCCGTGCCAGCGATATGCCCAAAGGCGGCTTCAATATCATCGGTGTTGGAGGGTTTGGATAGATATTGGCATGCTCCTAGTTTGACCGCTTCCACCGCAGTCGCAATACTGGCAAATCCAGTCAGTACCACGATTAGCATGGCGGGATTATGCTGATGTAAAAGCTGTACGCAGGCCAGGCCAGATGAGTGTCCATTCAACTTCAGGTCAACGACAGCGTAAGCGGGCGTGTGGCCTGACAATAATTTTTCAGCATCTTCCTTGCTGCTTGCGTGCAAGACAGTATAACCACGCCGCTCAAACGAGCGGCCCAGTGTACGGGCAAAAGCAGTATCGTCTTCGATAATGAGTAGCAGACGATTCTCTGACATAGTGACGCAATTCCTGAAGTTAAATCGGTATTTCGATGAGGTGGAGCAGAGCTGCTATTTCGGCTCTCGTGACATTGTAAAGTTTTTGCTGATCTTCTTAACGGAAAAATTTGCTTAAAGCCTAATTGCCGAAAGCGGTAGGCTCAATTGTACGATGGCACCACCTTCTTCGCGATTGGATGCTGTGACATGACCACCTAGTTTGCGTGCCACGTTGACGACAAAAAATAATCCCAGGCCGCTGCCGGGGCGGCCTTTGGTGGATTGATACGGTTCTCCTATGCGTGACAGGATGACGGGGTCAAAACCATACCCATGATCGACTACGGTAAATATCAATGAATCGTCATGACGCCTGGCTTCCAGGCGCAGCCAGTCCGGGGAAGCTTCCAGGGCATTATCGAGCACGTTACAGACCATTTGTTTGAGGGCGGTATCAAAGACGATGGGAATATCTTCCTTGATCTGATTATCGAAACCAAATGAGACTATGGTCCGGGTCGATGTAAATTCTTTGGTGAGATCATTTAAAAAAGTATTGATCGTCGTTTTGACCGCAGATTCGCCACGCGCTTCTCCGGCAGACAGCAGAATGCCACTGACTATACTTTTACAGCGTTGTAACTGCGTTTCCATTTCGCTGATTTCTTCCAGCAACTCGGGGTTTTTTTTGAACTCCGGCATACGTCGCCAGTCACCCAGGATGACCGAGAGCGTCGCCAGTGGCGTACCCAATTCATGCGCTGCGCCAGAGGCAAGCAGACCCATGCGCACGATATGATCTTCCTCCACTGCGCGCTGGTGCAGATCAGCCAGCTGGACATCCCGCGCATGCAGGTTGCGGCCTATGCGGGTGATAAAGAAAACCAGCAGGGCAGCATTGAGCATGAAGCAAATAATGAAACCAGCTACATACAAGCGCGACAGTCCACCGGCTTCACTTGGGGGCAGAGGCAAAGGCTCAGAAAACAGTGATAGTCCGGCCAGGCAGGCACTGGTGATAACGACGATGATCCAGGTAGACCAGGCTTCCAGCAAGACAGCGCTTAAAATTACTTGCAGCAGATACAGAAAAGCAAAGGGGTTTGAGGTACCCCCGCCAAAATACAACTGTGCCGTCAGGCTGAATACATCGATCAGCAAGGCAAAAACAAGTTCGCCATTGGTCACATACACGCGCTCATGCCAGCGCAAATGGCTGGCAATGTTAAAACCGATCAGGCAGATCAGTACAACCAGCATTTTGACTATAGGCAAATGTATGCCAAAGCCAAACATTACGATCAAAATCGTTGATAACTGACCAAACACAGCAAGCCAGCGCAACTGAATAAGCTGCAGCATATTCTTGTGGCCAGCCGAGTTTTCGTACGCTATCGCAATGGCGGACTGTTTTGAGCGTGTTCCAGTTGCAGTTTTAGTCACTAATCCTTGCCCGATACTATAAGGAAGTACTTTTTTTATCATGCTTGCCATGTCCCGTTATTGTGCCTTTTTAGTGCATGCTAACAGATCATGGACGGTATATTAAATTTGCAATTCCAGTCTGGTTTATGCTGGGTTCCCCGTGCTGGCGCCACTGACATTTTTTCTATCCCGGAACACATACACCCAGGCTGCTGCCGTCATGGTTGCCAACAAGAACCAGACTACGGCATAAATTAAATGGCTGTTGTGAAAATGAATCACGGTCAGGCCTGCAACGGGATAGTTTACTGAGCCGTCATTTTGCTGCGCATAGTGTTTATTGGTTGTGGGGTTAGCATCTGCATCGATAAAGAAAGGGGCGGGCCTGGTCAAGCCAGTTGCAGCCGCAATGGCATGCACATCGCGCGAATACCAGCGATTACCGGCAGGATCATTCTTCCTCAAAAATCCTCCGCCCGGTTCAGTCATGCGCAATAGCCCACTGACATGAATGGCGCTGTTATTAGAAGTGTCAACCTGATCTTTTGTTGATGATGTTCTATATGACGCAGCCATTTTTTCCGGGATAAAACCACGGTTGACCAGGACCATGGCGTGATCTGCTGTCATCATAGGTGTCATGACCCAAAAGCCTCCACCCAATTCAGTCGAGGCCAGGACCAGTACTGTTTTCTCATATAGAAAAACGCCGCTAAGCTGCACGTGGTGGTACTCATCCGCGCTTGCATTGACTTGCGGCCATAACGAAAAATCGGGAAGAGGCACTGGCGCTGAGTGTACGCGCTGTTCAACCCGTGTGATCAGATCAAGCTTCCATTGAAGCCTGATGATTTGCCAGGTGCCAAGTGAAATGAAGCCTGCAAAAATAGTAAACATGCAGGCTGTGAAGCCCAGCCTGAATAAATTGGATTGGCGGGCAAGATGCTCGGGCTGACCTGACTTAAATGCCAGATCAGCCTCTTTACCTGTCATCCCTGGTTTAGGCGCATTCATTGCGTGGATGGCATAGGCTTCATGTTGTCCACTGCCGGACTGGATGCCGGACCAGGTGTCGGTGTTGTTGCCGGTATCGATTGTGCTTCTGGCTTTGACATGGGCATGAGCTCGCCTTTAATCGATTCTGGTTTTGTTTCTGTTTCATGCATCATGGCGGGCATCATATTGTGATTCAGGTGGTACATCACCCAGAGCGATCCGCTCATCATGATAAATACCAGCATACCGGTGAACAGCAGCGCCAGCATAGACCAGCCACCCTCGGATTTGCTATTCATGTGCAGGAAATACACCATGTGCACCACGATCTGCACCGCTGCAAATGCCAGCAGCACCAGGCCTGTGGTACTCGACTTGTTCAAGACTTTCCCCATGACCAGCCAGAAGGGGATAGCGGTCAGGATCACAGCCAGGATAAATCCGGTGGTGTACTCTTTCAGGCTGCCGTGGTTGGCGTGCGTATGGCCGTGGTGATCATCATGATGATGGTCATGATCATGCGCCATGTGTTCTTGGTGTACGCTCATGGCAAGACTCCCATCAAATAAACAAAGGTAAATACACCGATCCAGATCACGTCCAGGAAATGCCAGAACATCGACAGGCACATCAGCCGTCTGCCATTCTCTGGCGTCAGGCCATGACGGCCTATCTGGAACATCAGGGTAATCAGCCAGACAATACCGAAAGTCACGTGTAAGCCGTGCGTACCAACCAGTGCAAAGAATGATGTCAAGAAGCCGCTACGTTGTGGGCCAGCACCTTCGTGTATCAGATGCACAAATTCATACAGTTCAAGGCTGATAAAACCGGCACCCAGCAAACCGGTAACTGCAAGCCAGATCAAGGTGGCTTTAACGCGTTTGCGCTGCATTTCCAGCATGGCAAAGCCATAGGTGATAGAGGACAGCAACAGCAGTGAGGTATTGACGGCGACGAGTGGCAGGTCGAACAATTCTGCGCCTGTAGGGCCGCCGGAATAATTACGGCCAAGTACGGCATAGGTTGCAAACAGGCAGGCGAAGATCAGGCAATCGCTCATCAGGTACATCCAGAAACCGAGCAGGGTGCCGTTTTCCGGATGATGTTCCTTGACATAAAAATCGCTGCTGGCATGTCTGGCAGCTTGAGAAGCTGCACTGGTATCGCTGGTATTCAAGTTCGTACCCTCATTTGGGAAAGTCGTAATATCAGACATAGCTGGCACCTAGCAGGCGAGTACGTTCATCTTCAGTACGGATGACATCGGCAACAGGAATATAGTAGTCGCGCTTGTAATTAAAGGTATGGACGATGATCGCCGCCATCATGGCTACAAAGCCCAGGCCAGCCAGCAACCACATTTGCCAGATCAGGGCAAAACCACATACCGCGCTCAGCAAGGCAATGATGAAACCTGCGCCAGTATTCTTCGGCATGTGGATAGGAACAAAACCATCCGTTGGCCTGTTGTATTGATTACTCTTCATATCAGCCCAGGCATCGTTGTCATACACTTTTGGTGTGAAGGCAAAGTTATAAGGAGCAGGTGGTGATGAGGTTGACCATTCCAGCGTGCGGCCACCCCAGGGGTCACCGGTAAAGTCACGCAGCGATGCACGACGCTTATAGCTGACATATAACTGGATGATGAAGGATGCGATACCAATGGCAATCAGGACGGCACCGAAAGCAGCGACCTGGAACCAGATTTGCAAGGATGGATCTTCAAAATGGCTCAAACGCCTTGTGATACCCATCAGGCCAAGTACGTACAAAGGCATGAAGGCGAAATAGAAACCGATGGTCCAGAACCAGAAGCAGCATTTGCCCCAGAAGTCATCAAGTTTGTAGCCAAAGGCTTTGGGGAACCAGTAGTTAATGCCAGCGAACATGCCGAACAGTACGCCACCAATAATGACGTTATGGAAGTGGGCAATCAGGAACAGGCTATTGTGCAAAACGAAATCAGCAGGTGGTACCGCCAGCAAGACACCTGTCATGCCACCGATAACGAAAGTGATCATGAAACCTATGGTCCACAACATAGGCAATTCAAAACGGATACGGCCACGGTACATGGTGAACAACCAGTTGAATATCTTCGCTCCGGTTGGAATGGAGATAATCATGGTCGTGATGCCAAAGAAGGAATTGACACTGGCGCCAGATCCCATGGTGAAGAAGTGATGCAGCCATACCAGGTAAGACAGGATCGTGATCACCACAGTCGCATACACCATGGAGGTATAACCAAACAAACGCTTGCTACAGAATGTCGATACGATTTCAGAAAAAATACCAAACGCCGGCAAGACCAGAATATAGACTTCAGGGTGACCCCAGATCCAGATCAGGTTCACATACATCATGGCGTTTCCGCCCAGGTCGTTAGTGAAGAAATGGGTGCCTACCATACGGTCAAGTGACAACATGCCCAATACTGCGGTAAGGACAGGGAAAGCCGCAACGATCAATACATTGGTGCACAGCGCAGTCCAGGTGAACACCGGCATCTTCATCATCGTCATACCAGGCGCACGCATTTTAATGATGGTTGCTATCAGATTAATCCCCGACAGCAAAGTCCCGACGCCAGCGATCTGCAATGACCAGATATAGTAGTCAACCCCTACATCCGGGCTGGCCATGATGCCAGACAGAGGTGGATATGCCAGCCAACCAGTGCGGGCGAATTCGCCCACGAACAGCGACACCATCACCAGACCGCCGCCAAAGGCTGTCATCCAGAAACTAAAATTATTCAGGAAAGGAAAAGCCACGTCGCGCGCACCGATTTGCAGCGGTACTACGTAGTTCATCAAACCCGTTACCAGGGGCATAGCCACGAAAAAGATCATGATCACGCCATGCGCGGTAAAAATCTGGTCATAGTGATGTGGCGGCAAGAAACCTGCAGAATCACCAAATGCCAGTGCTTGCTGCAGCCGCATCATGAGGGCATCAGCAAAGCCGCGCAGCAGCATCACCAAGGCAAAAATCACATACATGATGCCGATTTTTTTGTGATCGATACTGGTGAACCAGTCGCGCCACAACATGCCCCATACCCGGAAATACGTCATTGCCGCAAGAACTGCGACACCACCGATAGCAACAGCGGCAAAGGTCGCCAGCAGGATAGGTTCATGAAAGGGAATCGCGTCCCAGGAGAGACGACCGAAGATGAGCTTCGTCAAATCGAGATGGTCTTGCATCATTTGGTTCCGATGATAAGGGGAGATGCCTTGCAAATGTCAGCATCGATATAGGCGGACAATCTTGCTTCGCGTGCTACGTTGTCTTGTTCCAGGCGTTGCGTGAATAAATTGCTGAAATCCATTTTTGCATCAGATGCGGCATAGGCCTTGGCATTTGCTTTGGCATCACTCATCATCATTTTGTCCATGCACACTTCACCAGCACTGACACAACGATTCAGGATGGCATGATACAAATCTGCATCGACATTGGCGTAGTGACGTACCGGTTCGCGCTCGCTCGGTTTTTCCAGCTGCAGATAAGTCGTCCTGTCCAGTGTCTGCGCTTTTGCTTTTGTCGCTTGCACCCACGAATCAAAATTCTGCGCACTCATCCCATGAAACTTGAAGCGCATGTCAGAGAAACCTGCGCCACTATAGTTTGCCGAAAAGCCATCAAATTCACCAGGCTTGTTAATCACTGCATTGAGCGTCGTTTGCATGCCCGGCATGGCATAGATCTGGCCAGCCAGTGCAGGAATAAAGAAGGAATTCATGACAGTGGATGCGGTAATCTTGAAGCGCACAGGTACGTCCACTGGTGCTGCAAGCTCATTGACTGTGGCAATGCCAAGGTCCGGGTAAATGAACAGCCATTTCCAGTCCAGTGCTACAACTTCAACGTTCAATACCTTTGCATCAGCAGGAAGAGGGCGATTTTCATCCAGGCGCGACAATTTGCGATAAGGGTC
>JAZJXP010000030.1:13431-61214 GCA_040390835.1 Pseudomonadota bacterium
CGTGCTGATCCAGGTGATCAGGCCCAGGGCAATGATAATCAGCAGCGGCGCACCCCAGATAACGAGTTCAAGCTGGGTGGAATGATCCCAGTCAGGTTCGTACTTTGCTGAAGTGTTATTTTGTCTGTAACGCCAGGCAAACAGAATGGTCAGAAAGATCACTGGCACGATGATCAACAACATCAGCAGTGTAGATACCCATATCAAATGGCTTTGTTGAGAGGCTATATCACCTGATGGATTCATCACCACCGTGTTGCAAGCCGTCAACAAAATTGCAGAAAAAACAGCAAATCCGCGTCGTGCAAATAAGGGAATCATATTGAGATAGGTCAATGATTATAGAAATTTGTGCTAATGTACCTTTACAAAAAGGCCTTGGCGATTGGACGTTTTGTCCTAGTTTTCAAATAAGCATCAGAAAATGAAGGGCGCTCAAGGACCTGCCAGCAATTCCAGAGACGATTTGCAATACTATTAGAGATAAGATTTGAGGTAACATCATGGCTAGCATCAGCACCAACGAAAATAAACTGTCTTCCAGCTATATTGCAGTTTCTGAAAGCAGGAATGTCAAAGACAATCATTCGGATCATTCCTCGATTGCTCCCGGTGAAATCGCCATTGGCGTCGTCATCGGCAGGGCATCGGAATACTTTGACTTCTTTGTTTATGCACTGGCCTCCGTGCTGGTTTTCCCCCAGGTCTTTTTTCCATTTGAACAAAGACTAGAGGGCACTCTCTATGCCTTCGTCATCTTCTCATTTGCATTTTTGGCACGTCCGTTTGGCACAGTGACCTTTATGGAAATCCAGAAGCGACTGGGACGTGAAGCCAAGCTCACTATTGCCCTGGTTTTGCTGGGGGTATCTACTGCCGGCATTGCGTTTCTGCCGACCTACTCACATCTGGGTGCAACTTCCATCGTCTTGCTGTCCTTGCTGCGTATAGGGCAGGGTGTTGCGCTGGGTGGCTCCTGGGATGGTTTGCCTTCCTTGCTGGCTTTAAATGCACCGGAAAACAAGCGTGGCTGGTATGCCATGCTGGGACAATTGGGTGCACCAGTAGGCTTCATGATCGCTGCGGGTTTATTTGCCTACATGCTCGCCAATCTGTCGACTGAAGACTTTTTGGAATGGGGATGGCGTTATCCTTTCTATGTCGCGTTTGCGATCAACGTGGTTGCCTTGTTTGCCCGCTTGCGCCTGGTTTCTACCAATGAATACAAGCATTTGCTGGATGAACGCGAACTGGAGCCCACCAATATTGTCGAGATGACCCGTTCACAAGGCCGTAACTTACTGATTGGTGCTTTGGCTGCTTTGGCCAGCTATGCACTGTTCCATCTTGTTACTGTGTTCCCATTGTCATGGATCACGTTGTATTCCAAACGTTCGCTGAGCGAATTCCTGGAAATACAAATGTTTGGTGCCGTCTTCATGATCCTGGGGATCATTATTTCTGGTGTGATCGCCGACCGTATTGGTCGCCGTAAAATGTTATTTGCGCTGGCGCTGATGATAGCTGTGCTCAGTGGTTTCGTCCCAGCCTTGCTGGGTGGCAGCGAATTTGGACAGGATCTCTTTATTCTGTTGGGTTTTGCTGTATTGGGTTTGTCTTACGGACAGGCATCGGGTGCTGTGACCTCTAATTTTGCGCCAAAATACCGTTACACTGGAGCAGCATTGACATCTGATCTGGCATGGCTGGTGGGGGCAGGTTTCGCCCCTCTGGTGGCGCTGGGCTTGTCTTCACATTTCGGGCTGGAATATGTCAGCCTGTACCTGCTGTCCGGCGCAGCCTGTTCGATAGCGGCGCTGAGTTTGAATCGCGCTTTGGAAATCAGAAACTGATATTCCTCTCATATCTGATGCTTTACCAGAAGGGCAAGTCATCCATCAGTTTGATGGGTGACTTGCCCATTCAAACGCCCAACAATACCGGGCAGATCAAAATTTCAAATTTCAAATTTCACAGCAGCCAGTCCAACCATGACTTCTGGCACTGTTGATCTCGGATTCCATCCCCTAAGCTAGCCTGGTTTTTGCAATCTGGCGGGAAGGATTTTCGCCAGCGCGGCAAAAATCTTTCTTTCATCTTAGAGGACTCAATAATGAAACGTATTTTCTTCTTATCTCTGGTTTTTGCAGCTACCTTGAGCAATGCCAGTCATGCTCAGGATGTCTATGTCGGTGCCGCCATCAGCAATAGCTATTCCAGCAGTCTTAGTTTTACTGACGCTGGCAAGCAATATGATTTCAAGAGCAAAGACAAGGCGATACCCCTGAAGGTTTTTGTTGGCTATGATGCTAACCAGAATCTGGGCGTGGAGCTGGGCTATAAGAATTTTGGCAGAAGCACGGTAGATCCTATACCTGGATCAGGTTCTACATTGACTAGTCGTGCCGATGCCTGGTATGCCGCAGTCAAAGGCAGCATTTCTCTGGCCGAAGACTGGTCCCTGTTTGGCAAACTGGGTGCCACCCACATTAATAGTCACTTTGCTGGTGCGAAAGAGTTGCGTGCACTGAGTACTTCCACTGACAAGGCGGATTTGTATGTCGCTGTAGGAACTGCTTATCAGCTCACCAAAAATCTTGCCTTGACGCTGGAACTGGAGCGTTTTGGTGTCTCTCAGGAAAAGAACGTGAGTTTCAAGATGGATGGCTTTTCGGCTGGTATCCAATACCGGTTTTAATCGCTAAACATGACACCAGGATTTCGTTGCAGAACCATGTCCTGCAACGAAATAAGACACGAAGAAACAAGCAGACACTCACAGCTCAATAGTGATAAGTCAATGAGGTCAGCAAGCTGACGGTATCCGTCTTCGTTGTTAGTGGGCTGCTGGCGGCACTGCCCCATAATCGATTGATGCCAAGACGTGTGGAGAAATCATATTTCGGACTCAATTCCACATTCCAGCCCACTTGCAGATAGGTATTCTTGATGCCTGCTTTGGCTGCATATGCAGGCAAGCCACTACTCAGTGTTTGTTCGGGGCTGATGCCAAAATAGGATTGCATATAACGCTGATTCGCCAGAGTCAGGCCCACTTCTGCAGACAGGCTTTGATGCGGGGCCAAAGGCATGCTGAACCAGCTTGCCAGATTCAGGCGTATGCCCTGATGTTGTGTACCAGCGCCATAGTCCAGGCGCGAGCGTAAGCCCAGGCGATGGTCTAGACGATAATTAAAGTAAGCACCTGGTGTAAATGCCAGCGATGAAGACGCATTGCGGTTTGCGCCCTTTGTCTGCAGTTCATAGCTCAGCAAAGGACCATATTGCAGATGTTGTGCTGAGGGCAGGCGCAGGCCAATTTCTCCAGGCGCGAGAAAAACGCCATTACTCCACACCACCGAAGCAAAGGGCAGCAGATAGAATTTTTGTTTGTTACTTCCTTCATAGCCGGGGGCGATAAGTGCTGCTACTCCCAGGTCTATGTCGGTAGAACCGTCGGGCATCATTGTGTCAGGTGTTTGTGCATGCACCATGTGACAGGAAATGCTGCAAAATAGCAGCAAGGCTTTTTTCTTGCTCATATCAAATACAGCCCAGTTCTATACCACGCAAGGCGGCGCGCATACGATCACGTACAGCTAATTTGGACAAGATACTGGAGACATGGTTTTTGACGGTGCCCTCTCCCAGGCCCATCGCTGTCGCAATTTCATGGTTATTCAAACCTGCTGCCATCAGAGCCAGGGTTTCTATTTCACGGTCTGTCAGACTGTCACGTATGCGCTTGTCTTCACTTGCTTTTGCGGTGCCTGGGTTTTCGTAGGAGGCACGGTTACGCTCCGTCAATGCAGGGCGGAACAAGGTGGCACCCGTCGCAACCCGGCGTATGCCTTCGGCCAGTCTTTCCGGCGAAATATCCTTGAGTAAAAATCCCTTGGCACCAGCGCGCATGCCAGCAAACAAGACATCGTCATCGTCGAAAGTCGTCAATAGTATGGTTGGGGGTAAGTCATTATGGGTTTGCAATAATTCTATGCCCGTACATACAGGCATGCGCACGTCAAGCAAAAGTACATCGGGCTGTGCTTGCCTGATGATGGAAACAGCTTCTGCTCCATTGGCAGCTTCGGCGACGACGCGTATGTCGTCGGTCAGATTAAGCAAGCCACGTATGCCGCTTCTTACCAGCATCTGGTCATCGACCAGAACCACTTTGATCATGCCAGCGTCCTTTCATCATGTATATTGATCTTCAGTATGAAGCCAGCTTCAGGGTGATTCATGGCGAGCAAGCTGCCGCCAAGTTCTGCAATTCTTTCACGCATGCCCTGCAAGCCATTGCCTTCTTTTAATTGCTGGCAGCCTTTGCCATTGTCATGTATCAGGACTTGTATTGTTTTCCCGCTTTCGTTAGACGTGAAATCTATGCGCATGTGGGTGGCCAGCGAATGACGCATGGTATTGCTGATAGCTTCTTGTATGCAGCAAAATAAGGTATGGGCGCTGGCAGGCGTGTGCAGCTTGATTGCACCAGTAAAACTCAGTTGTATCTTTGGCTGCGGGATACCGGCGCACAAGCTTTCCAGTGCATGGCGCAAATCAATGTCTTGTTGACGCCTTTCTTTGCCAACGATATCCCTGACTTCTGCCAGCAAACTGCCAGCCAGCTCTGAAGACAGGTTCAGTGACTCCAGCCTGGCTTCTTCTGTTTGTCGCAAGGCCAGGTTCAGATGCAGGTTCAGGGCGGTCAGGTGATGGCCGACAATATCGTGCAAATCACGCGCTATGCGCATGCGTTCAGAGACGCGCACGGTTTCTGTCAGCAAGGATTGCGTTGCCAGTAATTCCGCATTGGCTTTGGCCAGTTGCAAACGGCCGCGTCGCTCCAGTATACTCACATGGCAGGCGGCAAACACCATGATTTGCAACACTAGTTCAGCGCCCTGATACAGCAGGAAGATACGCATATTTGCATCTGTACCTATGACAGCAGCGGCAGACCAGATGGCAATGCCGGCATGTAGCAGCATCTGCGCAAGTAGCCACAGCAAGCTCTTCCTGAGCGGGTAGATAAAAGC
Organism: Pseudomonadota bacterium; assembly: GCA_040390835.1. Taxonomy (GTDB): domain Bacteria; phylum Pseudomonadota; class Gammaproteobacteria; order Burkholderiales; family Burkholderiaceae_D; genus Undibacterium. The sequence goes on from JAZJXP010000030.1 coordinate 18,471, forward strand.
CAGTTCGGCGGCGATTATATATAAAAAAGCGGAATTGACAGCCAGTCCTATACCCAGCTGCAATATCAGCAATATCGTATCCCTGGCCGTAGCAGGCTTATTTACAGCCAGGAGATGGACGTAGCGGGTGCGTAACCAAAGCAAGGTGGTAAACCCCAGGCTGAATAGCGTGTAGCTGTAGAAAAACAAAGAATAAATCAGCTCACTTCTGTCTGATCCCGCCCTGGTTATACTGGGGGCTGGGGTAAATTGCGTCGCTATCCAGATCACGGTTTGCCCAAGCAGACTGTGCATATCGTCGGCCTGTGCACCGCGTAGCCACAATAGCAGGCTTTCCAGTCCTGCAATGAAAAGGCTCAATGCTATCCCCGCAATGACGGCGCGATGGCGGGCAAACCTGAGTATGATTTTCTTCAATGAGGGCCTTGTGATCAACAGCGACTGAATGAGCTTGCCAGGGAATATGGGTGCGCGGCGCAATTTTACGCTAAGCGATATGTCATGGGGAGTGCCAGAAGTCATGGTTTGAAAATTCCCTTTCAGGCCTGACTTAATTGAATCGGGATGCTCTAGAATGCATGCTTTGGCCCCAGTGCTGCTCTGCTTGCCCTTTCATGAAGTACTGCCTGTTGTTACTCCTTGCCTCAATCCCTGGCCAGATCATCGCTGAAGAAGTTCAGCAAGTAGAAATAGCTGCATTACGTAATGCAGAGTGGGGCAGTTACCGCCATGCCTACAAGGCCTATAATTTCTTTGCGACTTATACACACGACCGGCCTTTGATACAGGCACATATGCAACTGCGTCCCATGCCAAATACCAGGGATGCACCACTGGCTGGCTTGCGGCTTCAACTGAGTGGGGAAAAAACCAGGCTGGATATCGCTGTCGATGCCATGGGCCGCGTCAGCCTGCCCATGTTGAAACAAGCTTATGATGAAGATGCAGTCTTGCGTCTGAATCGTCCACAAGGCCAGTTTTACTTCAGCGGGCGTTATTCCATCAAGGAGCGCGAAGATGATATTTACGATGTTGCAGAACTGCGCACTGCCTGCGAGCAATTGATCAGCGCCCAGCGCGAATCGGGTTATCGCATCAGACTGATAGGCAAGAAGTGTGCAGGCATCAAATTTGTCTATGCACTCAGTGATAGCAAGAATGACAGCAAAAATAATAGCAAAAGCGCCATCAGCTTCAGGGATGGCGCACAGCTATCGCATGACTTGCCAGTGAGCGAGACCACGCCATTTGAAGATGACTCCATGGGCAAGTACAGGGTAGCTCTCTACAAGTTTTCTGACTGGCCAGCACTGGGGAAAATCATCGCGGCCAGCAAGCCGCTGGCCATAGGGACATTCTACGATTAGCCGTACGGCTTCAGCGCCAGCCAAACATCATCTGTTCTGCCAGCATGCGTTTTGCCGGTTTAACCATATCCAGTGCACCCAAGCCCAAGCCCAGCAAGGTCTGGCTGAATGAGCCATCAGGGCTGCTGGCAAATACACGTGCCATGCTATCGGTGATGCGTATGGTCAGCTTTCTGTCGGCCTGGCGTTCGGCCAGATAAGCCTGCAAGGCGGCGGCTGGATCGTTACTGGTCGCGTCATGCAAGTGCCGCGTCAGTGCACGTGCCAATACCATACTGTCCCGCAAGCCAAGGTTCAAACCTTGTCCTGCTACCGGATGCAGGGTTTGCGCGGCATTGCCAATAGCGACTGTGCGTGCTGTCGCATGCGCCTGTGCATTCAGACCCAAGGGATAAGATACACGCGCCGAGGTCTTGATGAAGTTGCCGAGACGATGACCAAAGGCAGTTTGCAGGGCTAGTTTGAAACGCTGCTCATCCAGTGCCAGCAAATGTTCTGCCTGCTCAGGACGTACACACCAGACCAGGGCGTAGCCATCTTCTTGCGGTAACAGGGCCAGCGGCCCTTGTTCGGTGAATCGTTCAAAGGCGCGTCCGGCGATTTGGGCATCGGTATTTACATGGGCGATGATGGCGGTTTGCCGGTAATCATGACGCTGGCTGCGCTGTTCCTGGTCGCCAAAAGTACCACCTTCGGCCTGTATGACGATGCTGGCGCTGACATGACTGATTTCTTCAGTGCCTGCTTTGCATAATGTCAGACGCACGTGGTCCGCAGCCTCTTCGATATTGCTGACACTCAGCGGCCTCTGTATGCGTATGCCGTTGCGGTCTATCGCTGCTTGCAGTGGCCGTATGATATCGCCATAGCGTGCGACATAGCCTAACTCAGGTACTGCGTAATCTGTCGCACGCATCAGACTGCGGCCAAAATGACCACGGCGTGAGACATGGATTTCATGAATGGCGGTTGCCTTGACTGGCCATGCTCCGGCTGCTTGCAGGATTTGCCTGCTGCCATAGGAAATGGCGATGGAGCGTGCATCCTGTTCTGTCTGTTCAGCTGTCTTCGCATCAAACAGGGCAATGCGCTCAGCCGCATAACCCTGTTGCTGGAGCAGCAGGGCCAGAGCCTGGCCTACCGGGCCTGCGCCACAGATCGCGACATCGACGTCATTGATGGTATGAGTCATTTAATTTGGCACCTTCAGCGCGTACGCATTTCGGCTTCAATCTCTGCCACTGTTTTTGGTGTGTCACGGCTTAAATTCAAATGGCCACCGGCTGTGACCAGGATATCGTCTTCTATGCGTATGCCTATGTTCCAATATTCTTGCGGCACACCTTCTGCAGGCCGCACATAGATGCCGGGTTCTATGGTGATGACCATGCCAGGCTGTAATTTACGATAAGGCCTGGTATCTGCAGTTTTTTCTTCAGTTTTTTCTGCGGTTTTTTCTGTTGTGCGGTAATCACCGACGTCATGCACATCCAGCCCCAGCCAGTGACCAGTACCATGCATGTAAAACTGGCGGAAGGCCGCGCTCGCTATTGCATCGTCAAGACTACCGACTTTGTTTTTATCCAGCAGGCCAGTATCAAGCATGCCCTGGGTCAGCACACGTACTGCTGCGTTGTGGCCATCCATGTATTGTGAGCCAGGGCGGGCATATTCCAGTGCTGCCTGCTGCGATGCCAGTACGATTTCATACAGGCGTTTTTGTGCAGGACTGAACTTGCCATTGGCGGGGAAAGTGCGGGTAATGTCGGATGCATAGCTATCGAATTCGCAACCGGCATCAATCAAGACCAGATCACCCTCCTTGATCTGCGCCTGATTGCTCTGGTAATGCAAGATGCAGGTATTGGCACCAGTGGCGACGATGGAACCATAAGCTGGTGCCTGCGCACCATTGCGGCGGAATTCATACAATAATTCCGCTTCCAGTTCATATTCAAATTTACCAGGTCTGGTACTGCGCATGGCGCGTGCATGTGCTTCGGCAGAAATGCTGGCTGCACGCTGCATCAGTGTGATTTCTGTCTCATCCTTGAACAGGCGCATTTCATCAATCAGCTCACGTACGTCAACAGTAATGCCAGGTGCCTTGATGCCGCTGCGGCTCTTGTCGCGCACGGCTTGCAGGCTTTGTTGCACCTGGCTGTCGATGTGCGGTTCCTGCGCGGTGCTGTAAAACAGTGTGCGAGTATCACTCAATAGTTCAGGCAATTTTTCTGCCAGGCTGGCGATGGGGTAAGCTACATCGAAAGTAAATTCCTTGGCGGCTGCTTCTGGCCCAAAACGAAAGCCATCCCAGATTTCACGCTCAGGATTTTTTTCGCGGCAAAATAAAATCGACTGCTGTTTTTCTGCAGTGGCGACCAGCACGACAACCGCTTCCGGCTCAGTGAAACCGGACAAATAATAAAAATGACTATCGTGGCGGAAAGGGAAGTGATTATCGCTATTGCGTATCCATTCACGTGCCGTCGGTATCACCGCTACACCACCACCTTGTGCCTGCATTTGCGACATGAGTTGCTGGCGACGTGCGGAGTAGGCAGCAAACTTGGTAGTGATGCTCATGCTTGTCCTTAGCCTTTGTTGAAATTCAATGGTGCGTTCAGCGCTTCAAGTTGATCCGGTGTACCCAGATTATGCCATTCGCCACGATACAGCTCGCCACCGATGCGGCCTGCATCTATGTATTCGCGCAGCAGGGGCCCTAGTTTGGCATGGTCACCCGGGCGTATCGAAGCAAACATTTCAGGGCGATACACGCCGATGTTGCCAAAGGTAAGTCTTGGCGTACCTTCGTTCGACAAGCCCATCAGTGTCAGGGCAAAATCACCAGTCGGGTGGAAGCTGGGGTTTTTCACCATATACAGCCAGGCAATATCACGCTCATCTTCTTTGTGCGGATTACCCCAGGGATCTTTTTCTTCCAGGGTATTCAGGCATTCGGCAAAATTGAAGTGGGGGATGTAGATATCGCCGGACACCACGATAAAGGGATCATCGCCAAGCAAATGCAGGGCCTGGGCAATGCCGCCTGCAGTTTCCAGCGCCTGCTCTTCGGCTGAGTATTGTATCTTCGCCCCAAAGCGTGAACCGTCACCGAGAGCATCTTCTATCATGTGACCCAGATGGGCATGATTGATGACCATCTCGGTGATCCCGGCTTTCACCAGGTTCAGGATATGCCAGACTATCAGCGGCCTGCCACGCACTTTCAGCAAGGGCTTGGGGCAGGCATCAGTCAATGGGCGCATACGTTCGCCGCGCCCGGCGGCAAGTAACATGGCTTTCATGGCTTGGCCTTAGAAGGTGTAGCCAACTTGCGGCGCATTGTCTTGCAGCTCATCCAGCAGGCGTAAGAGAGGGATCAGTTCCTTGTAGCGATTCGAGGTCTTGCGTACATATTCCATGACGGTAGGGATATCGCCTATGTAATGGTGCTTGCCATCGCGGTGCGACAGGCGGGCGAAGATGCCGAGGATTTTCAAATGGCGCTGCAAGCCCATCCATTCAAAATCACGATAAAAACTGTCAATGTCCGGTGCTACCGGCAAACCTGCACGCCTGGCTTTTTCCCAGTAACGTATGGCCCAGTCAAGCACGATTTCTTCATCCCATTGTACATAGGCGTCGCGCAACAAGGACACCAGGTCGTAAGTGATGGGGCCATACACGGCATCCTGGAAATCGATAATGCCGGGGTTGCCCTTGTCCATCCACATCAGGTTGCGTGAGTGATAGTCGCGGTGCACATACACTTGCGGCTGCGCCAGCGCGCTTGCCAGCAAATGATCAAAGACTTTATCCAGCGTGGCATTTTGCGCATCGGTGAGTGTTACACCCAGATGTTTGCCTAGATACCATTCCTTGAAAATATTCAATTCACGCAGCAGGAATGGTCTGTCGTATTCCGGCAAGACATCCGCCTGACTTTGTGCCTGAAACAGGATCAGGCTGTCGATGGCATCCAGATACAGCTTGTGCGCATTATCGCTGTTCAAGACCTGGCCATAAGTATGCATGCCCATATCAGTGACCAGCATGAAACCTTGCTCAAGATCGTGTGCCAGTACTTCGGGTACAGTCAGATTGATACTTTTCAAGAGATTCGCCATCTTGATAAAGGCCGCGCTATTCTCTGTCACTGGTGGTGCATCAACGGCGATCAGGCTGTGACCATCTTCGGTATCAATTCTATAATATTGGCGAAAACTGGCATCGGCAGATGCTGCACGCATGCTGGTCAGCTTCATGGCATGTCCATTTACGCCGGCAAGCCAGGTTTGCAGCGCTTGCTTGCGTTGTTCTTTTTCGGGGGAGATCGCTGCAGATGCTGCAGAATTCCCTGGGATTGCGGTAGAAGGCATGTATAAATATTAATAGAAGTTAGTTTGTCTGCATACTTCAAGTGGTTTTGCCAGCATTTAACCTATAATAGGCGACTGATTTCTGGCATATTGTCTGTATGACATCGTCCAGCATTGTTGGCAAAACGCTTATTGACCACTGAATTCATGCGCAGGAAACCCGTATTATCTCACTCACCGCTGTTGTTTCCTACTATCCCGGCAATTCTGGTGTCGGTTTTGGTGCCCGCCTACTTTTCTCAGGCAATGGCCCAGAACGTGATTACCTCCAAACCGGAAGAAGCTCAGGCAGCAACTCAGCTACAAAATCAGCTACCGGCGCAACTTTCTTCACAACCGCAAGTGCTGTCTGGCGACAAGTCGTCCAAAGAAGTTTTGCCCAGTGAAAAACAGCTTGAAAAGCTGAGCGAAAAGCAAAAACAGGACGACAAAAATGCACCTGTCAGTATCCGCGCTGAAAATTTCACCGGCAGGCCAGAGCGCTATATCAAGTTTGAGCATGATGTTGAAGTCGTCAAAGGCGGCACCCGCATCAATGCAGACGAAGCCACGTACCGCAACCTGGAAGATGAAGTCGAGGCCAGCGGCAAGATACGTATGACGCGTTATGGTGACTGCTATACCGGTGACGCCTTGCGCATGCAACTCGATGCCAGTTCCGGTTATGTCGCCAATCCTGTCTATAAACTCTTGCGCAATAATGCCCAGGGTCATGCTGCACGCATCGATTTTCAGGATGAAGAACGCTCCATCATCACGCGCGGCACCTATAGCACTTGTGAAGGTCTGAACCCGGACTGGTATCTGCAATCTGATACGCTGAGCCTGGACACCGGCCTGGACAGAGGTGTGGCAGGCAAGTCTGTACTGTATTTCCTGGGCATGCCTATTTTGGCAACGCCTTCGCTGACCTTCCCTTTATCCGGTGCACGGCACTCTGGTTTTTTGCCGCCTATTCTTGGTGCTTCGTCCAAGGGCGGGCCTGAAATGTCCTTGCCGTACTATTTTAATATTGCGCCCAACCGTGATTTGACTATCTACCCAAAAATGATTGCCAGGCGTGGCCTGCAATTGGGTTTGGAGGGGCGCTACCTGGGTGAAACCTATGCAGGTGAAACCAGTGTTGAAGGTTTGCTTAATGACCGTGTGACAGGTACCAACCGCTATGCGGTGGCATCCATACACCAACAGAAATTATTGCCGCAACTGGAATTGTCCTGGAATATCAATTCAGCTTCTGATGATGATTATCCTACCGACTTTTCACGCACCATTACCAAAACAGCGCAGCGCTTGTTATTGCGTGAAGCTAACTTGACGTATTACGGTTCTTTCTGGAGCCTGGCTCTCAGGACCTCGAACTATCAGGTTTTGCAAGATTTGGCTGCACCCATCGCACGCCCGTATGACCGGCTGCCGCAATTGCAATTGCATGCAGAGCAGCATGATGTTGCCGGTCTGGACTGGTCCATGGATAGCATATTGACGCGCTTCTGGCATCCGACTCTGGTGCGTGGTGACCGTGCAGTTTTCAATCCCCAGATTTCTTTGCCTCTGGTGCAGGCTGGCGGATTTGTTATTCCTAAAGTGTCTTTCCATGCGACCAACTATCATCTGGTTAATCCTGAACCAGGCAAGGAATCTGATTTCCATCGCGTAGTGCCAACTTTCTCAGTTGACAGTGGCCTGGTGTTTGAACGTAAGACCGAGATGTTTGGCAAGGCATTGACACAGACCCTTGAGCCCCGGCTGTTTTATGTGAATACCCCTTACCGCGATCAGTCGCGCATGCCGAATTTTGACAGCGCCGTTGCCGATTTCAATTTCGCCCAGATTTTTAGTGAAAACCGCTTTACCGGTCAGGACAGGATAGGCGATTCAAACCAGATCACCGCTGCCCTGATTTCGCGCTTTATTGAAGGTAATGGCGATGAAAGCCTGAAACTGGCCATCGGTCAGCGTTTTTATTTTAATACGCAAAGAGTCACGCTCGACAATACTGTCAGCCCCAGCCGCTCAGATTTGCTGCTGGCAGCAACTGGTAAACTGTCGTCCACCCTGAGTGGCGAAATGGCTTTGCAACTGAGCCAGACTGACAGGCAATCAGTGCGTGCCAACTATGGCATACACTGGCAGCCCTCGCCGAAAAAAGTCTTGAACCTGGAGTACCGTTATCAGCGCAATAGCCTGGAGCAGGTCGATGTCTCGGCCCAATGGCCGATGGCAGACCGCTGGTATATGGTGGGCAGAAGCAATTACTCCATGATGGACAAAAAAATGGTGGATGGCTTGCTGGGCTTTGAATACAAGGCAGATTGCTGGTCTTTGCGCTTCCTGGCACAACGCTTTGCAACCAACAGCGTTAACAACACATCTGGCTTTTCCATACAACTGGAGTTGAATGGTCTCGCCAGGCTGGGTTTTGGTGCTAACCCCATCGATGCCTTGAGGAAAAATATTTCAGGTTACCAGTCTGGCAGCGAACGCTAGCTTGTTGCTGAAGGTAAATAATTGGCTGTAGTAATAATAAACACACAATGAACACACAATAAGCACCTTGTCATCCGCAGTTTGTGAAACCGGAACGAACGTGTATATTGCAACTTTTGCCCGCTTTGATGCTCTCACGGGAATGGCTTAACAGGATTTTGGACCAATATGCGACATTTATTGCAAATGAAACAAAGTAACTTACTTAGCAACTTACTCACCGCACTGGCAGTGTCTGCTGGCCTGCTCGTCAGCTCTACAGCATGGTCTCAAGTTAAACTCAGCCCTATCGTTGCCCCCAAGACGCAAAGCAACAAGGCGCAAAAAGTCAACAGTATCGTCGTCGTGGTCAATGACGAGGTGATTACCCGGCAGGAACTGGATGCACGCATACTGGAAATAGAAATGCAACTGAAAAAGCAGGGTACTCCCTTGCCAGACCGTGCTGTTTTGCAAAAGCAATTGCTGGAACGCATGATCACTGACCGTGCACAAATGCAACTGGCCAAAGAAAATGGCATGCGTGTTGATGATGTCATGCTGGACCGCACCATGTTGCGCCTGGCTGAACAAAACAAAATGTCTCTGCCTGAGTTCCGTAACCAGATCGAACGCGAAGGTACTCCGTATGCGAAGTTCCGTGAGCAAATTCGTGACGATATCCTCATGCAGCGCATACGCGAGCGTGAAGTAGACAGCAAGATACAAGTATCTGAAACTGAAATCGACAACTACCTGGCAGCAGAAGCCAACAACAAGACAGCAGCCAAACAAGAATTGAATCTGGCGCACATCCTCATCAGCATTCCTGAAAAAGCCTCTGCTGAGCAAATCGCAGCACGCCGTGCACGCGCTGAAGAAGTTTTGAAAAAATTGCGCGAAGGTGCTGATTTTGCCAAGACCGCCGTGACTTATTCAGACAGTTCTGAAGCATTAAAAGGTGGCGATATAGGCTGGCGTGAGCAAGATCGTTTGCCGCAATTGTTTGTCGATGCCATCAGCAAGGTCAAGGTAGGTGAATTTTCAGACATCGTGCGCAGCCCGAATGGTTTCCACATCGTTAAAGTAAATGGCAAGCGTGCCGCCAATGACACCAAGGCCGCCGCGGCCGAGCAGCAAAGCCATGTGCGCCATATTTTGCTCAAAGTCAGCCAGATCGTGACTGCAGATGAAGCACGCAAGAAATTGCTGGAATACAAACGCAAGATAGAAGCCAAGGAAGCCACTTTTGAAGACTTGGCCAAGGCTAACTCTGCCGATGGTTCTGCCCCTAAAGGTGGCGATCTGGGCTGGTTGTTCCCTGGTTCCACTCTGTCTGAGTTTGAACAAGCTATGGACAAACTGGCGATTAATCAGCTCAGCGAACCAGTGACCACGCAATTTGGCGTACATCTGATTCAGGTAACTGAGCGCAAGACAGATGAATTGTCAAAAGACAGGCAACGTATCGCCGCCCGGCAGGCCGTGCGTGAACGCAAATCAGACGAGGCCTTGCAAGACTGGTTACGCGAAATTCGTGACCGTGCCTACGTTGATTTCCGCCTGGAAGAAAAATAATGCCACAGCCCAGTTTGCCGGTCATCGCGGTAACCGTAGGCGAACCGGCTGGCATAGGGCCTGAAATTGCAATACGGGCTGCCTGGCAATTAAGGCATGAAATCCGCTCGGTATTGATAGGCGACACTGCCTATCTGTCCATGCTGGCAGCCGAGCTGGACCCCGCCATGAGTATGATGGGGGTGTCGCTGCAAGCCTTGCGTCATCAGGGCTTGCCTGCTTCTGGCAATGAACGCCTGACCATCATCGATTGCCCTTTGAATGCCTTTGTCATTGCCGGTCAGCTAGATCCGCGCAATGGCCGCGCCGTTTTACAGACCCTGGATGTAGCGATAGAAAGCGTGCAACGCAAATGGTGTGAGGCTGTTGTCACGGCACCGCTGCAAAAAAGCACCATCAATGATGCCGGTGTCGCTTTTAGCGGCCATACCGAATATTTCGCCGAGAAAACCTATACTGGCCGCGTCGTCATGATGCTCGCCAGTGAAGCCAATGCACATTTGCCACAAGCTTTGCGGGTGGCACTTGCGACCACGCACTTGCCACTGAGCAAAGTCGCCGCAGCCATACAGTTTGATGATCTGTGGAAGACTATAGAAATCATCCATGCCGATTTGCGTAGCAAATTTGGCATAGAAAATCCGCGTATCCTGGTGGCTGGCCTGAACCCGCATGCGGGTGAAAATGGTTATCTGGGCATGGAAGAAATTGAAGTCATCACGCCCGTCATCAAAAAAGCGCAAGAAGCTGGTATGCAAGTCAGTGGCCCTTATCCTGCCGATACCTTGTTCCAGCAAAAATACCTGGAACAGGCCGACTGCATATTGGCGATGTACCATGACCAGGGTCTGCCTGTGCTCAAGCATGCGAGTTTTGGCTTGGGTGTGAACATCACCCTGGGCCTGCCGTTGATACGTACTTCAGTTGATCATGGCACGGCGCTGGACCTGGCTGCCAAAGGTACTGGCTATGCAGATGTCAGCAGCATGCTGGTTGCGATGCGTGTTGCTGCCAGCATGGTCAATAAGCAAGACAAGTAAAATACGTAGTGACACAAGCAATAAGTAAGCAAAAAAATAAGCAAAAAATAAGTAAAATCCTCTATGAAACATATCCCTCGCAAGCGTTTTGGCCAGAATTTCCTGACCGATGAACTGGTCTTGAGCAATATCACGCGCGTCATCAATCCGCGTCCCGGTCAAACCATGGTGGAAATTGGCCCTGGCCTGGCTGCCATGACACGGCAGTTGCTGGATGGCCTGACGCAACTGCATGTGGTCGAGCTGGACCGTGACCTGGTCGCTCGCTTGAAGAAAAATTTTTCGCCAGAAAAACTGATCATCCACGAAGGTGATGCCCTGCAATTTGATTTTGCCAGCATCCCCGCGCCTGAAGGCCAGAAGCTGCGCGTGGTGGGCAACCTGCCCTATAACATCTCCAGTCCTTTGTTGTTTCATCTGGCCGAGATAGCGCCGCTGGTAGAAGACCAGCATTTCATGCTGCAAAAAGAAGTGGTCGAGCGCATGGTCGCCGGGCCAGGCAGCAAAACCTATGGCCGCCTGTCGGTCATGCTGCAAGTGCGCTACCACATGGAGTTAATGTTCATTGTGCCGCCCGAGGCATTTGACCCACCACCAAGAGTAGAGTCAGCCATCGTGCGTATGATACCCAAGCCGGGTGCCCTGCCTTGCGATATCAAAAAGCTGGAAGAAGTCGTCACCAAGGCCTTTTCACAAAGACGCAAGGTGGTACGCAATTGCGTGGCTGGCTTGCTGACAGAAGCTGATTTGCTGGCTTGCGGAGTTGATCCCCAACTGCGTCCAGAAACCATCGCAGTTGAAGCCTACGTCGCCTTGGCCAATTTGTTGAGTGCACGCCAGGCTTGATCCTTCCTGGTTCTGCTTTATCCCTCTTTATAACAGCCCGCTGTTACGCCAGGCCTTCCTGCGATCTATCAGGTTTTTTAATTGCTTGTGGGATTTGCTTACTGAATAATGCATGGACTGCAGCAAGGTCGCAGGATTAAATGGTTTGACGATAAAGCCATTAGCCCCGGCCTTGATGGCCTTGACCACAGTTTCCTTATTATTGCTGCCGGTGACCATCAGGACGACGGTGTCGGGTGAGATTTTCTTGATATGTTCAAGAATTTCCAGACCGCCGATGTCAGGCATCATCACATCCAGACACACTACTTCAGGTATGGTCTTTTCCAGCCAGTCCAGCGCCGCCACACCGCTGGATGCCTCACCGATGACATTAAACGCCTCACTATGCAGGATATGCCGCAGCATGGAGCGACTGATATCGTTATCATCCACGATAAAGATGCCTATTTCCTGTCTGTCTAGCATGTCCATCTGTTTCCCCTGATAATCAGAAATACATTCAGAACTACATTCAGAGCTACATTATTTTTCTGTTTACGATAATTCCAGTTCAGGTTTTTGTCTGCAAAAACTTGAATTAGTTGGAACTCATTTCATCAATAGGGGTGAGTGCGAACAAGACGATTTGGGATGCAATGCAAGGCGTGACGCGCAGCTAAGGCTTATGCCTTAGCAAGCGGTGCAACGCAGCAAAGCGCCCAAATCGTCAGTTCCCGAAGGGTTTGTATCATAACGTGCGCTGGACTGCGTTGAACTCGTTGTCAATAGGCAAAGCTATTGACGGCCTCGTCCGCCTTGCCAGCCCACGTTATGATACAAACGCATCTCATCCATATTGATGAAATGAGTTCTAATGTTTATTTTAACAATAAATATGCCCGAAGCATGCATAATTGTCTGGCCTATAATCTGAGGCAAGAGACATACTCAAGGACAGATAGAACATGAACATTACCCACACCCCCGAATGGCAAGCCCTGCTGGCGCATCAGCAAAGGCTGGAGCAGCAGCATCTGCGTGAGTTGTTTGCTGCCGACAGTGGCAGGTTCAGGCATTTTTCGGTGGAGCTGGATGGTTTGCTGGTGGATTATTCCAAGCAGCGCATAGACCAGCCTGCGCTGGATAGCCTGATTGCCCTGGCACGCCTGTCCAAAGTGGAAGGCTGGCGCGACCGCATGTTTGCCGGTGAAAAAATCAATATCAGCGAAGACCGCGCGGTCTTGCACACAGCTTTGCGGCATACTGACTTTACACCTTTCCCGAATGAGGCAGAGGATGTCATGCCCAAGGTCAGGGCAGTGCGCAAGCAAATGCGTGACATCGTCGAGCGGGTACGTAGTGGCCTGTGGCGTGGCTTCAAGGGGGATGCGATACAGACTGTGGTGAACATAGGCATAGGCGGCTCTGACCTTGGCCCCAAGCTGGCAACGCGCGCCTTGTCGGCTTTCCAGCATCCTGGCCTGACGTTTTACTATGTCTCGAATCTGGACAGTGCCCATCTGGCGCCCTTGCTGGAAAAACTCGATCCGCGCACGACCCTGTTCATCGTCGCCTCCAAGACTTTTACCACGCAAGAAACCAGCATCAATGCCCAGACCGCCCGTACCTGGCTGATGGCGGCCGCGATGGAAGAATGGGCGGTCAGCAAGCATTTCATTGCTGTTACTTCGAGTCCTGGCAAGGCGCATGAGTTTGGCATTCCGGATGCGAATATCCTGGAGATCTGGGATTGGGTAGGCGGGCGTTATTCGCTGTGGTCGGCTGTCGGCCTGTCAGTGGCACTGGCGATAGGTATGAATGGTTTTGAGCGCCTGCTGGCCGGTGCAGAAACCATGGACAAGCATTTCTGCAATGCGCCATTGGAAAAGAATTTGCCGGTCTTGCTGGCCCTGATCTCGATCTGGAATACCAATTTCCTCGGTGCAGAAACCACCGCCATCCTGCCTTATAACGAATCAATACGCCATTTGCCCGCCTTCCTGCAGCAGCTGGAGATGGAATCGAATGGCAAGACCGTCAGCCGCGATGGTGAAGCGCTGACTTGCCGCGCCAACCCCATCGTCTGGGGAGAAATAGGTGTGAACGGCCAGCATGCCTTCTTCCAGCTTTTGCATCAGGGTGGCTGGCTCATTCCCTGTGATTTTGTAGTGGCGGCTTCCAGTGACTACCCTTTGCCAGGTCACCAGGCACCTTTGCTGGCAAATTGCCTGGCGCAGAGCGCAGCGCTGGCCTTTGGCAAGACCGAGATGCAGGCACGCGAAGAGTTGTCGCAAGCAGGGCTCAGTGACGCCAATATCGCCAAACTTTTGCCGCATAAGGTGTTTGCCGGTAACCAGCCATCCACCACCATACTCATGCCCAGCCTCGATCCTTTCCAACTGGGTATGTTGCTGGCACTGTACGAGCACAAGGTCTTTGTCCAGGGTGTGATCTGGGGTATCAACTCTTTTGATCAATGGGGTGTGGAGCTTGGCAAGCAATTGGCGAACCGTCTCTTGCCAGCGATACTGGGTAATCAGGATTATGACTCGCATCTGGATACTTCCACCAGCGGCCTGATTGCTTACTTCCGCAGGCATGGGCATGTCTGAAAACCTGTTCCCGATCTTAAGCGCGAGCGTGATCGGGGCTCATGTGCTGCTCAAAATGCTCATGTACTAGAAGTACATTCCGCTTTTTGCGCTGCGTTTATATTACCCCGACCCCGCTGACGCACGCTCGCTACAGATCGTAAACAGGTTTTGAGGAGCGGGTGTGATTGAAAGAAATGGTTAAAATTCCTCGAAACCAACTTTGCAAAGTTGACGCACGGCATCTTGATTGATATAAAGAAACATCTCAAATCAATTCAGGATGCGTCTATGTGGACAGGAATTTTTGGTGTTGCCTCAGTCGTTATCGTATTGAGCATGATTGTATTGATACGCGCCATGAATAAGGAAACGCGTCGCTCAGATCACCAGAATTAGTGCATACGCAAAACCGCCCCAGCTGCGTTGTAGCTCCTAGCCGTACTAAAGTACTGTCGTCGTCGCTACGCCTTGCTGGGACAATTTTGCGTAAGCCCTAAAAAAACGCAGACCAGGGTCTGCGTTTTTTTATGTGTAGCCGGATTACCAGTTTCCTGTATTCGGCATCGAAGCCCAGGGCTCGACCGGTGCCAATGGTTCGCCTAGTTGCAGCAATTCTATCGAGATATTGTCAGGCGAACGTACAAATGCCATGTGGCCATCACGCGGCGGACGATTGATGGTGACACCGTGATCTGCCAGACGCTGGCATAGTTGGTAGATGTCATCGACACGGTAAGCCAGGTGACCGAAATTGCGGCCGCCGGTATATTCTTCCGGGTCCCAGTTGTAGGTCAGTTCAACCTGGGCATCATGGTCGCCAGGGGCTGCCAGATACACCAGGGTGAAGCGACCTTTGGGATATTCTTTCTGGTGTACCAGTTCCAGACCCAATGCATCGCGATAAAATCGCAGGGAAGCATCAAGATCGGTGACACGCACCATGGTGTGCAGATATTTCATGTTTGCTTTCGAAAAAATTCTGCCTGAGCATGCTTGCTGAGGGCAGTGCAGAAGATAGGCTGGATTTTATCTGATTTCCGAAAGCAGGACTTACGCAAAATTGTCCCAACAAGGCGTAGCGACGAAGACAGTACTTTAGTACGACTAGGAGCTGCAACGCAGTTGGGGCGGTTTTGCGTAAGTCCTTTGCTATTTTATGCAGACTATTCTGACTTGCTTCATATCCGTTAATCCGGAAAGCACTTTTTCTATACCATCCATTTTCAGGGTCAGCATGCCATCCGCCAGTGCGGCAGTCAGCAATTCAGATACGCGCGCATGGTCTTGTATGAGTTTTTTTACCATGTCATTTGCCACCATCAGTTCATGCAAACCTAGCCTGCCTTTATAACCTTTTGAGCAATGCTCACATCCCACAGCCTTGTATAAAGTGAATTTACCGGTTTTGTCGGCATATTGAGTTTGCCAGGTGGCAAAGACTTTTTTCTTGGCTTCCATTGGATTTTTGACGAAGCTGTCAGTATTCAGCAATTCCTGGCAATACTCATCCAGCAATTCCATCATCTCTTCTTTACCCGGATGATAGATTTCCTTGCACTTGCCACACAGGCGCTTGGTCAGGCGTTGCGCCAAAATGCCCAATAAGGCATCGGCAAAATTGAAGGGGTCCATGCCCATGTCCAGCAAACGGACGATGGATTCTGGTGCGCTATTGGTGTGCAGGGTGGCGAATACCAGATGGCCAGTCAGTGAAGCTTCCAGGCCGATAGAGACGGTTTCCTTGTCGCGCATTTCACCGACCATGATGATGTCAGGATCGGCTCGCAAAAAGGCCCGCATGACGGTCGCAAAGTCCATGCCCGCCTTGCGGTTGACCTGAACCTGGCGCAAGCCTTTCTGGGTAATTTCCACCGGGTCTTCGGCAGTCCAGATCTTGGTTTCGGGTGTATTCAAGTGGCTAAGCACTGAATGCAGGGTTGTCGTCTTGCCTGAACCCGTAGGGCCGCAGACAAAGAACAGGCCATAGGGTTTGCTGACCACATTTTTCAGGCGTTCCAGATTATATGGCAATACACCCAGCTTATCGATAGGGATAGGCTCACCGGCAGCCAGTATACGCATGACAACATCTTCCATGCCGCCAGAAGACGGGATGGTGGCCACACGCAGCTCTATGTCATAAGGGCCATATTTCTTGAACTTGATCTTGCCATCCTGGGGCTTGCGACGTTCCGAGATATCCAGGTCACACATGATCTTGATGCGCGCCAGCAAAGCACTGCGGTAGCTGGCTGGTATTTCTATATACGGCGACAGCGAGCCATCCTTGCGGAAGCGTATCAGGGTTTTTTCTTTACCTGGCCGCGGCTCAATGTGGATATCAGATGCGCCTTGCTGATAAGCGTCGATGATGATCTTGTTGATCAGCTTGACCAGTTCATTTTCGACTGCAGCTGACACTTCGACGATAGCCTGGCCGCTATGGTCTTCGTCATCATCTTCCATGCCGGACAGCAGTTCATCGACCGAACCACCATCAGAAACACCGCCGAAAAACTGATCTATGGTCTGGCGGAATTCTTTCTTGGTGGTGACCCGGTAATGGATTTTTGACGTAGCAAACACATGGTTGACGACATGGGTGGTATTGGTATGTTCCGGGTCTATCGCCAATACCGTCAGGCCATTCTGGTCTTCCATGATGGGCAGCCAGGAATTCTGTTCCACATACTGGCGCTTCAGGCGTTTCACCAGATCAACAGGAATAATCCGTTCAGCCTTGTATTCTTCATACGGTACATTGAAATACTTCGACAAAGCCTGCCCCAGAATGCCACGCTGCACCTGGAATTCATCGATCAGTACATCTTCCAGATCCAGCAAGTTACGGCGTGCCGACCTGACGGCCAACTCCATTTCCTGAGCGGACAATATGGCTTCCGACACCAGGAAATCAAATTTGGTGCGTGGTGTATTGGTTGGCAGTACCTTGCTCTTTTGTGTAAAAGCTACAGCCAGGGTTTCACACAGGGCTTGCACACCTTCGGCAGCGATGGCCGTGAAAGCATCACCCAAACGATGGTTGATGAATTGCACCACACCCAGCAAATCATTAGTCTGTGCTTCTACTATGGGGGCGACCAGCATCTGTTTGGTGCGGTAACCGGTACGCTGATCTACTGCGCGTTGAAACTTCAGGGTAGGAGAGTGTGAACGCAACTCATTGTCGTCATATACATCGCGCAAGCTGATCATGGTCTTGGTCAGGGCGACATGACCAGCGATACTCTGATCAGAAATGGACAGGCGCAAGTCTTTGAAAGAATTCAGGCCAGTCTTGATCTTGGAAATCAGGGTGACCTTGTCCTGGGCCACTACATAAATGGTCAGACGATCACATTCAAACAGATTGCAGATGTCAGGTGACACATCCAGCATGATCTGGTCCAAAGCATCCGCCCCATGTATCTTGTTGGTCAGGGCTTGCAGGCGCTTAAAGAATTGCAGCCTGTGGTCCAGACCATCCTGTGGAGCATTTGCGGCTTGAGCAGTTACCACCATTCGTTTTCCTTTGTTGCATGTCCTGCTGCAGCTTACTAGCTTAGCTTAAAACCGCAGCTTAAACTCATAGCTGAATTATCAGCTTTAACAGGGCAGTCATTGCAAGATACTGTAAATTATTATTCTCTTAAGTCAATTTTTACAAAAATGTATCACGGAAGTCGAATGTCTGACCACAAAGTCAACTCTTTATAGCGTAAAGCGACAAATTAGCCTATCTTCAGGGAAGGAATAGCGTAGAAGATATTCTTGTCTTCAAAGAAAGTGTTAAGCTTGCTCAGAGGCTGGATTGATGCAATGTTGACCTCGGGATAACAAAGCCCTGGATGGACAGAGGCACACTATTTTTGTATTTATGAACTTACAAATTCTCGGCTGTGCAGGTGGTATCGGTGGCAGTGAACCCTACACGACCAGCTTATTAATTGACGATGATGTCTTGCTGGATGCCGGCACGGGTTTGTCACGGCTCAGCCTGGAGCAATTGGTGGCAATAGACCATGTGTTTATCAGCCATAGTCATCTCGATCATGTCGCCGGCCTGGCATTGCTGATGGATGCTGTATTTGGCAAAAGGAGCAAGCCTGTCACTGTGCATGCCACGGCAGAGGTCTTGCATGCCTTGAAAACCCATATCTTCAACTGGATCATCTGGCCAGATTTCAGCACTTTGCCAAATACTGATCAGCCATCCATGCAATATCAGGAAATGCTGGCTGGCAGTACCCTGACGCTGGGTAAGCGCGTGATTACTTCATATGCGGTAGATCATGTCCCGGGTTCAGTTGCTTATTGGGTGCGCTCCGCAGATAAGGGCTTTTTGTTTACCGGTGATATGGCAAGTACGCCAGCACTCTGGGAAAACCTGGCTGGGCAGGCTGCCTTGAATATGGTGATTGTCGATTGTTCTTTTCCTAATGCAGAAGCTGAACTGGCACTGCTTTCCAAACATTTTTGTCCGGCTGCACTCATCAATGACATTGCAGCAGTACCCGCCAAAATTGAGTTTTATATCTATCACCTGAAACCGGGGCAGGAAACACAAATCATGGCAGAACTGGGGCAAAATAAGGACAGGAATTTTAAAGCTCTGAAAATTGGTGATCACTTCAATTTTTGAAATGCTATTTGATACGCGAATTGAAGCGCGATTTGAAATGAGATGGCTAAAATCATACATCGTTCATATGGCGGAAATAATGAAGTACCAGTATGAACGAATACGGTTAAGCAAGAATTTGAATACGATCTGGAGAAAGTGTTTATGACTGCACTAAGCAGTAGTGAAATTGCACAACGCCTGGAAAAACTGACGGAATTAAGCCTGGAGTTGAGCAATAATCACGACACACCATTATTGCTGGAAAACATACTGCGCTCGGCAAAAAGCATTACCTATGCCGACGGTGGCACCCTATACCGTACCAGTAAGGACAAACAAAGCCTGTGCTTCAATATATCCCTGAATGACACCCTGAACATGTACCAGGGTGGGGTAAAAGGACATACGGTAGATATACCCAACATCCCCCTGATTGATGCCAATGGCAACAGGAACCTGAATGCGGTGGCCGCTTATGCCGCCAACTACAAACTGTCGGTGAATATTCAGGACGTCTATACCGTAGGCGTATTCAATTTTTCTGGTACCCGCAATTTTGATCAGCAATTCAACTACAAGACCAAATCCCTGTTGACCGTGCCCATGCATGATCACGAGGGTGAATTGATAGGCGTGCTGCAACTCATCAATGCCACAGATCCAAACACAGGTGAGCCTTGCTCATTTACCGAGACCGACCAACGCTTTATTGAAGCCCTGGCTTCGCAAGCTGCAATAGCGCTGACCAACCAGCAGTTGATATCGCAGCTGGAAAACCTGTTTGTCTCGCTGGTACATCTGATCAATATCGGCATTGATGAAAAGTCTCCCCATACTGGAAGACATTGCCAGCATGTGCCTGAACTGACCATGTTACTGGCTAACGCCGTGCATGAAACGCGGGAGGGGCCGTTGGCACATTTTTCCATGACAGACAAAGACCGCAAGGAATTGTGGATGGCTGGTATTCTGCATGATTGCGGCAAGATATCCACCCCTGTCCATGTGGTTGAAAAGTCCACCAAGCTGGAAACCATTTTTGACCGCATACATTTGCTGGATACCCGCTTTGAAGTCTTGAAACGCGATGCAGAGATCCGGGTATTGAAAAGCAAATGTGCCCTGTATCAGGCCAGCGTCCATAATGAAAACCTGATCGCCGAACTGGAACAGGGCTTGCAAGCCGAGCGATTTAAAATCGACGATGCCAGAAATTTTTTACGCAAATTGAATATAGGCTCAGAAAGAACCAGCCCAGAAGATCTGCAGCGCGTGACCGACATCGCCGCATGGCAATTTTTAGACGCTAATGGCGCACCACAGCCTTTCCTGAGTGCAGATGAGGTTGAAAACCTGTCCGTGCGCGCCGGCACCCTGAATGCGCAAGAGCGCGCCATCATCAATAACCATATCTCAACCACCATCAAGATGCTGGAAGCTCTGCCCTGGCCCAAGCACCTGCAAAACGTGCCTGAATACGCAGGTGGCCATCATGAACGCATGGATGGCAAAGGTTACCCACGCGGCTTGCGCGGTGAACAAATGTCAGTGCAAGCCAAGATCATGGCGATCGCCGATATCTTCGAAGCCCTGACAGCCAAGGACCGCCCCTACAAAGACGGCAAAACCCTGACAGAATCGCTGCACATCCTCGGCAGCTTTGCCCTGAACGGCCATATTGACCCAGACTTGTTCAATATCTTCGTCAAGAAAAAAGTCTACCTGACTTATGCTGAACGATTCATGGACAAGAGCCAGATTGATGATGTTGATCTGAGCAAGGTGCCTGGTTACAAAGTGTAGCGATACCTGATCAATACCGTGCTTGGTCCTGTTGAGGATTGGCCTCATCAATATCTGAACTTGATACAGCTTCACAGGGAGATGCAACTTGCGTAGACATGTCAATAAAATGGTGCGGTGGCTGGCCTGTCTGATGCTGACCTTTGTGGCGGTGTTACAGGCAAATGCCATACTTCCTGTGACTCTGGTGGACAGGGTGGATAATTTTATCTACGACATGCGCATGCGGGTGCAGCCGACCAAGCTCAATAATGCCATTGTCATCGTTAATATCGATGAAAAAAGCCTCAAGGAGTATGGACAATGGCCATGGAAGCGTAGCGTTATTGCCAGCATGATAGAAAGGTTGACGGATGATTATCATGTAAGAGCTGTTGGCGTCGATGCAGTTTTTCCTGAGCCTGATGGCAGCTCCGGGCTGCAGGTTCTGGAAGATCTGGCGAAGAAAGAGCTGAAGAGCGATCAGGGTTTCGTGAACCAAATGGACGTCCTGAGGACGCAACTGGATTTCGATGATAGATTGGCAAAAACCTTGGCCGGGCGTCCAGTTGTCCTTGGTTTCTCTTTATCAAATGAGGTAGATGATCTTTCCAAGGGGCTGTTACCCACCCCGGCTTTTACTGATGAAGAACTTGGTGGTCGTCATCTTGAATCCGCCGTGTTCAGCAAGTACATCAGCAATCTTCCCGTATTACAAAAAGCGGCTATTGCAGGTGGCTTCTTTAATCCTTCACCTGATTCTGATGGGGTGATCCGTCGCATTCCCTTGTTAGCTAAATTTGGTACAGCTTATTACGAGTCATTGTCCCTGGCCACAGCCAGAGTGGCGCTCAATGCCAGCAAAGTGAAACCGGTTTTCCTGCAGTCGGATGGAGTGAACTCGCAAAATTACCTGAATGAATATGGCAATATCGAAGCCATCAAACTCAATTCTTCGCCCAGGCTGACAGTTCCTTTAGAGCCACTGATGACAGCATTAATTCAGTACAAGAGCAAAGGTGGTCCTCGCGGAGGCGGCTTTGTGTATGTATCTGCAGCCGATGTAATAAAAAAGCAGCTTTCTGAAAGCAAGTTGACTAACAAAATTGTATTGATAGGGACCACGTCGGCGGGCTTGAAAGACTTGCGCACCGCACCTGTGGGTCTGGATTTCCCGGGGGTAGAGATGCATGCCAACGTGATTGCCTCAATACTCGATGGTGACTTCAAACAGCGACCTGATACCAGCCGCGCTTTTGAAGTGATGCAGATTATCTTGTTGGGATTGCTGTTGACATTTGCATTGACAAGGTTCAAGGCTTTAGCGGCGATCTTCTTTACGTCGCTTACCTTTGTCGTTGTTATTGGATTCAATTACTGGATGTACCAGTCCTTCAATCTGGTGCTTCCACTGGCGTCAGCACTGCTATTGATATCCGCCTTGTTTGTTTTTAACCTTGCATGGGGTTATCTGGTTGAATCCAGAAAGCTGCGTGGCGTGGTCAGACGTTTTGGTGAATATGTTGCGCCAGAACTTGTTGCCGTGATGGCAGAAGAACCTGACAGCTATACCATGGCAGGTGAAATTCGTGAGCTGACCGTGATGTTTTCAGATGTGCGTGGTTTCACGACCATTTCCGAAACGCTGAGTGCAGCGGATTTGCGAGAATACATTAACATCTACCTGACAGCGATGTCGGAAGAAATACGTGGTAATCGCGGCACCTTGGATAAATACATTGGTGATTGTGTCATGGCCTTCTGGGGAGCTCCAGTGCGTCTGGAAGATCACGCAAGGCTTGCTGTTGCCAGTGCACTGAAAATGCAGTCTATCGCGCAAAGTCTGAGTGTGGACTTTGTCAAGCGCGGCTGGCCTGCACTTAAGATAGGGGTGGGCTTGAATACCGGTGAAGTGCGCGTCGGCGATATGGGTTCCCAAATCAGGCTGGCATATACAGTCATGGGCGATGCGGTAAACCTGTCTTCGCGCCTGGAGGGAATTACCAAGGTATATGGCGTTGGCATTGTGGTTGGTGAAGCGACAAAAGCTGCCACGCCGGAATTCGCTTATAGAGAACTGGACAGGGTCAGGGTCAAAGGCAAGACCAGGCCCATCTCCATCTTTGAACCGATTGCCGATGTGGCCGTGCTTGACGATGCACAATCTGCCTTGCTGGAACTCTGGCATCAGGCTCTGGATGATTTTCGTGCCCAGCAATGGGATGCGGCAGAAAAGTCCTTCCGCTCATATCTGGAAGTACAGGGAGAAGACCTGGCTGCCCAGGTCTTCCTTGAACGTATCGCCTACTGCAGGCAAAACCCGCTGCCTGCTGACTGGGATGGTGTCGCCACCTTTGTCAGCAAGTTCAGCGAATAAGTCCAGTGCCTTATTTGGGTTTGACCCGCAGCAGATAGTAACTGATAACGCCCAGCACTATACCCCAGCAGGCAGAACCCAAGCCCAGCAAGCTGATATTCGATGCAGTGACGATGAAAGTGATCAGCGCAGCTTCACGTTCTGTTGTTTCTTGCATCGCATTCACCAGGCCATTCTGAATTGCACCCAACAGCGCCAGACCCGCCACCGTGGTTACCAGTGCATGCGGTAAATGCAAGAACAAAGCAGTCAGTGAGCCAGCAAAGCTGCCTATCAACAAATAGAAACCACCGCAGGCTACACCAGCAACCCAGCGTTTTTCTGGCTTCTGGTGCGCTTCTGGTCCTGTGCAAATTGCCGCAGTAATCGCAGCCAGATTCACACCATGTGAACCAAATGGCGCGAGCAATATGCTGACAAAACCGGTAGCACTGACCAGCTTGCTGGTCGGCGCTTGTTCGTAACCTGCAGCACGCATGACGGCGACACCTGGCACTTGCTGGCCGGTCAGGCATAGCAGCGCCAACGGCAGGCCCAGGCTGATGATGGCGCTTAAAGAAAATTCAGGTGTAGTCCAGACTGGCATCGTCAAACCCAGTTGCACGGCAATAGACTGACCCTGATTGCTGTCACCCCAGCCAAGGACACTCCAGAGCATGACACCGCTCAGCAAGGTCAAGACGATTGCATAGCGAGCGCTACGGCGCTTGAATATCAGGTAAGCCGCAAACATGGCAGTCACCAGCCAGGGTGCGCCAGCAACATCGCTGCGGGCATTGGCAAACACATCCACGCCAAAGCGAAACAAGATACCTGCCAGCATGGCCGCACACAGGCTTTTGGGTATTTTTGCCATGAGTTTTTCAAAGATGCCGGTAATGCCGATCAGCCATATCGCTGCTGCCGCAACCAGATAAGCACCTATGGCCTGATGATAAGGCACAGTTGCCAGGCCAGTCACCAGCAAGGCTGCACCCGGCGTATTCCAGGCACAGATCACCGGTATCTTGTGACGCCAGCTCATCCAGACACCCACCAGGCCAGAGCCTATGGAGATAGCCCATATCCATGAACTGGTCTGCGCCGCCGTGAGTTTTGCGCTTTGCGCTGCCTGCAAGACCAGCAGCATAGGCCCGGCATACGAGATCAGGACGGCGATCAAACCAGCCAGTACCGCAGGAAAAAAATCTGCCGCCGTAGCGGCAAAACCCGGCTTGATGGCATTTTCCGGGACAAGGAGAGAGGTAGAGTGTGGTGTATTCATGCGCCTAGTCTAGTTCAGTGCAGGCTGGCATTTACTTACAGTGCCTGTCTGTCTTATGCTATACAGATTCACATTTAAGGTATCTGTTATGCAGCACAGTTACAGGCAACTGGCAGACGTAATCAGCACAGACATCCGGGCCAGCCGTTATCAGGTGGGCGAACGCTTGCCATCAATACGTCTGTTTGCGGAGAAGCAGCAAGTCAGCATGTCTACGGCCATACGCTGTTATCGTTATCTTGAAAGCCAAGGGCTGGTCGAAGCGCGCAATAAATCTGGCATGTACGTCGCTGACTGGAAAGCAAGGCAAACGACAAATACAAGTGTGCAGAAAAAAAACAGTCAGGCAGCACCAGCAGTCGAGTACGACAAGCTCATGTCGCTGCAGCACAGGATGACGGAACTGTATTCTTTGACAGCGCAACCCCTGCATCTGGGCCTGCATCTCGCCAGCGCTGCGCCAGAATGGTATCCCTGTGAAGCCCTGGCCAAGATCGCCCAACGCCTGCTGCGACAAGACCCCATGCTGATAGGTGTGTATCCCGGTGGCACGGGTTTGCCAGCCCTCAAGACCAGTCTCATACACTGGTTAAAAAACGCAGGCATGGATTTGCAGGCAAACGATTTACTCATTACTAATGGCAGCACTGAAGCCCTGAGTGTGGCCTTGCGCGCGGTTGCCCAGCCGGGTGATGCGGTCATCGTTGAATCGCCCGTGTATTTTGGCTTGCTGCAAATGCTGGAAAACCTCGGCATCAAGGCCCTAGAAATCCCCTGTGTGCCAGGACAGGGCATCAGCCTGGAAGCACTGGAATATGCGCTTGAACATCAGGGCACGGTACGCGCCATCGTCGCCATGCCCAACTTCCAGAATCCCCTTGGTTGCGCCATGCCTGATAAAAACAAGAAACGCCTGCTGCGACTGGTCGAACAATATGATCTGGCCTTGATAGAAGACGATGTCTTTGGAGACCTTTCGCACCAGCAGGAAAGGCCACAGGCCATCAAGGCCTGGGACAAGCAGGGCAGGGTCATCTATTGCGGCTCTTGTAGCAAAAGCCTGGCACCTGCATTTCGCATAGGCTGGGTAGCGGGTGGGCGTTATCAGACCAGGATCAATTCCCTGAAACTCAGCGCTTCTTTGATTACGCCCTTGTTTGAACAGGTGGTACTGGCGGAGTTTATACAATCCGGGGCCTTGCCTTCGCACTTGCGCAAATTGCGCGAGCGCCTTGCCGCCAATATCCCGCTGGCGACTGCTGCCATAGCGCGTTATTTCCCACTTGGCACGCAAGTCGTCAGCCCGGCAGGTGGCTGGTGGTTATGGCTGGAGTTGCCTGAACATATAGACAGCCTGGCTTTGCTGCGTCAGGCAGTAGCGCAAGGCATTGCCTTTACGCCCGGCAGCCTGTTTTCTGGTTCAGGGAAATACGCAAATTACCTGCGCATGAATATAGGGCGACCCTGGGGACGGGAGATGGAGCAGGGTATTAAAACCTTGGGTAAGCTGATTTCTGAAATGTGATAGAGATGAGGTTTACTTTTTAAGCCGGTCGAATAAATCCTTGGCTATCTTGTCTGCATTTTGTTCCTGAGCTTTAGTCTCAGCTGGTTTCTGGCGTTTGGCAAATCTGGACAAGATGCCCGCTTTCCTCGTGCGGATTTTCAGTAAGTCGAAAGGAATAATACGCCACGCTACAACACCATCCAGAGGCTTCACTGGGATTAAATTGAATGCGATGATGATCAGATTGGTTTTTGTAAGTACGTCGAAGACCGGAGACAATTGAAACATCCACATGGGCGAGAAATGGAATAAGAGATATTGCGCGATAAGCGCCAACACTAGCAGCAACAACTGCCCAAGCACGCCTCCCCACGCAATTAAAATATCCTCTGATTCATAATATGCTGCTTCATGCTGGCATTCACCATGCATCAGGAATAGTTTGATGGCATAAACTTTGGTATCTGTATATCTTGCCGCAATCGCATGGCCAAATTCATGGAATAGCAGTATGGTGACGAATGCCAGGAAGCCAGGGAATAACCAGACTAAGTTCATTCCCTGTATCAAAGCCCAGGGAAACCAAAGCAGGATAGTCCAGTGTGCAGAAACTGGTATCTTTTTCCAGTGCGTGAGCTTCCAGTAACCTGATTCCATATAACCTGTTTGTTTTGATCAATACGCTATTCTACAAGAGCCCCGCAGCCAGCAATGCCTTATCCCATTCAGGCACAGGCTGATACTCTTCCACCAGAAAATCTATTAGCGCCCGCACCTTGGGGCTGACCTTGCGGGTAGCCGGGTAAAGCGCCGTGAAGTCATTCAGTGGCAAAGCCCAGTCAGGCAAAACTGTTACCAGCCGACCTTCAATTAAATCACGCCATGCCAGAAAAGTCGTGTCATAAACTATGCCCAGCCCGCGCAGGGCAGCCTGGTGCAGGACCTTGCCATTGTTTGAGGCAAAGCCGGGGGTGATATCCACCGCCAGGGTTTCGCCGCCACGCTCAAAATGCCAGGTATTGCCCTGGGTAAGATGGCTGAAGTGCAGACAGCGGTGCCGGTTCAATTCTGTAGGGTGTGCAGGCATGCCATGTTCTGCCAGGTAAGCAGGACTGGCGCAGAGCAGGCCGCGACAGGGTGCCAACCTGCGCGCATGCAAGCCGGGGCTGTCCGGTATGCCACCGACCCGTATACTGAGGTCAAAGCCATGCTTGAACGGGTCCAGCAGATTGTCATCCCCATGCAGGGTAGGTTGCAGCATAGGATGTAGCAGGGTAAAGCGGGCCAGGGCATCGGCCAGCCATTCGCTGCCAAAGCTATTCGGTGCCTGTATGCGTATGCCACCGGCCAGTTCATTGCCAGCCTGGCTGACCACCAGCCTTGCCTGCCGCGCATGTTCTACACTGGCACTGCAAGGCTCCAGGTAAGCTTGGCCAAGTTCGGTCAGGCTGACTTCACGGGTAGATCTGTGCAGCAGGCGTGCACCCAGTTCAGCTTCCAGTTGCATGATGTGCTTGCTGATCATGGCGCGGCTGATGCCCAGATGGCGTCCGGCCGCGCTAAAACTGCGCTGCCTTGCCACTTCAACAAAGATTTCCATTGCTTTTAGTTGATCCATAAATTCCATTGTCTATAGATTGAATACAATCTGTCAATCATTGTGGGTATTGTGCGCAACAAATGAAATTCGCTACACTTGATGCAGATCAAGCAAAGGCTTCAGGATGGTGATTGTCTTTTGCTTCCCCCGCATTCACAGCCAGGAGTCAGCATGCTCAACGCACAACAAATCCAGCAATTTCAGCAAGACGGTTACGTCATCGTCCCTAACTTCAAAAGTGCGGGTGAAATCGCCGCCTTGCGTGAGCGTGCAGCAAAAATCGTTGATGAATTTGATCCTGCTTCCTCCAAGACCATCTTCACGACCAAGGAACAAGAAAAAAAGGTCGATCATTACTTCCTGAATTCGGCCAACAACATCAGCTGTTTTTTTGAAGAAGAAGCCTTTGATGAGCAAGGTAATCTGCGCCAGGCCAAGTCCCTGTCCATCAACAAGATAGGCCATGCCATCCATGATCTTGATCCTGTGTTCAGTGCATTTTCGCGTGGTATCGCACTGGCGAAAGTAGCAGAGCAACTGGGCTTGCAGCAGCCACAGATTTACCAGTCCATGTGCATCTTCAAACAACCTGGCATAGGTGGTGAAGTGCGCTGGCACCAGGATGCGACGTATTTTGAAACGGATCCAGTCAGTGTCACCACCTTCTGGTTTGCGCTGGAAGACGCGACACTGGAAAATGGCTGCATGTGGGCAGAACCGGGCGGCCACCGCACGCCCATGCGTGAACGTTTCGTGCGTGAAGGCGATCAGGTACGGGTAGAAAAACTCGACAGCATGCCCTGGCCAGATGACAGCACGGCTATTCCACTGGAAGTCAAGGCGGGTAGCCTGGTGTGCTTCCATGGTCTGCTGCCACATTACAGCGCTCCGAATCGCTCTGCATTTTCACGCCATGCCTATACCCTGCATGTGATCGATGGAACGACCAATTATTCACCACAAAACTGGATACAGCGCGACGCCAGTTTCCCGGTACGTGGTTTTGTCTGAGTAGCTAATGATGAATTCTGAAGTATTGATTTTCGCCCCGCACTGGGGTAGCGCCCATCTGAGTCGCGCAGCTTTTATAGCAAAGGTTGTGGAAGCCGGTTTTGATGGCATAGAAATGTCTTTGCCGATGGATGTAGCAGAACGCGATACGTGGACCGGCGCGATTGACGATGCTGGACTTAAACTGATTGCCCAGCAATGGGAAACTGTTTTTCATAGCGATTTTGATGCACACAAGCAGGCACTTGCAGATTTGCTTCGCAATGCCTGCGCAGCAAAACCCCTGTTCGTGAACACCCATACCGGCAAAGACTTTTACACCCAGGCGCAAAACACTGAATTGCTGAATCTGGCTGACGAGATAGCTGCCGAAACCGGTATCGCCATCGTCCACGAAATCCATCGCAGCCGCTTCAGTGGCCATCCCATGTTGCTCTTACCCTATTTGGAGCAGCGCCCACAATTGCAACTCAATGCAGACCTCTCACACTGGTGTTGTGCCTGTGAATCCCTGCTGGAAGACCAGGCGCATATACTGGAAAAAGTATTCCCGCATGTGCGCCACATCCATGCCCGCGTCGGCCATAGCCAGGGACCACAAGTCAATGACTTCCGCGCACCTGAACATGCTGCGGCCTTGCAACAACATCTGTCCTGGTGGGATGCCATCATCAGCCAGCAGCGTGCCTCCGGCAAACAGCAAATTACTTTGACGCCAGAGTTTGGGCCATCACCTTATACACAAAGCCTGCCGTATACGAGTCAGGTTGTGTCAGATGCCTGGGAATTGAATGTGGCGATGATGAAATTGCTGCGTGAACGTTATGCAGGGCTATAAAAATTTGAACTGTCTTTGTAGGAGCGGTGAATTGATTTTGCTTTCCTGCTCAATTTCATTGCAGGATATTTAATTTTATTTATACTGCTGCTAAATTCCAATTGGGAGCAGTATATGCAAGCAGAGCAAAGATATATCTTCGTCCGGGGAAAGACTTCGATGTCAAATCGGGAAAAGCTGATTGTGCTTACCCTCGTATCATTTTTTCTCGCGGTGTTTTTCTGGATGACTTATTGGGAGCTGCTTAAACCTGTAGACATAAAGAAAGTACTTGAATCTTCCAGCAATCGCGCGGGATTACTGAGCATGTTCTTGCCCATGATCTTTATGCTGCTCTTCCTCATTTTTGTGCAATTGACGTACCGTAAGACAAGATTGATTGTAGATAGCAAGGGGATGTTCCTGGAGTGGCCACCTGGCTCGGTATTTGCGAAATTCAAATTTCTTGAAAAAAGGGTGTCATGGACAGATCTTCAGCATGCGACCCATCTGAGCAGTTTCGAGGCTGTACAACTCCGCTCGAAAGGCAGTTCGGTCCCTTGGGGCATACGGCTCAAGGATTGGAAAATATACAGCATCGAAATCCCGCAAGACGCGCTCGAGGATAAAAAAATTGACCTGCTTAGTGTTTTGCGCGAGCAGGGTATTTTCGAAACAGTTTCTAAAGATCCCCGCTTGCTGGCGATGGAATTTGACTTGATGAAGCATCCTGTCACAAGAAAGATTTTATTGGTAACAGCCGTGCCACTGGCTTATTGTTTTGTAGATGTCTTCATGCAGCACGAAGGATGGGCATTTTTTAATAAAGACTACCTGCTTCCCCACATTGCCATCGCTTTCACGGCCACGGCTGTGCTGGCGTGGGCAACTTTGAAAACCAATAAGCAAGATCAGGCTCCCTTGGGCATTACGGTAGTTGTGCTAGCGATTGCTGGCTTCTCATTTCTTGTTGCCAGTTATGTGTCTGGAATACGCCTGAATCAGCTTGTTGGTGGCCCATTGATTTCTGCGGAATACCACAGGGACGATAAATGTGAAAAACTGATTCCAGTGGATAATAATTTACCTGTCGTTGAATATACCAGCATGACCAAAGACTATTGGTGTAGCGTCAAAGCAGACGAGGTAGTCTTGGTCAAGGTTCGCAAAGGTCTGTTTGGCTTATACCAGTTCGATCTCGGAGAACAGACAAAGGCAATTCGCGACTACAAGCAAAAACCTTGATGCTCACTGGCATTGGCCATGTAGCAAATGCCTGCTCTTGAAATGCATACTGTTGAGAAAGTTGTTTGTGCCATCACATACGGGAACTGCTGGTTCGAATGTAAATCTTCAACGATAGAACAATATATAAACCATGCCTGCTAATTATGTATTCATCCAGAAGCAAGCTAAACATAGTTGGGTAAAGCGTTTGTTGTTTGCCATACTGTTTTTGTTTCCTTTTGTCGCATTTTTTCTTTGGATGTTGTATGAGAATTTGCTAAAACCGGAAATGCTCATTCGCATCCTGGCAGATGCGTCATTTCCTCCGGCATTTGTCCTTGTTCTTATAGCAGTGATCGTCTTCGATGATGTAGCAAAAATTTTTTATCGCTCCGCCAGTTTGTACATAGACGATGCGGGTGTGCGTTTAAAACTTCCGCCCAAGAGTAGATGGGCAATTCTTAGCGTTTTTGAAAAAGATATACCTTGGACAGAACTCAAAGATGCTACTTATGGCGAACATTTTCAGCTTATCCAGTTAAGCCCCAAATCTGGTGCAGGCCTTTTGAATATCAGGCTTAAAGACTGGCAGTTGCAGAATACTAGTGGTAATTTGAATAGTGAGAATGCTGCTCGAGACTTGCTGACAGTTTTTCTTGAACTAAGAATCTTAGAGAAATACCCTGCCAATAGTCAGCTTGTAGAGGCAGGTTTCGACTTGACGAAACACCCTGCAACAAAAAAATTATTGTTTGTAATTGCAATTTTGATCGGTTACAGCTTCGTGGACACGATGCTGCAACATGAAGAATATGCCTTCTTCAACATAAATTATTTTTTACCGCATATTGTTTCTGGGGTGACTTTTACAGTCGTACTGGCTGGCTTATTGTTCATAGCAAGCAAACGCAAATTCATACCGCGTAGTAATATCATTGGCCTGGCGATCTTGAGCGGGCTGGTGTTTGGCGTTACCAGCTATGTAGGAGGTATTCGCGTTAATCAACTGCTAGGCGGCCCTTTGCTGGAAGCCAGATATCACCGCGATGCAAGTTGCCTGAATTTGCTGCCTGAAGACAAGAATCTTCCTGTAGTTGAATATCCCTACTATGCCAGGAATTACTGGTGCAGCAAAAATATTGATGAAGTACTGGCTGTGAAAGTTCGTAAAGGCCTGTTTGGTCTGTATCAGTTTGACCTCAATGAGCGTATTCAGACGATCGGTCACTTTAAGAAAAAATCTTGATACTGTTTGCGCTCCTGAGATGATTTAATCTTCAAAAGCAAACCGGAATTCACCTGGTGGCAGCATCAATTTAGGCGGCGTTTTACCTGCTTGCACCATCACTACATCGGCAGGCATGCCATCTGCCGGTTCTTGTTTATGGTAGGCATAGTTAAACAACATATTATGCGGCCTTGTTATACATGACGTCGGTACGCAAGACATATTTAATGCCATCATCAATGGCAGTGCCCTGATGCGGTATTAAGTGAGGAAATAGCAGCGCCATACCAAGCTCAGGTTTGATGTCGGCAAAGCGGAATGCAGTATGGCCGCCGACATAATCGGCATTCAGGTAAATCAGCAAGGTAAAGAAGCTGCTCTCAGTTTCTGATCTTTTGAAATTGAGGTCATGATGCCATTTGAAATACTGACCAGCTTCATAGCGATAAAAGCGGAAACGCTCATTCAGGCCTGATAAAGTCCATTCCTTCAATTGAGCAGGCAAGACCGTGCGGGCACGCTCAAAAATTGAAGCTGCAAGCACGGTGTCGTCGAAAATGATGCGGTCATTATTGCGCACCTGATCTTGACCGCTCGCC
The DNA here is from genome assembly GCA_040390835.1 of Pseudomonadota bacterium. Classification (GTDB taxonomy): domain Bacteria; phylum Pseudomonadota; class Gammaproteobacteria; order Burkholderiales; family Burkholderiaceae_D; genus Undibacterium. The sequence continues at coordinate 50,768 of JAZJXP010000030.1, forward strand.
CCTGTATGAATTTTTATATCGGCTTTTTCATATTGCATCTGCTCGCTACAAGTTATCATGCGCCGGCATTCTTCTTCAGTCAGAAAGCCTTTGATGCTATGCACGCCTGAACCATGGTCGTGGACTGCCATACGACTTTCGATCATTACGCTGCAGGTACATCTGAAGTCGCAGTCTTGCGGTACATGACATCCGTGCGCAAGACATACTTGACACCGCTTTCCACAGAGGCACCCTGATGCAACATCATGTGTGGGAAAACCAGCGCCATGCCTTTTTCTGGTTGTATGGTTTCCCAGCGAAAGGATGTGCTACCGCCTGTGTAGTCATCGTTGAGATAAATCAACAAGGTCAGAAAGCTGACTTCATCTTCTGTGCGGGCATAATTGCCATCCTTGTGCCATTTGAAGTATTGGCCCCCTTCATAACGATAGAAGCGGAAACGTTCATTCAGGCCCAGCAGAGTCCATTCTTTTAATTCGGTAGGCAGGAATAGTTTTGCTCGTTCAAAGATTGCTGCTGCAAGGACTTTGTCATCAAAGATGATACGGTCATTATTGCGCACGTGCTTGTACATCTGCATGCCTGCATCGGTTTGCACCATGGCTTCTTCATAGCCCATTTGCTCACTGGTAAAGATCATACGTTCGCACTCTTCATCAGTGATGAAATTTTTGATGCCAAATACGCCAGCACCGTAGTTATTGAGTTCCATATCGTTCTCGAATTTGTTTCGTTCTGACTGTAATATAAGATACTTTGTTGTAAATATCAACTAAGTTAGTTTTAAATATTTACAAACTTAGTGACGGATTTGTACTAAATCCATCTATGGCTTACAATGGCAGTATTGAATACTCAGGGGAAGAAGCATGGCGACTGCTAAACAAAGCGAAAAAGAATTTCTGCTCAATTACAATATCCATGACTATGATGTCCCGCTCACCAGTGTAGACCTGGTGATTTTTACGATCAGGGATCAGGCTTTGCAAGTCTTGCTGGTCAAGCGGGGTGATCATCCTTGCAAGGGGCAATGGAGTTTGCCTGGTGGCTTTATTGATATCCACAATGATATAGACCTGGATGGTGCGGCCTTGCGCAAGCTCAAGGAAAAAACCGGGGTGGAAGCACCTTATCTTGAGCAATTGCAGGGCTTTGGCAGCCGCAACCGTGATCCGCGTGGCTGGTCTACCACCTTTGCTTATTTTGCCCTGATTTCTTCCGACCGTATCACGCTCAGCCACGGCGGCAATGCGGATGCCGTGCGCTGGTGCCCGGTTGAATCAGAAGAGGGCTTGCCCAAGCTGGCCTTTGACCATGCGCAGATACTGGATGTCGCAGTCCAGCGTTTGCGCAACAAGGTGGAATATACCTCCCTGCCAGCACATTTATTGCCGGAAGAATTCACGCTGTCTGAGCTACAACGTGTGTATCAGGTTTTGCTGGGGCGTCTGGTAGACAAGAGCGCGTTTCGCAAGCGCATCCGGGAAGGTGATTTTCTGGAAGAATTGCCTGGCAAGTGGCGTTTGGGCAGTAATCGCCCGGCACAACTGTATGGCTTGCGCAAGGGGCAGGGCACGGTCTATTTCAATCGCCTTATGACTGGCGAAGTCGGGGCGAAATAAACCCGCTGTTCTGCCTGGGGCACTTTGATTTAATGCCCCAGATCAACATCGTCAAGTTTTGTCAAAAGTGCACATCTGCGCGTATATGAACTTGACGAAAATTCAATATTATCAAATAATCATCCTGCATTCCTGATATTCATGTTTGCCTGCATGCGCATTGCTGCGCGCCCGGCAAATGTCCGCATCAACAATGCGCGCCAGCTAAAGCTAACAAGTGCGCATTCAGTACAAAAAGGGAGACAGTGTATGAGCAAAGATCAAGACCCTATTCCGCCATGTTTTGACCAGGCCAATCAGGCACCTGAGCGCCTGACCGAGATGTTTGTCGGGATAGCGCAAGGAAACCGCATCAAGCTGGGCCAGCGTCCGGCAGAGCGTGCGGTGTTCCGCAAATTGCATGGGGTTGCCAGCGCCAGGCTGGTCATGGAAAAGAAGATACCTGCCAAACTCAAGGTCGGCGTTTTTGCGCATGAAAGCCTGGATGCCTGGGTCAGGTTTTCCAGCGACACTACGCCAACTTCGCCGGATCTGTATTCTACCCTGGGCATAGGTATCAAGCTGTTTGGCGTACCCGGTCCCAAGGCGCTTGGTGATGATGGCGACACGGCTGACTTCATCATGCAAAACTTCCCGGTCTTCTTTGTTGATAATGCCAAAGAGATGGTGGAGTTCACTTATGCTGGCGTGGTCGCGCAAGACTATCCCGGTTACCTGAAAAAACATCCCAAGACCGCAAAATTGCTAGACCAGATGGAAAAGGTCGAGGGTAGTACCCTGACCACGACTTACTGGGCCATCCTGCCTTTCCAGGCTGGGAAAAAAGAATACGTGAAATACCGACTAGAGCCAGTCACGCCGCCAGAAAACGTGCCAAATGATGAGCGGGATTATCTGGCAGTCGATATGTGCAACCGTCTGGCCAAGCGTGAATACCAGTTCCGCTTCATGGTGCAACTGCGTACCAATCCCAAGACCATGCCGCTGGATGAGGCAACGGTGGAATGGCCGGAATCAGAAAGCCCTTTCATTCATGTCGCCACTCTGATCTTGCCACAGCAGGATATCAGCGTGCGTGGCCAGTCTGAATATGGGCAAGGTCTGGCCTTCAATATCTGGCGCGTGCCGCCAGAGCAGGCACCAGTGGGTTCCATCGCTGAAGCACGTAAGGTCGTGTATGCAGCAGGTGCGGATGCCAGGCATGAAGCCAACGGCCAGAGCCTGCAAGACCCGCGAGAACCTCGCGCTGCACCTGCGGGTTGCCCCTTTCACGCGGTAGCACAGGCAAAAGCAGAACCCGTCGTCAAGGATACATGCATCGTCAAGGCAGTGATTTATCCAGCCATTGGTGTCGCACGTGTAGGCACCAGTGAGAAGGAATGGTTTCTGGGACCGGAAGTGCCTTATCCAAAACCAGAGGCACCAGGTTATTATCGCGACGCCCACAAAAAACTCAAACGCCAGGGTGCCAGGTTCCGCGTCTATGGCGTGAATGCCAAAGGCGAGATTGTCAAGGAACTCAATGCCGACAATGCAAAAGTAGAGTGGCAGGTGCAACTGGCCAATACCAAGTCTGCCTGGTATGGCTTTCAACTGGCGCTGGATATTCCTGAAGCAGCATCTGCTCCACAAACTACCCTGCGCAATGCGGCAGTGCCGGACAGGAGCATGCTTTCCATCACGCCCAAGCAAAGAAAAATCAGCGGTAAGAAAAGCAAATCGCAGCGCTTTGATGATGGCAAATTCATGGGCAAGCCTGTGTATCTCGGTGAGGCTTTCACTGATGAGCAAGGTCGTTTGATTGTGCTGGGTGGTCATGGTGTTTCCGCCTCTTACGATAATAGCCGCGCCATTACCTTTGCCAATAATGAAGGCTGGCATGATGACACCTCAGATGGCCCCATCGATGCCAAGGTTGTTTATGAAGGGTTGGAGCTAATGGTGGAACCAGGCTGGGTCGTGGTCGCGCCACCCAACTATGCACCGCAAAGAAAATCAGTGCGCACCATGTGGGATTTGATGCGTGATGTCGCCATCACCGCTGGCACCTTGCCCAAACCAAAACGCCCCAGCTTTACTTTCGACATCCTGCCCCTGTTTGAGCGCCTGAATGGTTTGCAATGGGTAAATGCTGGCTTCAATGCAGGCTTTGGCTGGAAGGGGATGGTTGACCTCACTAGCGCACAGGCCCTGTCGCGTCTGGCCAGCAATAACACAGCCTATGTAGAATTGCGCCGTACTATCGCCAACCAGTTCCGCAATTATGAAGTCGATGCCTGGTCACCCAAGCCCTGGCCGTGGTTGTATGGCGATGCCATGGCTATTCCTGCGGCGCAAACACCAAGGCAAAATGCTTCGCTGACGGCAACCCAACTGGCCATGTTGATGGAATGGGCAGAGGGAAATTTTGTAGAGGACTACGACCCTGAGCGCAAACATGCTGAGCGCATAGACCAGGTGCCACTGGAACAGCAGGGTGATACCCTGACCCAGGCAGCACTGGATTTTTGCCTGGCGGATGCCTTCCACCCCGGTTGCGAAATGACTTGGCCAGTGCGGGCCAGCACCATGTATATGGCACCCTTCCGTTTTGCCCACGCACTTGATGGCTGGATCGCACCTGGTCTGGGTGAGATACTCACTAGCGACGGCGTCACCATACCAAATGGCCCTCTATACGGCCAGCAGGCTGGCGGCATTACCCGCTGGATGGCTGTGCCCTGGCAGACTGATACAGCAAGTTGCCGCTCGGGCTATGACAAATCTTATGACCCTTATGTGCCCAGCTTCTGGCCAGCCCGTGTGCCCAACCAGGTCCTGACCAAGCAAAACTATGCCGTCGTCATGGATGAGAAAAAGCCCCTGGGTGAAAGGCTGGCTGCGTTCGCCAACCGCGCCTCATGGATCAACCCGCTGGGCAGCACCAGTTACACCGACCAGATCAATAATATGATCCATCATTTTGATCATCTCGGTGTGGTGGAAGTGCATCCTGGGCCGACAGATCATCAACACTTCCCGGCTGAGTTTGAAGTGGAAGACCAGCATATACCTATCGCTAATATGCCTGCACCCAATGCACAACATGAGGAGCATGCCAGGGTAGGGGCAGCAGAAGTGACGAATGCTGAATCTGTCGATATCATGACGATAGAAAAAGTACGCCGCTTCCCACGGGGTCTGCATCGTTAAACATGGAAACGTTGCAGATAGATGCCTTGGTACTGGGGGCAGGGCCTGCGGGCTCTGCCTTTGCCTTGAACCTGGCACCGTTTCAAAAAGTCGTGATGCTTGAAGCCGCGCCGCCAGCAGTCATGCGCATAGGTGAATCCCTGCCTGCCGCAGCCGGTAAACTGCTGGCTGATATGGGATTATATGAAGCGTTTTTGCAGCAAGGCCATCAGCCCGCGCATCTGAACATCAGTCACTGGGGCAATGATGTAGCGACCGAGCAGGATGCCATGCGCAATCTCGATGGCCATGGCTGGTATCTGGACCGCCACCGTTTTGATTGCTGGTTGCAGGACGTTGCGCAAGAGCGTGGAGCGGCTTTGCTGAGACAGAGCAAATTGCTGTCTTTTGCGCCTGCAAAGAGTAATCCAGATCATTGGGATGCCGTCATCACCGTGCAGGGCAAGACCGTGTATGTAGAAACCAAAATGTTGATCGATGCCAGCGGCAGAAAGTCGCTACTTACGCGGCAGCTAGGCATCACCCGCAAAGCCATGGACAAACTGGTGTGCAGCTGGCTGGTGGGTAAGGACACTGACAATAGCGCCGGTTCCAGTCACATCAGTGCCGAAGCTGGTGGCTGGTGGTATAGCTCATCCCTGCCAGGCCAGGGTCGCATTGTGGCGTTCTACACCGATGCCGATTTGCCAGCAGCGGCTGCCTGCAATCATCAGCAGGGCCTGTTGCAGCGTTTGCGCCAGAATACGCAATTGTCGGCCTGTCTTGATGAATATGGTTTTGTGCCAGGTCAGCAGCATGGATATTGCGCTGCCCACACCGCAGTGCTGGAGCAGTTTGCTGGTTCCAACTGGCTGGCAGTGGGTGACGCCGCGCTTAGTTTTGACCCGCTGTCTTCACAAGGCATATTCAATGCCTTGTACACAGGCCTGGCCGCAGCAGAAGCGGTGTCGCATTATGATGCTGAGGCACAAGCGGCTTATGTGGCTGAGCTGGCTTCCATACAGGCAGCCTATCTGCATCATCTGCGAGTCTGGTATCAGCAAGAGCAACGCTGGGCTGATCAGCCGTTTTGGCAACGCCGCAATACTTCTTTAACGCTTGCCTGAATTTCCCTATTGCAAAATTGTAAGCAGACGTGAAGCGCCTGTATGCAATAAAACCCCTGGGCTAGAATTGTCGTTTTTCTTTGCCTGGGATGGTGTCAGTGCCTTATTTCTTACGCTGCATATTGTTGGCCATGCTGTTGTCGCTTACGGCCTGTTCCAAAACAGAATATGCCGATACTTTAGAGCCAGATGCGCTGATGAAGCTGGTTTTCAAAGGCTGGCAGGCAGATTCCATAGTCAAGCGCCCTATATTGAAAATTCAGGACGATGAGTTCAACAAAGGAGGCATGTATCTGACGCCAGTCAAGGTATTGAGACTGGGAGACGACAGGGCTGTCATGCTGACCAGAGCCATTCCTTTGGACACGGGAAAAATTAGCAGAGATGTGCTGGCAGCTTATTGGTTCAAGCGTGATGCGGAGAAATGGGTGCTCGAAGCCAGGCAGGATGACATCGATACGCTGCGCTCCATGCAGAAAATCAATACTGTAAAAATCATGGAACTGGCACCAGCCAAACAAGGATTGTTGATTGAATATGGCGAATCCCATAGAGGTGAAACTGGGGTTTTTGCCAGGTTATATATGTTGGCTCAGCATCAGATGACTGTTTTAATACCTGAAAACCAGGATGTCCTGCTGGGCATGAAAGAACTCAATCATGCAGATTGCATCAGGCGCATGAAGAAAGCGCCGGGCAAGCCTGAACGTGTGCGTTTGAATGACAGGGAGGGGAGGGATGGTAATTGTCTGGACATACAGGTAAAGCTGCAGCTCAAGCCAGGTAAAGACTTGCCGGGTGATATCGTGCTTAGTTCAAGTGCAAAGATGTTTGAGTATCGCGAAATAGAACACCAGGATATACCAGATGCCAGCGGCGAATACTTTACGACCTATGAGGTCATCCCCAGTACCCCACGTTCTACCACGGTATTTCGCTATGATGAAGCCAAAGGCAAATATCAGGTAATCAGCGGTAGCAAGAGCTTTCTGCCTGACTGGTATCGCGAGTAAAAACAATACCAGCCCGGTTATTTATGCCGGGCTGGCAAACGACTGTTTAATCAAACTGCATCAAGTGCAGACTGCAAATCCTGCCTTAAATCTTCCACATCTTCTATGCCTACCGACAGGCGTATGAATGAATCTGTGATACCCAGCTTGGCTCTTTGTTCTGCCGGGATAGTCGCATGCGTCATGATGGCCGGATGTTCTATCAGGCTTTCTACGCCGCCCAGGCTTTCTGCCAGGGCGAATACTTCGCAACGTTCAAGGAAACGGCGCGCACCTGCCAGGTCCGTATCCAGTTCTATGGAAATGATGCCGCCAAAGCCATCCATCTGTTGCTTGGCCAGTTCATGTTGCGGGTGGCTTTCCAGGCCTGGGTAATACACTTTCCTGACCTTGGGCTGCTTTTCCAGCCAGCGTGCCAGATCCAGGCCATTCGAGTTATGACGTTCAACGCGGATATTGAGCGTCTTGATACCACGCAGGGCGAGGAAGCTGTCGAAAGGGCTGGCGATCGCGCCAACGGAGTTTTGCAAGAAGCCCAGGCGCTCGCGCCAATCAGCCTGATGTGCTGCGCCGCCGACGATGGCGATACCGCCGATGATGTCCGAGTGGCCATTCAGGTATTTGGTCATGGAATGGACGACGATATCAAAACCCAGTTCCAGCGGACGTTGTACCTTGGGGCTGGCAAATGTATTGTCAGCCACGGCGATGATGCCATGCTCGCGGCAGATTTTTGCAATCGCGCGCAGGTCTGCCAGTTTCAGCATGGGGTTGGTTGGAGTTTCTACCCACAGCATTTTGGTATCAGGGCGTATCGCAGCCAGCACTTCTTCTGGCTTGGTCATGTCCACATAAGTGAACTGCAGGCCAGCGCTGCGTTTGCGCACGCGTTCAAACAGGCGGTAGCTGCCGCCATACATATCATCGCCGGCGATGATATGGGCACCGCTGTCGACGATTTCCAGCACGGTGGCAATCGCTGCCAGGCCGGATGCAAAGGCAAATGCCTGCGCGCCGCCTTCAAGGTCAGCTACTGCACGTTCCAGCGCCCAGCGGGTAGGATTGTGCGAGCGGCCATAGTCCAGACCCTTGTGTACGCCAGGGCTGTCCTGGACAAAGGTGGAGGTCGCATAGATAGGTGGCATGATGGCACCCGTGGTCGGGTCAGGGAACTGCCCGGCGTGGATGACACGCGTGCCAAAGGCTTGCGGATGGGTAGGCTTCTTGTATTCGGGATAGCTCATGAAAGTGTCCTGCGCATATGGTTGAGAAGGTCAAAGCGGGTAATCAGACCATAAAACTGCTTTTCCGGTTTGTTGGCTGCAATGATGGCGACCAGACCGCTGTCCAGAGTGCTGCGCAATGCGGCGATGCTGGCATCCGGTGCCAGGGTTTCTATCTGGCTGGTCATGGTGTCTTCTACAGCACTGCGGAACAGGCTGGCATCGGCAGATACTTTCAACAACAGGTCTGATTCATCAATGATACCGATAATCGCGCCATCGCGTATGACTGGCAGTTGCGAGATATCGGCACTGCGCATGCGGTTGAAGGCCACCATCAGGGTGTCGCTGGCATTGACGCTGATCACTCCGCCTTCATCGAAACGGCGGCTGATGATGTCGCGCAGATCGCCATAGTTTTTTCGCTTGAGCAAGCCCTGGTCTGTCATCCAGTTGTCGTTATACACTTTGGACAGATAGCGTGTGCCGGTGTCGCAGACAAAGGTAACAACACGCTTGGGCGTGGTCTGGGCGCGGCAATAACGCAGTGCTGCGGCCAGCAGTGTGCCGGTGGAAGAGCCTGCCAGTATGCCTTCGGCGCGCAGCAATTCACGTGCCGTGCCAAAGCTTTCAGCATCATCAATGGTATAGGCGTGCTTGACAGCGCTGAGGTCAGCAATGCCGGGGATGAAATCTTCACCTATGCCCTCGACTGCCCACGAGCCGCTGACTTCATTGATATTGCCTGTCTCTACGTACTCAGTCAGTATCGAACCTTTTGGGTCCGCGAGTACAAATTCCAGCGCAGGCTGGACCTTGTTGAAATAACGTGTCAGGCCCGTCAGCGTACCGCCAGAACCTACGCCGACGACGATGGCATCGACTTTGTGGTCAGTCTGTGCCCAGATTTCTGGTCCTGTCGTGGTTTCATGTGCGAGCGGATTGGCCGGATTATTGAACTGGTCGGCAAAATAGGAACCGGGTATTTCCTTTGCCAGGCGTGCTGCATAGTCCTGGTAATACTCGGGGTGACCCTTGCCTACATCAGAGCGGGTGATGTGGACTTCTGCGCCCATGGCTTTCAGGTGCAGGATTTTTTCTGTGGACATCTTGTCCGGCACCACCAGCACCACGCGGTAACCCTTGGCGCGTGCCACCAGTGCCAGGCCCAGGCCGGTATTGCCAGCCGTTGCCTCAATCACGGTACCGCCTGCCTGCAGGCGGCCTTCGCGTTCTGCTGTTTCTATCATGGACCTGCCTATGCGGTCCTTGATGGAGCCGCCAGGGTTTTGTGATTCCAGTTTGAGGAATAATTCACATGGCCCTGTGTCAAAGCGGGTAACCTTGACCATAGGCGTATTGCCAATCAACGCAAGTACTGCGGGATCAGTTTGTTTTGTCATCTTAGTGTGCTCCTGGGTGCATACAATAGGGGTGCAACAGGTTTAGCATTTGTTTATGAGGCAGCAATGCTAGCGATTTCATCTCCTGAGGCTAAGGAATTTTTCCAACTAAGCATAGTTGGAAAATGATTTACTTGCATTTTGGCAAGGCTGAATTTGAAGTCAAAATAGCAAGTATGGTCATAGTATAGCCATAGTTTGGAAAATTGTTGGTGTATATGCGGTTTGCTTATATCGAGGCTCTTGGTATTTGCGTATTTATGTTCAGGCGATGGGGTGCTGCTGATCTAAACGCTGAGGATTTGTTTTGATTTTTTTACTCATGAAATCGCTCTGATTTGAAACTGGAGGAGATCTGGCCTTATCTGGCTGATTGATCAGTGCATTGCCGCAATCTATATAACGTCATTCCAGCGTGCTTTTGGCTGGAATCCAGAGGCGTTCGTTGTATACTTTTGAGTATATTAATTTCAGATTTTTGCTGTTTTACGCATCTGATTTTCAAATACCTGCACATGTAATTTAAGATTGCCGGTCGGGGGTAGCCCGACAGCTACATACCTTTCTTGTGTCGCCAAGAAAGGTATGCCAAAGAAGGCGATCCAGGCATAGCCGCCCCTAAAGGGGTTCCCGTTTGTGCAGTACAAAAAATGGGAAGATCCGAAACTCGCTTCGCTCAGACAGCGGCTCTTCTTAATCCATTTTCTGTACAGCACAAACGGCGGCTACACATGGGAACTGCGAACTTCAAAAGCAACGACAGCACCAAATTCAACGGCAACACCAAGATCAACGGCAACACCAAGATCAACGGCAACACCAAGATCAAAGGCAACACCAAGATCAAAGGCAACACCAAGATCAAAGGCAACACCAAGATCAAAG
>JAZJXP010000030.1:61314-91495 GCA_040390835.1 Pseudomonadota bacterium
GCAACACCATGACCAACGGCAACACCAGCGCGACCTTGATCTATTTTTTGATACTGGTGATAGCCTAAGATAAGCTCATCCACAGCATCCACAGCCCACAAAAATAAATGCCGCACAAGGCGGCATTGAAAGTGGGGGGACTTGTTACGTTAAAGCGTGAACGGTTGGGACGAGCCGCTTTTATTTTATTGTGTGCTGATAATTTCAGGAACCTGGTGACTCTTCCTTTTGATGAAAAGGCGCAAACCAGCATACCGCAAAAGAGGGGATAGTAGCCAGCATGACGAAGATGAAATAATTTGTATAACCCAGCAATTGTTGCAAATGGCCGCTGATGACGCCGGTCACCATCATGCACAGGCCCATGAGGCCGGTGCCGAAGGCGTAGTGGGTGGTGGTGTATTTACCGGGGGCGAGTTGCTGCATCAAGTAGATCATGAAGCCGACTGAGCCAAAGCCGAAAAAGAATTTTTCGACTGCGACGCCAGCAGTGATCAGCCACAAACTTTCTGGCTGGAAGATGCTCATCACCAGGAAGCTGGCGTTGGGTATATTCACTGCGCAGCAGAGTATGAATAGTGTAGGTTGCAAGCCGCGTTTGGCGACGAACCAGCCACCCAACAAGGAACCAAGTAACACGGCGATCAGTCCGTAAGTACCGTAGGTCAGGCCCAGCATTTCATTGGATAAACCCAGGCCACCTTTGCTGACAGGATCAACCATAAAGAAAGGGCCGATTTTTTCAAGGAAACCTATACTGAGGCGGAACAGGAAGGCAAAACCTATCATCAGCCAGACATCGCGTTTCTGGAAAAAGGTGACGAAAGAATCGCGCAAGATGAACAGGGCTTCGCTGACATTGGTAGGCGTATTTTCTGCCTTCGCGCCATCCGGCATGGTACGTAAATGCCAGGCTGCCATGAGAGCGATGATGCCTGCCACGATCAGGAAGATGACGCGCCAGGCATCCATCCAGTCTGCACCAAATACCTTGGGGTCATGATGAAAAAAATCGGTATGCAGTTTGCCACTTAAATAAACCAGTCCACCTGCTGCGACGATGGGGCCTATATTCCAGCTCAGGCTCTGGATGCCGCAATACAGTGACTGCGCCTTGCTATCCAGCGAGGTGACATACACACCGTCTGCTGCAATGTCTTGCGTAGCGCCGAGGAATGAAATAATCCAGAACACGCTCATCAGTATCAGCATGTAGTTTGGTAGGGACATGACCAGAGTAACGCCGACAAAACCGACGGCAATGATCAGTTGCGTGCAAATGACAAAGAATTTCTTGGTCTTGTACATTTCCACAAAAGAAGCAAACAAGGGCTTGATGGTATAGGCGAGAATGAGGTAACTGGCATATTCAGCGGCCTTGCCATTGTCCATACCCATGTTCTTGAACATGATGGCGCTGACATTGGTCAGCATCATATACGCCAGTGCCATCGTAAAGTAGGTCGTCGGCACCCAGAGTAAAGGGGATTTCCTGACAGGATTTGCCGGGGGAATAATGATATCTGTTTCAGTCATCATGGGCTGCACGCTTCTTTTCAAGTGGGCGGCACGCCTGCAGGTCTTAATTGTTACATCGCCTAAATTCATGCGATGCAAAGTTTATGACGCTCATTTATATGTCGGCTTATGCAAATCATCTTTGTGGATGATCTGGCCAAGCCTTCCTGATAAAGGAGTTGGCAGGCTGTCTCGTTAATATTTTTAATTGGAATCAGTATTCACTTTTATTTATGAAAACCTTTTCAAGCGCAGAATAGCATGAAATTTTAATGTGGCACACTGCATTAACAAAAAATTTTATAAGTACGTAAAAGATTTGCTCATGATTTGAGTGACTATGCCTGTAAAACACCAGTGCTTAAGGACTTTCTTAGACATGCAACTTTAGATTTATTATCTGAAATCATGTTGTAAGCGAATCAAAGCCAGAGAGTATCTTGAGCCCAGTTTGTGAAATTAAATGAAACTGATTTCAAAATAAATTGTGAAAAAATAATGGGAATAACATTTAAGAAATTTCAATTTTCATACAAATTCAAGGTTTTTTCATAGGTAAAATATAAATTGGAAGAGCAAGGCGTTGACAGGTTAAGTATCAGATGATAAATTCCGGTTTATGAAAACGTTTTCATTTAATTGATGAAATAATCTTTATTATGATTACTTTGATGGTTACTTTGATGATTAGTCAGGAATTTGGATTTTGGCCCTGATTGATGACCAAAGAGCTATTTTTTATCTATATTTGAAAACGATTTCAATTTGAACGTATGCTTCGTTAAGAATGCGCATCTGGGCTTGGCTCAAACTGCTGCAAAAGAAGAGTGGGCGATCAACTGGTCAGCTCTTCGGCCATGAAGCATAGCGATACATAAAAAGAGCATGAATGCTTAAAGCGAACCTATCCAAAACCAGACCATGACTAATCCATCAACGATGCCTGTATTTTCACCAGCTTTTACCTGGGGCGTTGCCACCAGTGCTTATCAGATAGAAGGGGCGGCAGATGTCGATGGTCGTGGGCCTTCCATCTGGGATACCTTTACCCATACCCACGGCACCATCATTGATGACAGTACCGGTGATGTGGCTTGCGATCATTATCATCGCTACGCTGAGGATGTGGGCATCATCGCTGGGCTGGGATTAAAGGCTTATCGTTTTTCGGTATCCTGGTCGCGTGTGCAGCCACTGGGTTATGGTGACTGGAATGAAAAAGGTTTTGAATTTTATTCCAGCTTGCTGGATAAACTGGAAGAACATGGCATTGCTGCCCATCTGACTTTGTATCACTGGGATTTACCTCAGGGTTTGCAAGATCTGGGCGGTTGGTTAAATCGCGATACTTGCTTGCGCTTCGCTGAATATGCAGCAGAAATAGCGCGCCGCTTTGGTCGCCGCGTTGCCAGTATTGCTACCCATAATGAACCCTGGTGTACGGCCAATCTTGGTTATGGCAACGCTCAGTTTGCGCCGGGTGTGGCCGATACTGCGCTGGCGATACAAGTCTCGCATCATCTTTTGCTCTCGCATGGTCTGGCCCTGCAAGCCATGCGTGCGATAAATTGCCCAGCCAAAATGGGTATCGTTTTGAATCAGTGGCCAGCCATGCCAGCCACGGATTCTCCAGCGGATATTGCCCAGGCTGAGTGGGAATATGCGCGTTCTGTACAATGGTTCATGGATCCGATATTCAAAGGTTCTTATCCGCAAAAAGCATTGGACCGCATGGACATGGGTAAATTTCATGTGCATGCAGAAGACATGGATATCATCCGCCAGCCCCTGGATTTTCTTGGCGTGAATTATTATTTCCGCGCTTATGTCAGTACCGATAATCCACCTAAGCAGCCGGAGGGAAAGCTAGGTTTTAGCGACATGGGATGGGAAATTTATCCGTCCGGCCTGACTGATTTATTGTTGAAGCTGCATGCCGAATATCCTGCATTGCCACCAATTTATATTACTGAAAATGGCATGGCAGTTGCTGACACACTGGAAGATGGCAAAATCCATGATGAGCAGCGCATCAAGTATCTGCAATTGCACTTGCAATCCATGCATGATGCGATAGCTGGTGGCGTCGATGTGCAAGGCTATTTTTACTGGAGCCTGCTCGATAATTTTGAATGGAACTCAGGTTATGCCAAGCGCTTTGGGCTGGTCTATCTGGATTATGCGACACAACAGCGTACCTTGAAAGACAGTGCATATTGGTATCGTGATTTTGTCAGTGCGCAGTTGCAGGATAAATGAAATCTTGAGTATTTCTCCGGTAAAAAGTAAATAGCCAGATCTGGCTTTTCCTGTTAATTTCAGGTTTTCAAAAAAGCGAATACCTGAATTTCATATGGATGAAGAACTGGAAGAATCAGATGAGCTGCAATGCACACAGCATGGCAAGGCGCATACGACTTATGTATGTGAACACCTGATAGCTCAGCCTGTGCAAAAGTGGCATTGTGATTACCCTGATGCTGACAATCCCTGGCCGGATGCGTGGTGTGCAATATGTGATACACATTACCAGGCCGAGGGTGAATGGAATGAGCGTAATGAAGACCTTGTGCCCATCAAATTGCTGTGTCATGGCTGCTATGAAGATGCGTGCTCTGCCAGCCTGGCCAGAATTGATGGGTCCGCATCCGATGTCTGGAACAATTTTCTTGATGTCTGCTATGAAAACTTGCAAAAGAAAACTGAGCAGTTGAATCGGGAGTTTGATCTGGGTTCTTATCAGCGATATGACTGGGACCAGGCAAAAGGGGAGCTGGTCTTTTCCAATGATGGCGTAGCAGCTGTCGTCGCCAAGATAGACTTCATAGGCTCCTATTCATCCAGGACAGACACATGGTTGTGGGCCTGGGCAAATTTCCATTTGCTTGAAAATGTAAGAACTCGTGTGCAGGCAGTGCGTGACTTTGGTGAGGTGCATGACTACCCATGCCTGACTACACCGAAATGGACAGCAGAAGAAGTGAATGCCTGGGAGATGGCTGCAGTTGCAGCGCACGTACTCAATGCCAGAGGTATTTACCGCAGTCCACGCGATGGTGGCGCCAGTTTTTTATTGATAAGCGAAATCTCAACAGCCTGAGATAGTTAAAGATGCTAGTGGCGATGAGATTGCTGAGGCGCATTTGTGCTTGCGCCTCAGACAGAAGTAGCTATTTATAAATCCCGCAACCGATTAACACATCACCCACACGTTCAATGTAGGTCGATTTGGGTTCCATCATCTTGGTAGTAGGGTTTGGCCATTTATAATCTACCCAGCCATGTCCGGTTTTGCTGTTGGCAACATCCAGAAAACTTTTGACGATGGGCATGCCGTCAGCATCTTTTAATTCCAGTAAGTTCTTGCCTACCATCTTGGCATTCGCGCCATGGGCGCGGTTGATGCCGTCACCGTTGGTGTTGTAGACAAATACATATAAGTCTTTAACGACAAATTGCCCGGTAGGATTATTAAATTCAGCATAGGCTTTGTCCTTGCCGTTTTCTTTCAAGTAGGTTGCGGCGCGTTTCACCAGAGCGATAGCTTCATCTGCTGAGCCCTTGTCAGCGGCAACAGAAACTTGACCCAGTGCCAACACGGAAAACCCGGCAACTGCAAGCATGGATTTGATAAATATTCTTCGCATCTTTATCTCCTGTTATTAAAAAATACATGGCAAGGGGGAAAGCTTTGTAGTGCTCGGCCAGAATTCATTCTAATGGTGAATTTACATAATGCAATGTTTGTAATTTGCACTTGTGTTAAACAATGCTAAAACGTCTGTTTTTCAGGCGGATAAAGAAAAACCCCGGACCACTTGCGTGGGCCGGGGCGATTTACAGACTAGTACAGACTAATTTTTACAGTTTGCGGCCAGTATTGCTATTTAGAAATCAATACCAACATTGACGCCAAAGGTGCGTGGCGGCAAATACTGTGCTTGCCATGGGCCATTGGCATTCATGGCGCTGGTTTTTACCTTGTTGTCACCAACAT
This sequence comes from Pseudomonadota bacterium, assembly GCA_040390835.1. Lineage (GTDB taxonomy): Bacteria > Pseudomonadota > Gammaproteobacteria > Burkholderiales > Burkholderiaceae_D > Undibacterium. The sequence goes on from JAZJXP010000030.1 coordinate 66,830, forward strand.
TGCGGACAAAGAAGTCTGCATACCAACTGGATTTGCCTGTGGCTTGATAACGCATGCCAAGATCAGCACGGGTATAGGCTTCTTGCTTGTCACCATCACCATAGTTGAAGACGCTCAACCATGTCTCTGTTTCGTAATGCAGACTGATGCGTGGTGTCAGTGTGCCATCATTCAAATGGAAGGTATGCTGATACAAGACTTGAGCAGAAAACTTCGGTGTATGCGGCATGGTATTGCCAGATACATCCAGGCAATTGCTGATGCCAGGCACTTTACATGCAGGCAGCGCATAGTCATTCGAGCCACCTATCAAGTTGCCCAGAGTGGCCTTGGCGATGGCAATGGTGACTTGCAGCTTGTCATCCTTGCTGAGTTTTGCTGCCAGCTCGGATTCAAAACCATACACTTTTGCGCCGTCAGCATTGGATGTCTGCAAACCCCGGGTGCCGTCTGGTGCAGTAACTGGCGCACTGAACTGGAAGTCCTTGAACTTGCCATAGTACAGGGCATTATTCCATCTGACTGTGCCACCCAGCAATGTGCTCTTGGTACCGAGTTCAAAGTTGGTCAGGGTCTCAGGTCCGTAGGTTTTGCCGCCATCTTGCAGACCACCAGATTTATAGCCGGTGGAAATGCTGCCGTACACCATATTATCTTTGTCGATGTCGTGCGAGATGCGCAGCAAGCCTGTCACCTTGTTGCCGCTATAGCTACCGTCATTAAATGAATAGGGTGCAAAGTTCGAGTTGGCAGAGGCAGGATTGACATTCGGCGTGATAGGCAATTGGCTAAGCTCAGGCTTACCCGAAAAACCATAACCACGGCCATCCACATTCGTGCGTTTGTCCTGGGTGTAACGCAAGCCACCGGTGATATGCGTGTCATTGCTGGCATTCCAGGTAGCTTGACCAAAGGCAGCTGCTGTTTCCACAGTTTCTTTAGGCTGGATGAAGGAACCCTGCCAGCCTACCGTACCTTGATAAGTGCCGTTCAGGATAGGAATATCAAAACGGATATCATTGGTTTCAGAGCCATAGTACAAGCCCAGTTGCCAATCTATATCACGCGTACCAAGGGATTGCAGTTCTACTTCGTGACTAAAGTTTTTATAGTGCGAGGAAACAGTGTTGTTTGCCTGCATGCTGCCACCAGAGGTAAAGCTGGTTGGTGCATTGGCGCCGCCATCCTGATCAAAGCGTGAAGAGCCGCTGAACTTGGAATAGCCACCGATGTAAGTCAGTTGCATATCCTTGTTTACGGCATATTCTATGCGGCCCCGAATGGCATCGCTATCGCGTTCCGTGAAGGGAGCTGTATCGATCAGTGCTGACCAGTGACTTTGTCCAGCACGTGGCGTTTGCAGCAAGTTCATCGATGGTGTGCCACGGTCTATGAATTTTTCATAGGACAGATCGATTTTGGTTGCAGCGTTGGGCTTCCACAGCATGCTGATACGTGCAGCAGTCTGGTCTTGTGCACCATACTTGGGACCATCCTGCACAAACAAGGCATAGTTGATAGGCTGGAAGGGAACTACGGTGCCACCGTTCTTGAGGTAAGTGGCAAAGGCTGCTTTCTGGCTATCCAGTGACAGCATGGTGGGGGCTTGATAGTCCACATAGCCATCATGCTTTTCATGGGCGAAGGCAAAGCGCAAAGCCATTTCATTGCTGACTGGGATATTGAAAGCACCACGGCTACCGAAACGCTTGAAGCTGCCCAGGCCACCTTCCAGTGAGCCTGAGCTTTCGCCAATTTTCGGTTTGGCGGTTTGCATGTTGACTGCGCCAACAGTGGCATTACGACCCCACAAGGTACCTTGCGGGCCGCGTAATACTTCTATGCCTTCCAGGTCAAACAGCAGGGAAGTTGCTCCTTCAGGGCGGGGTGCATAGATACCATCGATGAAGATCGCCACTTCAGGATCTGCATATTCCGTTTTGGCACTGTCGTTACCAATGCCGCGCATGGTCATGGTGATGACGCCATGATCACCCTGGCCAGTAGCTTGAAAGCCTGGCACCAGGTTGACCACGTCCTGTACGTTTTGCACATGGGCGTCTTCAAGGGCCGCAGCATTGATGGCTGTGATGGCAACCGGGGTTTTTTGCAGTGAAGTGGCACGTTTGGTACCCGTGACGATCACTTCAGAAATAGTCGTGCTTTCGTTGTTTGCCTTGGTTTGGCTGGCGGTCGTAGGGGCTGGTGCCGGCGCTTGAGTTTGCGCCTGGGCTGCGCCCATACTGGTGATCAGGGTAAGGATCGCCAGTTGTATAGGTGTGGTCGCGACTTTCCGGGTCGCAAGATTGCGGATTTTCATATGTCTCCTGTTACAGGTTGGGTTGGTTTTTTTGCTCTGATTAAACCATGACGTTTTTGAAAACGTTTTCTTATTTGCGTTTCTTTGATTTACTTTTGAAACCGTTTTCATAATACATAAAACTTGAATTCTGTGTCAAACAGAAAATGATAACGTTTTCAAAATGTTGTAATATAAGTGAAATCCTGCTGGAAACTGCGATGTAAAGCGGCGTCCAAATTTGAGATTGGTTTGGGATTGATTCGAAATTAGTTAGAAATGGCTTGGCAATTCGTTCGCAATCAGCTCACAACCAATCCGGAATTATTGCTGGCAAGTCAGGCCGCTTCCACTGACTATTGCACTATGAGGCAGGTGCCGTAACCTACATTGGCAGTTGCTGAAAAGACGTACTCAATACCATGCTATTTACTCGTTGACTGTTGTGAAACCAGAGGAGCTTGCTCAAATGAAAGCCGTAAAAAGTGTTTTAATCGTAGGTGGTGGAACAGCTGGCTGGCTGACTGCATGTTTCATGGCCAGGCATCTGTCATCCTCCAAAGAGGGCGAGGGCATACAGATACGCCTGGTGGAGTCAACAGACATAGGTATTATCGGTGTTGGTGAGGGCAGTTTTCCTTCCATACGTGGCACTCTGGCAGCGATAGGTATAGATGAGGCGCGCTTCATTAAAGAATGTCATGGCACGTTCAAACAGGGCATACGTTTTGATCACTGGGTCAGGCCATCTGGTAGCGCGGGCACGGACCATTACTTTCATCCCTTCAGTCATCCCAGCCAGCGTGGGCCGGAATTATTGCCCTATTGGCTGAAAGGTCTGGCTGCGCGCGATGGTCAACAGCCCGCTTTTGCGGATGCAGTGACCATGCAAAAATGCATAGCAGATGCGTCACGCGGGCCCAAGAGATTTGCGGATAAAGATTTTTTGGGGCCGATGAATTATGCCTACCATTTCGACGCCGGCCGCCTGGCAGCATTATTGTCTGAGCATGGGCAATCACTAGGTGTGAAGCGGATACTGGGAACGGTAGAGCATGTACAACTGGATGAGCAAGGTGCGATTGCAGCCGTGCATACACAAGATGGTCAGGTACTGGCGGCTGATTTGTTTATCGATTGCACAGGTTTTAGCGCGGGCCTGATAGGCAAGACCCTGGGATCGCCATTCAAGTCTTTGAATGATGTCCTGTTTGTAGATCGCGCCCTGGCTTTGCAAGTGCCTTATGCAAAGCCAGATGCGCCTATCCCTTCCTATACCATTTCCAGTGCACAGGAGGCAGGCTGGATATGGGATATCGGTCTGCAGGAAAGACGTGGCATAGGTTATGTGTTTTCCAGCCGGCATACTGACGAGGCGAGGGCAGAACAAGTTTTGCGTAAATACATAGGCCCGGCTGCTGACGGTATGACGCCCAGGTTATTGAAGCTCAATGTCGGTTATCGTGAAACCCAGTGGATCAAGAACTGTGTGGCCATCGGTTTGTCGGGTGGTTTTATCGAACCGCTGGAATCATCGGGCATAGGCTTGATAGAAACAGCGGCGTATTTGCTGACCTATTTGTTCCCATTCAACGGTGAGTTTGATGCCGTGGCAACCCAATTCAATCAACATATGAAAGCGCGCTATGAGCGTGTCGTTGATTTTGTCAAAATGCATTTCAGTCTGAGTCAAAGAAACGATTCTGCATTCTGGCGTGATAACAGGGATGTGGCCTCCATACCTGAGAGCCTGCAAGAAAAGCTGAAGATGTGGAGCTGCCGCCCACCGCACCGCATGGACTTTATTGCAGACCTGGAAATGTATCCGCCGGCGAGCTGGCAGTTCGTTTTGTATGGAATGGAGTTCCAGACTGATATGGTGAATAATAAATTTGTGTATCCACAAGATCAGGAAGCTGCACAGGAATTCCAGATGATTGCCCAGATGGCCCAGCGCGCACTGGCTGATTTGCCTGACCATAGAAAACTGGTTGAGCACTTATGCAAGACTGTGTCTTCAATTCCTTCTGCACTGGCAAGGCAGGCTTGAGGGGCTTGAAAGACTTGAAAGGTGATCATGAGAGCCAGCAAAAACCGCTGCAATTGTGTATGTTTGTGTACAGACCTGATGGATAGAGGACAGACCCACTGCGCACGCCTAAAAAACCATGTTATGCTAATTGTGAAAAGCTTTTCACTGAATTGTGAATGCGAGTTATAGATACTAAAATAAATAATTACCCAGCTTGGGAAGGCATTGCGTGGTTGAGAGAACGAAAAGAAAAAACGAGCCAGTCACCTTATTGGATGTTGCACGTGAGGCGGGTGTGTCGCCCAGCACGGTATCGCGCATCCTCAATGGCACGGCCAAGGTCTCTGATGACAAGCGCAAGGCAGTAGAAACTGCCATTGCAGAAATGAAGTTCGAGCCCAACCAGTTGGCGCAAGGGCTGAAAAGTGGTCGTTCCATGACCATAGGCATCGTCGTGCAAGATATTTCCAGTCCCTTCTTTGATGAAACCCTGCATGGGGTAGATGATGGGCTGAAAGGTACTGGTTATGCATCGGTGATCGTCAGCGGACACTGGAATGCTGATGAAGAAGCTGCGCGCATCAAGCTTTTGCTGGCGCGCAAAGTGGATGGCATTATTTTGCTGTCTGGCCGTATCGCCGACAAAAAAGTGCTGGAATTCGCCCTCGACAAACCTATAGTCGCTACTGGTCGCAGCTTGAACAGCAAGACAGCAATTGGCTTCAAGCTTGATAATGTCCATGGCGCTTACCTGGCAACCCGGCATTTGATAGAGCTGGGTCACAGGCGGATTGCCTTTGTCACCGGGCCGGCAAACAATACTGATGCGGTTGAACGGCAAGAGGGTTATCAAAAAGCCTTGCGTGAAGCCAATATCCCATTTGAGAAAAGCCTGGTAGCTGAAGGCAACTTCCACGAAGCCAGTGGTTTGCTGGCAATTAACCGCTTGCTGGAAACCCAGCAACAATTCAGCGCCGTGTTTGCTGCAAATGATCTTTCTGCCTATGGTGTCAGACTGGGTTTGTATCGCAAGGGCATACGTGTACCTGAAGATATCTCCCTGATAGGTTTCGATGACTTGCCTAGCTCACTGTATACAACGCCGCCGCTGACCACCATACACCAACCCCTGTATGACATGGGTTTGCTTGCCACCAAAACCCTGCTGGGCCTGATAGCCGGTAATGAAGTCGATACGACTTTGCCAGGCCTGGAACTGATCGCCAGAGAAACCACCAGACGGATACGTTAAGGACGGGGGGCTGGCATATCTTTGCACCTGTAAAACATGTAAAAGATATGCCGGCATGTCTGCTCATATGAAAAGAATGTACAGCCATGCCGAGTCATTTTCTATTGCATCCATTCACGTTTGACATCCTTGAAAAGCCGCGACCGTATCAGCTATTCATTTTTACCGCTGGCAAGGCTGAAAAGAAAACAGGGACAATAGACCGCAATTAAAGCAATCAGAAATCCACCATGAATCCCGCACCGATTGATTTTTGCGAATAATTATAGTCAATCAGACTCTGACCATATCCCGAGAACATTTGGAAATAAGCCTTTAGGTTGGTAGTAATAGGCATTGCAAGGCTGGCTTGCAATGCACCATGGCCGGTATTGAAATTGCGGCGTGCGGTCAGGGAAAATTCGCGCCCGCCTTTTTCGCGATATGTGGCATGGATGTCGCCATGCCCCATGTAATCAATGATATCGATATTGTCGTTATCTGACCTGGCGTTATCGAGACGACGCCAGACTCTTGTGCCGAATGAGAAATTGCCGTGTTCAACACCCAGCTCAGCATAGATGCGGTTCCAGCTGCGTGATAAAGTCGAGGTCTGACCATTAGACTGATGTACCAGACCAAAATTAAGGTATCGGATATTGAAATCACCTATGCTTTTATTGACAGGGATCATTGCCATGACTTCCGGCTGGTAATTGGTCTCGCGGAAAGGGCTAGATGCACTGCGGTTATACGCCTGCCAAAAACTTTGTTGGGTGTAGGCCACCCATAGATCAACAGGCGAGCTCCCCACTTCTTCAGCCAGTTTCATTTTCATGCTCAGTTGATAAGTCAATTCCACATGCTTGGATTTGACGCCGGCAGGTGTGAAGTTCTTGAACGGTTCATCGTTAGAAGCATTGCTGTAATTTGCCACCAGCAGATAATTATCATGATGAGGCCGAAACACGAATTTACCGCGCTTAGATGCTTCATCGAGTTCCCAGCGTTGCACCATGCGCGACATTTCGGGTGCAGTTTCTGGTGGCTTTTCAGGTGCCACAGTCTCTTTCTGGTCTTGCAGAGCTTCTGCCTTGGCAATTGGTTTGTCAGCCTCCACTGGTGTTGAGGCCTTGGCGAGGGCATCAAAGCAACTAAGACGGACACTCGCATCGCCGAGTACGGAACAACGCAGCATCTGTTGTTCCATCTCGTTAGCCTGTGCCTGGCTAAATAACGCAGGCGAAAGTATGAACAGAGGTAATATTATTTTTTTGAGGTGAGCGGGCATAAGCGCTTTAACTGTCAAGTTACGAGTCGGTAACACATCGCGTGGTTAAGTTAACCAGTCGATATGCTTGTTTTATTAGAACTCATTTCATAAATAGGGTGAGATGCGTTTGCCCCATAACGTGGGCTGACAAGGGTAAAGCAGGGGTTTCGTGTGGCCCACATTGGGCAACATGTTGTACGTCTGCGTACGATGTGCGCTTACCAGCGCACATGCGTCCTGCAAGGAGACAAGGCAGTGAGGCAAACCCTTCGGGAACTGACGATCTGGGCGCATAGCAACGTTGCGCCCTTTATTTAGGCAGGAGCTTTAGCTGCACGGGGTACGCACCCGAGGCCTTGCATTGCATCCCAAATCGTCTTGTTCGCACTCACTCTATTTATGAAATGAGTTCTATTGACGAGGATAAGTGGGCTTCGTCAAGTCGTATGTTCGGTAGCAAACATAATTCTGGCTAATTGCTGACTGCATAATTAAATGCACAAAAACAGGCGGATGAAAATTTGAATTCGCGATTTATTGTGAGCAGAGTCCTTTCAATGGTTTTCCGCATTAGTTGCCGATTTGAGGCAAAAATCTATGATGGTGACAAGCTTATAGAGGAGTTCTAAGAAATGACCAATGGTGGACTCAAATCCGCAACATGGGCTGTCTTGCCTGCTAATGCAAAATAAGTCCAAAAAATAATTGACTGCATAATTGACTGCTTTAAGAAGTTTTGGCTAATAAAATTTCTCGCAAATTGATGGGTTTTCTTTGTATTTTCTAAAGGTCGGGGGTTATATATCTGCAGCCTGTTCCAAAATTCTTATGTTTGATCTACTCAATTTTGCATCCTGTCGCATGGCGATTGCAATGATTGAAGCAGCTTGGCAAAGTAGCTATAGATCCAGGGAATTCAGGTATAGCAAAATTTCAAAGCCTGCTCATTTGCGTTATATCTGCAATGGCTTCTAATTTACGCTTGCTTAATATGCATCTCTGAATACTTTCAACTGCGGACTAGCGATTGTTCAAGGTTTTGCTGTTTGACTATTGCTTGATATTTAAGAATTTATTGTTTCGTTCAAGACTTTATTCGGACGTAACGAGTGTTTATCTTGACGCTGATCTGGGGCCGGACTATATTACTGACTCAAAAGTAAGTTAATTGAGTTGTTGCTAATATGTCATGTCCTTTTAAGCCCAAGTGGGAGCGCCGCAAGGATGCCCGCCCGCAAGAATTACTCGCTGCTGCCCTTGATTTATTTGTTGAGCGCGGTTTCGCGGCAACACGTCTGGATGATGTGGCGCGCGCTGCCGGTGTCTCCAAGGGGACTTTGTATCTGTATTTTTGCAGTAAGGAAGAGTTATTCAAAGCCGTAGTCAGGGAAAGCATAGTTCCCCTGATAGGTGAGGCTGAGGGTGTCATTGATCAGTTTGAAGGGGGGAGTGAAGAATTATTCCGCCTGATCATGACTACCTGGTGGGGCAGTGTGGGCAATAACAAATTGTCTGGCCTGCCCAAGCTGATGATGGCAGAAGCCGGAAATTTCCCTGAGCTGGCCAGGTTTTATCAGGAAGAAGTCATCGACCGTGGTGAAAACATGGTTGCGAAGATGTTAAAGCGCGGCATGGCTCGTGGAGAAATACGGGACGTGAATCTGGAAATCGACTCCCGGCTCTTGATTGCGCCCATGATCATGATGATGATCTGGAAACATTCGCAAGGAGTTTGCAAGGTAGATCCAGATCAGCTCGATACCTATATTGAACACTATATAGATATGGCTCTGCATAGTTTGTTAAAAAAATAGATTTCTTAGAACGTGTTTACGATCTGTAGCGAGCGGGCGTCAGCGGGGTCAGGGTAACAAAAACGCAGCGCAAAAAGCGGAATGTACTTCTAGTACATGAGCATTTTGAGCAGCACATGAGCCCCGATCACGCTCGCGCAGTAAGATCGTAGGCAGGTTCTTACTTATTGGAGAGTATGCGCTGCTTGACCCTTACCTTGTGTCAGGCTTTAAAGTCAGGGTTTCTTACGACCTGGACAGTTTATTGACCGTCTTAGCCCCCAGGTCCTGAAACAATTACTTTTGGAAAACAATCATGTTAAAGCGCAAGACTTTCTGGATCATTGCTGTCGTGCTGTTGCTGGCTACCAGCATGATAGTCATGAAGAAAAAATCTCAGGGTAATGTAGTGCAGGCTTCGGCAAGTTCTGCCGCAGTGTCTGGTCAATCAACTCCTGCAGTGCTGGAATTTTTACCTGCTGACATTGTAGAAGTTGGCAACACCGAAGTCAGAAAATTGCTGGCCTTGTCTGGTGCTTTGCGTGCCATCAACCAGGCTGCCGTCAAGGCCAAAGTTGCTGGTGACATTACCGAAGTACTGGTGCGTGAAGGCGAAGCCGTGCAAGCTGGGCAAGTCTTGATCAAGATGGATAGCAGTGATTATCTGGCGCGACAAGAGCAGGCCAAAGGTGCGTTAGCAGCGGCGCAAGGGCAAATGGAAATCGCCCGCCTGGCGCGCGACAATAACAAAGCCTTGCTGGAAAAAAGTTTTATTTCCAAAAATGCCTATGACAATACCAACAGCCAATATGCCATCGCGCTGGCCAATATAGACAGTGCCAAGGGTGCGCTGAATGTGGCACAAAAAGCGCTGGCAGATACTGTCATACGTGCACCCATCTCAGGCATGATCAGCAACCGCATGGTACAACCCGGCGAAAAGATCTCGCCAGATAACCGCTTGCTGGATGTGGTGGATTTGCGCATGCTGGAAATGGAAGCGCCGGTTCCAACGCAAGATATCGCCAGCGTCAAAATCGGTCAGGTTGTACAACTGAAAATAGAAGGCGTGCCAACTGCTGTCGATGGCAAGGTCGTGCGCATCAACCCGGCTACGACGGCGGGCTCACGCTCCATCATGGCTTATGTGCAGATCGCAAATCCCGATACCATTTTGCGGGCAGGCATGTTTGGCGAAGCGCAACTGGTGGTCGATAAAAAATCTGAAGTATTGACAGTACCGGACACCGCCATACAGTACGAAGCTGAACAGGCTTTCGTGTATGCGATAGAAAACAATGTCTTGCAACAAAAGCCGGTCAAGCTAGGCCTGCGTGGTGAAAGCCAGGGCAAGCCTGTGGTTGAGGTGTTATCTGGCCTGCCACCGCAAGCCAAGATAGTCAAAGCAAATCTGGGCCGCTTGCGTGCAGGCGTGGCTGTGAAACTGATTACAACGACAGGCAAGGTGTAATCATGTGGTTCACACGTATCAGCATAGGCAACCCAGTGCTGGCGACCATGATGATGGTGGCCTTTGTGGTATTGGGTTTGTTCTCTTACAAGCGCTTGCGGGTAGACCAGTTCCCCGATATTACTTTCCCGGTGGTAGTGATTCAGACCGACTATCCCGGTGCAGCACCTGAGACCATAGAGTCAGACATCACCCGCAAGGTGGAAGAAACGGTCAATACCATCAACGGTATCAGCGCCCTGACTTCACGCTCTTATGAAGGCACGTCTGTCGTTATCATGGAATTTGACCTGACGGTCGATCCTGCGCAGGCAGCACAGGACGTGCGTGAAAAAGTGGCTCTGATCAAGGCGGGCTTTCGCAAGGAAGTCAAAGAGCCAAGGGTGACGCGTTATGACCCATCCGACAAGCCCATTTTCTCGGTCTCGGTAACCAATGACGACAAGATCAAGAAACGTGACTTCCGCGAACTGACCACCATAGGTGATCAACTGGTGAAGAAGCGTCTGGAAAATGTACGCGGTGTCGGTTCGGTGACACTTGTCGGTGGCGTAAAGCGTGAGATCAAGATTTACCTGAAGCCGGGTGAAATGGAATCGCTGGGCCTGGGTGTTGACCAGGTCATCAATGCCCTGCGCAATGAAAACCAGGAATTGCCTACTGGTGCCATCCGTGCACTCGATAATGAAAAAGTCGTACAGATACAAGGGCGTATCAAGAACCCGCAAGACTTTGGCCGCATCATCGTGGCCCGCCGTGGGGGCCAGCCGGTATTGCTGTCGCAAGTGGCTAGCGTGGTGGATGGACAGGAAGAACAGGAGAGTCTGGCCCTGTATAACGGCCAGCGCACGGTAGCGCTGGATATTTTGAAGGCGCAGGGGCAAAACACGATTGAGGTCGCCAATGGTTTGACGGATGCACTGAAGGCGCTAGAGCCACAATTACAGGCGCAATATCCCGGCGTAAAAGTGCAAGTCATCAAGGACGGTTCACGCCAGATACGCGTGGGCGTAGAGAATGTACGCCGCACCCTGATAGAAGGTGCAGCACTGACCATATTGATTGTTTTCCTGTTCCTGAATTCATGGCGCTCTACCGTCATCACGGGCCTGACTTTGCCAGTGGCTTTGATAGGTACTTTCCTGTTCATGGATATGTTTGGCTTCACTATCAATATGATTACCCTGATGGCCTTGTCGCTGTGCGTGGGTTTGCTGATTGATGATGCGATCGTGGTGCGTGAAAATATCGTGCGTCATGCTGGCATGAAGGTGAACGGCAAGTTCAAGGATCACCACACGGCAGCACTGGAAGGTACGGCAGAAATAGGTCTGGCGGTACTGGCGACGACTTTCTCCATCGTGGCGGTGTTCTTGCCTGTGGGCTTCATGGGCGGGATTATCGGTCGCTTCTTCCACCAGTTTGGTATTACAGTCACTGCTGCCGTATTGATTTCCATGTTTGTGTCTTTCACGCTGGACCCGATGCTGTCATCCATCTGGCCAGACCCTGATGCACATGGACATCCTACGGTTGATGAAAACGGCAAATCCATTCGCAAAGGTTGGTACGCAAACAGCATAGGTCGCGTGCTAGAACAGTTTGAACGTGGCGTGCAATGGTTTTCGCGTGGCTATCAGGTGATGCTGCGCTGGTCGCTCAAGCACCGCATCAAGACTTTGCTGATTGCAGCGCTGACTTTTTTCCTGGGTCTTGCCATACCGGGCACAGGCCTGATCGGTTCAGAATTCGTACCCCAGGCTGATTATTCCGAAACGGGCGTCAACTATTACACGCCGGTAGGCTCATCGCTGGAACTGACTGAAACCAAGGTGCATCAGGTCGAGGCCGTTGTGAAGGAATTTCCTGAAGTGCTGGATACCTATAGCACGGTAAATACCGGTTCGGCACAAGGCAAGAATTATGTGACTACCTTCATCCGCTTGGTACCACGCAAGGACAGGGCGAGAACGACCAGCCAGATGTCCATACCATTGCGTACCCGTCTTAGCCAGATAGCCGGTATCACAGTCACACATATTGGTGCGCTCGATGGCGTAGGTGGTGACAACAAGAATCTGCGCTTCAGTTTGCAAGGCAGTGATCTGGGTGAACTGGCTAAATTGTCGGAACAGGTGCAGGAAAAATTGCGCGCTATCCCTGGTCTGGTGGATCTGGATTCCAGCCTCAAGGCACAAAAGCCAACCATCTCGGTGCAACCGCGCCGCGATATTGCGGCCGACCTTGGGGTAGGTGTGGCGCAGATAGGCGGCGCCTTGCGGCCTTTGCTGGCGGGTGAAATTGCCACAACCTGGCGCGCACCGGATGATGAAAACTATGACGTTACCGTGCGCCTGTCGCCGAATGACAGGAATAATCCTGAAGATCTTTCGCGCCTGATGTTGAGCAGCACGCAGACAAATGCTGACGGCTCACCAAAGATGGTGCCCTTGCGCCAGGTGGCAGACATCAAGCCATCGACAGGAGCCAACCAGATCAATCGCCGCGACCTGAACCGCGAAGTCGAATTGTCAGCCAATGTGGTTGGCCGTTCTGCTGGCGAAGTCAGTGCAGAAGTCAAAAAAGTGCTGGAAGGCATGCAATGGCAACCCGGTTACCGCTACAAAATGGGTGGTGCCACCAAGAACATGACTGAGTCCTTTGGCTATGCCTTGTCTGCACTGGCTTTGGCGGTGATTTTCATATACATGATTTTGGCGTCGCAATTCGCCAGCTTCTTGCAGCCTATCGCCATCATGTCCGCCTTACCCATGACTTTGATCGGTGTTTTCCTGGCTTTGATGTTCTTCCGCTCGACGTTGAACATGTTTTCCATCATAGGTTTCATCATGTTGATGGGATTGGTTACCAAAAATGCCATTTTGTTGGTAGATTTTGCTAATCAGGCAAGAAAAGAAGGTATGGACCGCATGGAAGCGTTGCTGGAAGCTGCTCATGTACGTCTGCGCCCCATCTTGATGACGACACTGGCGATGGTGTTTGGCATGGTGCCACTGGCATTTGCCCTGTCTGAAGGTTCTGAGCAGCGCGCACCCATGGGGCAGGCTGTGATAGGCGGGATTATCACGTCTTCATTGCTGACTTTGGTGGTGGTGCCAGTGATTTACACCTATTTGGATGATCTTGGTCTATGGATTACGCAAAAATGGCGCGGTAATCATCAAACTGCCCAAGTGCTTTGATAAAATGCCGTTTCCATCAATTTTGCAATCGAGTATAGAAATGAATATCGAAAAAGCACGCTTCAACATGATAGAGCAACAAATCCGTCCCTGGGATGTGTTGAGCCAGGAAGTACTGGATATGCTGATTGTGGTTAAACGCGAAGAGTATTTCCCGGCAGAACAAAAAAGCCTGGCGTTTTTTGATACTGAATTGCCTTTGCCGGATGGCAGCAAGGCCATGACGCCCAAGCTGGAAGCGCGCATTTTGCAAGAACTGGTGTTGAAGAAGCAGGAAAACGTCTTGCTGGTAGGTGCAGGTACTGGTTATCTGGCTGCATTGCTGGCTTACTCTGCCCGTCACGTGACTGTGCTGGAATCATCCAAAGTCTTGCATGAACTGGCGACCAGTAATTTGCACCGCAATCATGTCAGCAATGTTGACGTAGTTCTGGCCGATGCCTTCAGCGATAAAAATACTGGTAGTTATGATGCCATCGTCATCGCTGGTGGTCTGGAAGAGCTGCCTGAACATCTGCAACAGCAATTGAATGTTGGTGGCCGTTTGCTGGCTTTCGTTGGGCAACTTCCAGCATTGACAGCGCAATTATTCACGCGCACTTCTGCGTCTGCAGTGAGCAAGAAAAACTTGTTTGAAACGGTGGTGGAACCTGCAGCAGGTGCCAAGCCAGTTTCGCATTTCAGTCTGTAATCCTGAAAAAGAAAACGGGAGACATGTCATGGAAAACATTACTGCAACAGAGCTGGCGCAATGGTTGAACGATAGTAGTAGAAAAGCCCCGGTTTTACTCGATGTACGGGAACCTTGGGAGCATGAGACTTGTCATATCCCGGGTGTGCAATTGATGCCCATGCAGACAGTACCAGTTCGCTTTCATGAACTGGAACCGGATGACGTGATTGTCTGTATTTGCCATCACGGCGGGCGCAGTATGCAGGTAGCAAATTTTTTAGAACGTCAGGGATATACCCAAACAATTAATTTAACTGGTGGTGTGCATGCATGGGCACAACAAGTTGATACGGGTATGCCCACTTATTAATTTACTTTTTTTCGGAGCCTTACATGCGTAATCCTATTCTTGCCACACTGCTGGCCTCTGCTTTCTTGACGATGAATGCAAATGCGACTGATTTGCTGCAAATATACAAGGATGCTTTGGCAAATGATGCGCAGTATGCAAGTGCCCGCGCCAGCCTGACAGCAGGTCAGGAAAAACCTGTGCAAGGTCGCGCAGGTCTGTTGCCCGGTATCGCTCTGAAAGGCAGTGACACCAAGTCGAGTACCGATGCTGAGGTCGATGTAGTATCAGGTTCCCGTACTTTGAAAGGTGTGACCAATACCTGGACCCTGGCCTTGTCTCAACCCCTGTTCAACTGGGGGAACTGGCAGCAATATGAGCAAAGCAAGTTGTCTCTGCTGGTTAGCGAAGCGCAGTTTGCACAAGCCAGGCAGGATTTGATCTTGCGTGTTGCCCAGGCCTATTTTGATGTACTGGCAGCGCAAGATACGCTGGAAACTTTACGTGCTCAAAAAAGCGCCATTTCTGAACAATTGGCTTCTGCCAAACGCAATTTTGAAGTAGGCACATCGACTATCACTGATACTCATGAAGCACAGGCACGTTATGACCTGGTGACGGCTCAGGAATTTGCTGGTCAGAGCGATTTGCAAGTCAAGCGCGCAGCCCTGCAACAAATTATCGCCAAGGACGCCGGTGAACTGGCCACCCTGAAAGTTGGCGTCAAACTGAGTGAGCCACAACCGGCTGTGATTGATGATTGGGTCACTTCTGCAGAAAAGCAAAATTTTAGTGTCGTGGCTTCGCAAGTGGCAGTTGAAATTGCCAAGCGTGAGATACAGAGAAATCGTGCAGGTCACTATCCTACCGTTGATCTGGTGGCCACGACGGGCCGTACCTCGAATGCAGGTGCTTCTAATCCTAATGGTGTTGGTGTCCTCAAGCCGACTACCATAGGCGTGCAATGGAATATTCCTATCTTCGCCGGTTTTTCTGTTGACAGCCGCGTCAAGGAAGCGATTGCGCTGGAAGACAAATCACGCAGTGATTTTGAAAATGCCCGCCGTACTGCAGCACAAGGTGCACGTCAGGCATTTGTCGGCGTGAATTCTGGTCTGGCGCAGGTGAAAGCCTATGAAGCGGCTGAAATTTCCAGCCAATCCGCACTGGATTCCAACAAGCTTGGTTATCAGGTTGGTGTGCGTATTAATATCGACGTCCTGAATGCACAACAACAGTTGTACACCACACGTCAGACTTTGGCAAAAGCACGTTATGACACTATCCTGAATGGGCTGCGCCTGAAATCTGCTGCCGGTACCTTGAAGGAAGACGATCTGGCAGAAGTAAATACTTTGCTGCAGCACTAAGCTAAGCTGATTATCATGATTAGGATCAGGACTGCGTTCCTGAACTTAATCGCCAAAGAAAAAGCTCGCTGTCAGCGAGCTTTTTCTTTGGGCACATGCTTTTTCAGGCTTCAGCGGGTTTGCCGATTTCACGGTAAGCAGGCTTTTGTTCTTGCAGCCATTGTTCAGTCAGATGCAGATTCGCGCGCTCCCAGGGCTGGAAGCCAGGCTTAAAATAAGCCAGGTAATGTGGCAATGAAAACCACAGCAACCCACGCGGACGCAGACAATATTTAAGCGCTTGCCACCAGGTCCTGGGTTTGAATAGTTGGCCGTCGCGATACAGGCAATGCATGGTTTGCACCGTGGTATCAAAACTGAACAACATGGTCACATACAAAAACCAGGCTATGCGTCGCAGATAACCACCACCTATTGCATGATAGGTGTCAAAGGCCACGGATTTATGTTCAGTCTCTTCTATGGAATGCCAGGTCCACAGGGTTTTCAGCGGTTCCTCGGCATCGCCTATCCAGCAAGGCTCACTCAATGCACCGTCAGCAAAAATGGCAGTGAAATGTTCATACGCGATCGTGATGGCGAGATTGCTTTTGATACTGACACTGGCGGCACTACGTATGCGCCACTTGACGAACGGCTCGATAAAATAACTGAGACCCTGCGTATTCAAGTGCTGATTATATTGTGCATGGATATGACGGTGACTGGCTTCCTGACCTATGAAACCTTTGATCTCTTCTTTCAGTTGCTCATCTTCAAGCAAGGGCAGGGCTGCCTTGACACTGTCGATGAAATATTGCTCACCGAGTGGAAAACTGAAGGACTGGGCATTGAATAAATGTGTACGGAAGGCATCACCCCCCAGCCAGTGACGTGAAAATCCCTGGGATAAATCAATTTTTAATTGACGTACTTGCAGCGGCTTTCGAACGCTGTTTGGTTTGTGACTTCCATCTTTTTGCTGGCTCATATTCATCACGTTTCTCATGTTTGCAATGAAAAACAGTCTAAATAATTAGCCTGATTCTTACTTGTACCAAAGCGTCAAATTTGTACCGACCCGTCAATCTATCAACAAAAAAAGATTGTTGAAGTCTTTATCTGATATCAGATAAATCCAGTAAGCAGGATCGCGGGCACTGATTTTTTGCCTGAGCTGCGCCGGTGGTATGCCCGCTAGTTCGAGATATTCGCGGTGCATGTGTGCTTGATCGTAATAGCCAGCGTCCTGGGCAATTTGAGTCAGATCACCCCATGTGACATCGGGCTTGATAATGTATGGCAGCGAAAAACCAAATCTGACTATACGCCTGACATCGCGCAGGGTGACACCAAAATTTTCGCGCACCCGGCGTTCCAGTTGCCTTTGCCCTATGCCAAAATATTCAGACAATTCCAGCAAGGGAAAGAAGATTTTTTTGTGGGCTGCCAGAAATGCCGCGCCCATACTACTCCTGGGTCTGTGATCCAGCACATCAAGCAAAAATTCCTGAAATAGTGCAACGATGGCACAGACATCCTGCAGATCATCCAGCGCTTGCAAAAAGACCTGGACACGCTCTGCACTTACCAGTTCATGAAAGGGCAGGGCATTGCCCGCAATGCTGGCAACATTGATGCCCATGGCTTGTTGCAACATGCCAGGGCGAAAGCATACTGACAATGCCAGGGATTTTGGTTCATAGCGCACATGCGTAGGCTCCATCACAGGGCCGCGCAAAAAGAAGCGCTCCGCGACTGTCTCGGACTGATCAGCCTGTATCACCACCCCGCCGCCATGGGCAAACAGCATGATGGCAGGACTTAAGCTGGCAGGTAAGAAGGCTTCGCAAGCATCCAGCTCCACTACCATGACATGCATGACTAATGGGGATAACTTGGGATGAGAAGGAAAAACCTGATAATTGATAGGTGTATGCAAGGTAGTCCGGTTGGTCACTATGTCACAGAGTCAGACGCTATTTTACCCAAAGCTTCTGGCTACTTGTGATTTCATGCAAGAGTTGACGACCAGAACTCATTTCATTTCTGATCGTGAAATGAGTGCCAGTGTTAGTGTAGCGATCACATTTTATACATGAGCTGCAGATAAAAACTGCGTTTCGCCAGCGGTATATCATTCGGGATACTGCCCGGTGCAAAACTGGGTTCGCGCGCGTCGACATTCATCAGGTTGCGTATGCTACCCGACACTTCCCATGCACCAGCATTGGTACGCAGACTGAGATCTATCATCTTGTAATCAGCCACGGGCGGGCGCAAGTCACCAACTGTACGCTTGCGTCCTGCCACCCAGTTGAACTGCGGGCTCAATAACCAATCCTGCGCAAACTGCCAGTCGGCGCGGGCAAAGACATGATGGTGTGGTGCATAACCAGCATCCTGATTGGTGACCTGGTCTGTATTGATTTGATAGCTGTAGTTGCCGCTCAATCGAAGTTGACGGCTGGCTTGCCAGTTCAATTCGGTTTCCATGCCATGCCCTTCCTGACTATTGGTATTGGCATATGAACTGCCGGTACCTTTGATCGCATTGGGCACGGTGCGTATCAGGTTTTTCATCCTGAACTGGAAGATATTGAATTTTGCCTGCAAGTCACTGCGCGCTTGCCAGATCAGGGCTGCCTCCAGTGTTTTGACGCTCTCAGGCAGTATCGACGGGTTACCACGTTGGGCTGGATTATTGATGCTGTACAGTTCGGCAAAAGACGGCGCGCGGAAAGCTTCGCCATACATGAGTTTGGCGGTCAGGTTATAGGCTGCATCCCACACCAGAGCCAGGCGCGGGTTGGTGGTGCTGCCGACATCAGAGTAGCGGTCATGCCTGAGTCCTGCGGTCAGGTTCCAGTCTGGTGCGAACTGCCATTCATCCTGGAGATACACATAGTCAATCGTGCGCCGGTGTGGCTGCAGAAATGCCAGGGTGCCGGTATAGGTTTGCACCGCACCCGCTGGCTGCGGCAGTCCTGCCGGGGTCACCAGGAAATTCTTGAATTCATAAGTATCGTACATATTCAGATCATCATGTCCGACACCTATACGTAGCTGATGTTCCTTCCAGCCGGAATACATGACATAGGCCGAAGCACGAATTTGCCGTTCAGAGGTATTTGGCGATCCTATGATCCCATCTGGAAAACTACCCGTGGGAAAGGTCACACCCGCCGGATACAAAACCAGGGGCGTTGGCAGACGCTGCAAGTACTGCACGTAACTGAGATTGAAACCGATACCCCAGTCTTGCCCTGCATGATTGTCACTCCATGATACGTCTGAAGTCAGGCGCTGGCTTTTCAATTTGCCAACCGGGTCCAGCGAAGAAGAAACACCGGTACCAGTGCCTATGTTATCGCGCAAGATGAAATTGCTGCGCCAGCGCCATTTTTCATAGCTCAAGTCAAGATTTGCATCAATGGCATCATGGCCGTTATTCATCGGGCCGGGTGCCAGGCTGGCATGTGTACCAAATACGCGGTCCAGTCCGGTTTGCGCATCGGCGTCAATGATGTTGGCACTGCCTGCGGTTTTACCTGTACGCAAATAGGCCGCAAAGTCTACGCTGCCCAATTTGCCACCATGCTGTATCCAGACATCGCGGGTAGAAAATGAGCCTGCGGTGACACCAAATTCTGTGCCCTTTATTTCTGTAGAATTTTTGGTGATGATATTGATCACGCCACTATAGGCATCGGCCCCATATAAGGCTGAACCCGGTCCGCGTATGATTTCTATGCGAGAGATATGCTGCAAAGGGTAGCCACCCCAGAGCCGTGACCTGTTGCCAGTCAGCAGCACTGTCATTGGCACACCATTTTGCAATACCAGAATTTGCGAATTGAGTTCATTGATAATGCCACGCAATACGTAGGCAGAAAAATAGTTGGCACCTATTTTTTCCACATGCATGCCCGCCACCGTTTCCAATACCTGATCCAGATCGGTAGCACCCATGGCGCGTATGTCGGCAGCGGTGATGACACTGGTGACGGCCGGAGCCAGCCGCAAGGATTTCTGGCTGCCGGTGGCAATACTGACGGTCAGTTTATCGCCATAAATGGCTTTCAGGTCATCGTCTTCTTCATTGTTGTCTGCGCTGGCATGGGCTGCCAGTGAAAATGACAGGAGTATGGCTGTCAGCATGGCTGTATGTGGTGGCAAGTACATCATTCCTCCCGAGGGCAGTCATTGCTTTAATGCATTCATCATAAATCTGCCGGGAAGGACTGTCACCGATTTCTGCAGGCATGCGCTGAAAGTATCAATGCTTTACAAGTCTTCAGACATGTAGTGTGGCGGGAATGCCGCATCCTGGATTGTGCTTGTCTTTGTAGAATCACATTTTATACATGAATTGCAAGTAGATGGCTCTCGGTGCCATCGGCAAATCATAGGGAATCGCCAGATCGGGCGCGATGCTGGGCTCACGTATATCAGCATTGAAAAGATTCCTGACGGTTGCAGCCCATTCCCATTTGCCACGCCCGCGCAGTGACCGCAGGCTCAGATCAAGACTGGTGTAGTCTGCGATAGCCGGGCGCAGGTCACCAGCGGCACGACGGCGGTTTGCTACCCAGTTCAGTTGTGGGCTGACCGCCCAGCCAGAACTGATTTGCCAGTCTGCCCGTGCATACAAGTGATGATGCGGGGCATAGCCTGCATCGGTTTGCGTGCTTTCATCGACAGAGTGTTGATAAGAATAATTGGCCAGCAATTTCAGGTCTTTATTTATATCCCAGCGCAGTTCTGCCTCCAGTCCTTTGCCGTTTTGATTGCCGGTATTGAAGAAAGTCGAACCTGTTCCTGGCGTGGGGTTGGCAACGGCACGGATGATGTCTTGCATGTTGTAGCGGAAGACATTCAGGTTCAGCAAGACATCTTTGCTGGCTTGCCAGGACAGGGCCAGCTCGGTAGTGGCTATGCTCTCAGGTTTCAGGTTTGGATTGCCATTGGCGACAGGATTGAGTCCATATGATTCATTAAACGCAGGAGCGCGAAAGGCACGACCATATAAAAGCTTGGCGGTCAAATCATGCCGCGCATCCCAGACGATGGCCAGGCGAGGATTGGTGGTACCACCAAAATCGGAATAATGATCATGGCGCAGGCCAGCTGTAATTGTCCAGTCCTTGGCCAGATTCCACTCATCCTGCAGATACAGGTAATCATTTTGCCTGCGCGCTGGCAGGATATGGGGCTGTATCTGGCTGTAGTCCATGACTGCTCCGGTTGGTATCGGGATGCCAGCAGGGCTCAGCAGGAAATTTTTAATCGTTTGTGTGCGGTACAGGTTGACATCATCGTGTCCAAGGCCCAAGCGCCACTGATGATCGGCCCAGCCTGTATAGCTGGCAAAGGCTGACAGGCGGAATTGCCTCTCCCAGCGTGAAGGGCCGCCTATCATGCCATCCGGGAAAACACCTGTGGGTAACCTGGCCCCTGGTGGCAAGAGTTGCAGACTGCTTTTTTCGGTGTAATGCATGAAGCTCAGCGTACTGCCCAGTGCCCAGTCTTGTGCAAAAGCCGGATCAGTCCACGACAGGTCAGAAGTCAGTCTTTCTGTCGCCACACCACCACCAAAATCAAGTGCTGAAGATACGCCCGCGCCAGTTTGCAGATCGGTTCTACTTAATAAGCTGGAACGCCAGCGCCAGTTACCCACGCTGACATCCAGATTCGCGTCTACAGGATTGAGGCCG
Organism: Pseudomonadota bacterium; assembly: GCA_040390835.1. Taxonomy (GTDB): domain Bacteria; phylum Pseudomonadota; class Gammaproteobacteria; order Burkholderiales; family Burkholderiaceae_D; genus Undibacterium. Next base: position 88,220 of record JAZJXP010000030.1, read on the forward strand.
GTATGTACGCTGCCTGGTGCCAGACTGGCATGGGTAGCAAACAGTTTGTCATTCCTGGACTGGGCATCAGCCGTCAGAAGTTCTTTCTGGCCGTCGGTAGTGCCGGTGCGCAGATAAGCGGCGAGTTTGAATGGTCCCCACTGACCGCCGTGTAATATCCAGGCGTCACGGGTGCGGAAAGAACCCAGGCCAGCCCCCGCAAAAGTGCCGGATATTTCATCGGCTGTCTTGGTGATGATATTGATGACGCCCGAATAGGCATCCGCACCATACAGTGCAGAGCCGGGGCCGCGTATGACTTCAATGCGGGAGATATTTTCTACTGAAATGGCATGCCACAGTGCCTGCCCCTTGTCACCAGTGTAAGAGGTCGTCATGGCTATGCCGTTTTGCAAGACCAGCATATGCGGGTTGGTCACGCCCCCGCCACCTATGCCGCGCATGATATAGGCAGGGAAATACAGGATGGCTGCACGGCTGACATGCATGCCGGGTATGGTTTCCAGCACCTGATCAATGTCGGTGAATCCCTGTGTGCGTATATCCTCTGCCGTAATGACCGAAGCCACTGCAGGTGCCCGCCGCAGGCTTTGTGGCTTGCCGGTGGCGATGCTGATCATGGATTTATCACCATAGACCAGGGCCAGGTCTTCTTCCTCATTGGAATCTGCTGCCATAGCAGAATGGCTTAGTAAAAATAAGGGTAGAGCAGAAATCAGGGGCAGGCGCAACAAGGAACGCAGGGATGACAGAGATGACATAGTTTTCTTTTTATGTTCTAAAGCGCATCCGGTTTAGCTTAATCCAGTCACACCAGACTATCAAGCCACTGGCAGCTAATAATCGGCTAATAAGCAGCTAATAAGCAACTAAAGTGCCGAAAACAAAGCCGTTTTACAACGGACGCATGAAATCCTGAAAAAGGAGAAAATAAAGCAAAATGCAGGTGCTATCATGCTTATTTGGTTTTCTTTTTTATGGTTTGACAGATCATGCTTATCACTATTTTTGTGGCAGCCAGCTTGCTGATGCTGGCCGGGGTTTATAGCCTGTTCAGCAGCTTGTTTCTGTCGCTGTCTGGCAAGGGTCCCAAAAACTGGAAAAAACTCTGCTATGGCAGCCTGCTGGCAGGATTGGTGTTGGGGCTAGCGTCATGGCTAGGCACTTTCTGGATGCTGCTGCCCTATCCCAATATTGCTGGTGAGGGCTGGTTTGCCGGTTTCCCATATGTAGCGGTGTATGTTGATGGTACCGGTTATCACTATCATTTCAATTTTACGCAAGCCAGCGTGGTCGCCAATGGCATCTTCTGGTTCTTGTTGCCCATGGCAGGTCTGCATCTTTACGGCAGGCACTGGCGTCGCCAACAACAGAAAGCTGCCTGAGATTTTGCTTGGCACTGAAGTTTTTTGCCTATACTGAACACTGGCCGGGGCTGAAACCATACAGGGAGCAAAAAATGAAGAAACAAGTTTTCCCATTTACCATGGTAGATGTCTTTGCCAGGCAAACTCTGGCGGGCAATGGCCTGAGTATCTTTGTGCTGGAGCAAACCTTGTCGGCCTATATGATGCAGGCCATGACGCGGGAAATGCGCCAGTTCGAAAGTATCTTCCTGCAGAAGCTGGAAGGGCAGGACAGATGGCGCACCCACATTTTCACTATGGAAGAAGAACTGGGTTTCGCAGGTCACCCCATTATCGGTGCAGCAGCCTGCCTGCATCAGCGTTATCAAGCTGAAAGCAAGACTGCAGAATTTGAGTTTGTCTTGAACGAACGCAGTGTATTTGCCAGCAGCAGGCAAGAGAATGGCAATTTTTTCGCTGAAATGAATCAGGGCAAGGCCAGCTTTGGCGAGCCATTGACCAGCAGTATTGCTGAAAATTTCTTGAAAGCCCTGAACCTGCACGCCCATGACCAGGCAGCTAACTTGCCCTTGCAAGTGGTGTCGACAGGCTTGCCTTATCTGATCGTGCCGATACAGCAGCATCTGGACAAGGCGCGTATCTGCCATGAGAAATTTGAAGCCTTGCTGGCAAGCGTGGGTGCAAAATTTGTCTACGTGCTTGATGTGCAGCGTCGTGAAGGGCGCACCTGGGATAACGAAGGCAAGGTCGAAGATATCGCCACTGGCAGCGCAGTAGGACCTGCTGGCGCATATATGGTCAGACATCAGCGCGCCAGGGCTGGCGATACGCAAATTTTCGCTCAGGGAGCATATGTACACAGATCCAGTGAATTACATGTGAAGCTGAATGCTGAAGATGAAACTGTCTTGGTACATGGGCAAGTCTGTCTGGTCGCCCAAGGTGAGCTTTACGTATAAAGCTTGATTATTAATCCTGCTTGAATGATATATGAGCTGAGGCTTCTTGGCCCGGCATCAATGCCTCTGTCCTCCATCTGAGTATTCTCCTCAACCCGGACACTAATTCTCACATCAAACCGGACACACAATGGCATGTCAACGCGGACACCCATTCTCACGCCCGGACAACCTCGAATTGGATCAATAGTCCATCATATTTACGATGAGCGTTTACGTTCTGAGGGCTCGCCGAGATCACCCTACCTTTGAACTCGTTGCCTTGGCTTTGCGACCACGCGTGGATAATCTTTCCGGTACGCTTTGGCCGTACTCGCGCCACCAGGCAGTGAGCGCCTCCATCGTCGGCCCAAGTCCACGGGCCTTTTGCGTGATTTCGTATTCGACTCGCGGGGGCACTTCCGCGAACACCGTGCGTAACACTAGGCCATCAGCCTCCAGTTCACGAAGCTGAGCTGTCAGCATGTGCTGAGTGATTCCTTGAATCTCCTTACGAAGCTCCCCGAACCGGTATAGACGCTGGTTAAGCAGCCACATGATTTCAAGTTTCCATTTTCCTGAAAGTAAGGAAAATGCTCGGCGCATCTCCTCATGCATGTTGACCTGAACTTCTCCATTAGTCTGATTTTCCATACTAACCACCATTTTTTCATCCTACTTGTGAGTATTCATATTAGTCGATAACCTCGCTGCATGTCGAACTAAAACACTTGATTAGGAAAATTTTATGGCTGCTAACTACACCTACTGGATCAGTACCACGCTGCTGTCGTTGCTCTACTTCGTGTCTGCTTTTATGTACATTACCAAGCGCGCATTTGTTCGAAAAGCGCAGGCGGAATTGGGTTACTCCGCCCCGAACCTTGTGCCCTTCATGATCGTGATAAAAATCCTTGGTCCTGCCGCGATCCTGTTGCATTCCAATGTAGCGCTCAGTGACTTAGCCTATG
>JAZJXP010000031.1:0-59006 GCA_040390835.1 Pseudomonadota bacterium
GCTGGCCGCCTTGTCCCTGGTGACTGCCGCTGCCAGTGCCAGCTCTACAGCACCGCAACCAGGTGTTGAATATCAGGTACTGAAACGTCCTCAGCCTGTTGACGGTGGTAAAAAAATTGAAGTGATTGAATTTTTTGGCTATTTTTGCCCGCATTGCTATGCCCTGGAGCCTTTGATTGCTGAATGGGTGAAAAAGCAGGGAGATAATATTTCCTTCAAACGCATCCACGTTAATTTCCATGATCTGGTACCGCAACAAAAACTCTACTTCACCATGGAAGCCATGGGCAAGGCAGATGAATACCACATGAAGGCCTTTACCGCTTTCCACGTTGACCATAATCGCCTGCAAACCGATGCTGATATCATGGAATTCGTCAGCAAGTCTGGCCTGGACAAGCAAAAATTTTCTGATATCTATAATTCCTTTTCTATCGCCACCAGCAAGCTTAGTCGTGCTGCTCAATTGACGAGTGCATACCAGATTGATGGCGTGCCTTCGATTGCCGTTGATGGCCGTTTCGTCACTTCACCGGTACTGGCAGTGACTACCTCGACGACGCGTGTGACGGAAGAAATGCAAAACCGTGCAGTGATACAGGTACTGGATGCTTTGGTCACTAAGGTACAAAAAGAGAAAAATGGCACTGCAGCAGCGACTCATGCTGCCACCTCAGCAAGTGCAGCGGCTTCGGCAGCATCAAGCGCATCAACTAAAGCACCGGCCAAGAAGAAATAAGTGTTAATCTAACTTTAAGTAGTCCGCCACTCCGGCGGACTTTTTCATTGGACATCATGAAAACAGTCTTTATCACTGGCGCATCTTCTGGCATAGGTGCCGCGCTTGCCAGAGCATATGCTGAGCAAGGTGCAAGCCTGGGCTTGCTGGCCCGCCGTCAGGAAGTGCTGGAAGAACTGCGGCAGAGTTTGCCCAATCCCGACCGGCATCATATCTATGCCGTGGATGTCACCGACCATGCAGCTTTGACCAGGGCGGCTAATGATTTCATGCAGGCGGTAGGACAAGTCAATATCGTGATTGCCAACGCCGGTATTTCAGTAGGCACGCTCAGTGAATATGCTGGTGACATCAAGGTCTTCGACAGCGTATTGCAAACCAATCTGATAGCGACAGTGGCGACTTTTTCACCCTTCATCAATGCCATGAAAACTTATGCGCACAATGTTGATTGCCGTCTGGTTGGCATAGGCAGTGTCGCCGGCATACGTGGCTTGCCGGGCGCTGGCGCGTATTGCGCATCCAAGGCTGCGGTCATCAGTTATTGCGAATCGCTGCGGGTAGAATTACGTGACAGCGGCATACGTGTAGTGACGATTGCACCGGGCTATATTGATACGCCCATGACCAAGGACAATCCTTACCCCATGCCGTTTTTGATGCCAGTCAAGGCGTTTTGTGCCTCTGCATTAGGGACAATTGATGCTGGCAATACTTACCGTGTTATCCCCTGGCAAATGGGCGTGGTAGCCAAGCTGATGCGTATCTTGCCTAATTGGTTGTATGACGCAGTGTTTGCCAGGGCGCGCCGCAAACCGCGTGCGGCAGACCAGGCATGAGCATGTTGACTGATGCGCTAGGTATCGTGCATCAGCCCTATCCAGCTGATACTGGGGCTGGGGTTGGGCCGCGTATCGTCAGTCTGGTACCTTCCATCACTGAATTGCTATGTGAGCTGGGTCTGTCGTCCAGCCTGGTTGGTCGCACCGGTTTTTGCATACATCCCAAATCAGTGGTGCAGACTATCCCCAAGATAGGTGGCACCAAGGATGTGAACATAGAAAAAATCCGCAAGCTGGCTCCCACTCATCTGATTGTCAACATCGATGAAAATGAAAAGCCGACGGTAGAAGCCCTGGCCGAGTTCATTCCCCATGTCATCGTCACCCATCCGCTGGTGCCACGCGATAATCTGGCGCTGTATCAATTGCTGGGCGGGATATTTGGAGTGCAGGAAAGAGCGCAGGACTTGTGTGCCCGGTTCGAAACAGCCTATGCTGCCCTCGACCATATACCAACCAGTGCTCAGCAAGTCGTGTATTGCATCTGGCAAGACCCTTGGATGACAGTCAGCCGCGACACCTACATTGCCGCCATGCTGGCCTTGATAGGATGGCAAACCTGGTCGCCACCAGATCCGAACTTGCGTTACCCGGCTTTTCAATGGACTAGTGCGCTGCAACATCCCATCGACAGGGTTTTGCTGTCGACCGAGCCTTACCGCTTTACCGAAAGCCATGTGGATGCGCTGGAGAAGCAACTGGGTGTACCCGTGCAACTGGTCGATGGTGAAATGCTGTCATGGTATGGCAGCAAGGCGATTGCCGGTTTGCAATACCTGAAGCAGTTAGCTAAGCAATAAGGTTATGCAATTCTGCGTATCAGCGCCAAATTCGAAATACGTCTATACAATTTACACAAAAATGCCACACTGCACAGCACAATAATTGACACTCTAATATCTGGACAACCATACTTCTGGGCATACCGCTTAAGGTTTTCTATATATTCTTGGAGAAGTTTGTTATGAGTAAGATGCGCAAAGCGATTTTACTTGCCCTGTATGGTGCAAGTGCAGCAACAGTTTTCACTCCGGCCATGGTCAATGCGCAAACTGCTCCCGCAGCAGAAAAAGCAACTGACCCCGCCATGCAAACCATGACCATCGTCGGTTCGCGCCGTGCCAATACCAGCGCCACCAATACGCCTTTGCCTGTCGATTTTATTTCGGTCTCCAAAGCAGCAGAGCAGGGTGGTCAGTTTGACCTGGCTCAAACGCTGGCAAATATCTCGCCTTCCTTCAATTCCACCCGCCAGACCGGTGCCGATGGTGCCGATCTGGTGGATTCTGCCGCCTTGCGCGGCCTGGGTTCAGACCAGACCCTGGTGCTGGTGAATGGCAAGCGCCGTCACACCGTAGCGCTAGTGAATTTGTTTGGTGCCCGCAACCGTGGCAACACTGGTACTGACTTGAATGCGATTCCTGTCATGGCAATCAGCAATGTACAAGTCTTGCGTGATGGCGCTGCTGCCCAATATGGCTCTGACGCGATTGCCGGTGTCATGGACATCACCCTCAAGAAAAGCCTGGGTTGCGAAGCCAGCTTTGGTTATAGCCAGTATTCTGTCGGTGATGGTAAAAACTATCTGCCATCCGCCTATTGCGGTATCGCCCTGGGTGAAAAAGGCGTATTGGGTATCACTGTTGAATACACCGACCGTGGCCGCTCGAATCGTGCTGATCCGGGCAATCCGCGTACCATCGGTGACACCAAGGTCACAGGCCCTACCGTTTACCTGAATGGTGAAGTACCCAACGGTGGCAATGACAAGCTTTATTTCACCTTGGGCACGCAACAGCGCAAGGCATCTTCTGCCGCGTTTGCCCGTGGTGGCATAGGTTCTGACGACATTCCTTCCCGCAATTCTGCCGCCATGTATCCAAATGGTTTCGTGCCTTACATCAATGGCGACATCAATGATATCTACGGCACCGTAGGTTATAAATGGGATATCGGCGAATGGCGTGTCGACTTGTCGCAGACTTATGGCTTCAATGAACTCAAGTACAACGTCAGCAATACCATCAATGCCTCGATTGCCAACAAGGACTTGCTGGCCGGCGGCAAAGGTATCAGCCCCAGCCGTTTTGATGCGGGTGGTTTCTCTTTCTCGCAAGCGACTACCAATCTGGATTTCAGCCGCTTCTTTGATGGTTTCATGAATGGCGTCAACGTCGCCTTTGGTGCAGAATATCGTCGTGAAAACTACAAGATCACTCCGGGTGAACCAGGTTCTTACAATGACGTCGATGGCCTGGGTTTTGGCGGCAATGCCGGTAGCCAGGGTTTCCCCGGCTTCCAGCCTGGTGATCGTACTGACAAAAACAGAAACAGTATCGCAGCCTATGTCGATGTAGAAACCGATATCACTAATCGCTTCAAGCTGCAGACTGCAGTCCGTGGTGAACGCTATAGCGACTTTGGCTCTACCCTGACCGGCAAAATCGCCGGTAGCTATAAAGTGACAGATGAAGTCCTGATGCGTGGCTCGGTCAGTACAGGTTTCCGCGCACCATCGCTGCAACAAGTATATTTCTCATCCACCTTTACCGACTTCATCAGCGGTAAGCCTATGGATGTCGTGCTGGCACCAAATGGCGGCGCAGTGGCGAATGCCGCAGGCATACCCAAACTCAAGGATGAAACCTCGAAAAACTATACATTCGGCCTGACTTTCAAACCAAATAATGCGTTTGCCATGACAGCCGACTTGTACCGTATCGATATTGCTGACCGTATCGTCTTGTCAGGTCGTTTTGATGCCGACAATTACCCAGCTCTGGGTACTACCTTGCAGGCGCTGGGCGTAGGCCAGGCACAGTTCTTTGTGAATTCCATCAACACCAAGACCCAGGGTCTGGATTTGACGGCATCCCATAAAACCAATCTGGGTGCGGGCAAATTGTCTACTTATCTGGGTTTGAACTACAGTAAGACTGAAGTCACCAAAGTCACAGCACCACCATCCCTGAAAGGCTATGAAGACGTATTGCTGTCTGAACGTGAACGCCTGTTCATAGAACAGGGTGGCCCAAGAATGAAAGCCACGCTGGCCTTCAATTATGACCAGGGTCCATGGTCTGGCGAGTTCAAAGTCATCCATTATGGCTCACAAACTCTGGGTACTTTTTCAGGCACAGCCGCTGGCGTACCCAATGCCTATTACGAACCTAAAACCTCGGCAGACGTAGCGTTGACTTATGCTTTCAATGACACCACCAAGCTGACCATAGGCGGCAATAATGTATTCAACGTCAAACCGACTCGTCAGGACCCGAACGAAACCGACAATGGTTTCTACTATGACAGCGTACAGTTTGGCCTGGGCGGTGCTTCTTACTTCCTGAAACTCTGGAAAAAGTTTTAATCTGTAATTTTAGTAGTTGATGCAGGAGCTATTGCGTCTGCATTAAAAGAATCGGCCTGGATGTATATCAGGCCGATTTTTTCATTTCATAATTCCAATATACGGAATAATGAATTTCCAAATACTAGGATTCTTTTATTTTTCGGAATAAGGCAAAGTGACACCATTCGCGGTACTGATACGTAACGCGAAATCCCTTAAACCAGATCTGAATGGAATCTCATATGTCCCGCATCACTATCCCAACAGTAGAACAATCCCCGGCAGCATCGCAAACCTTGTTGGCTGCAGTGAACCAGCAATTGGGCATGGTGCCCAATCTGATGAAACTGGTAGGCAATAGCCCGGCTGCCCTTGAAGGCTATTTGTCACTCAGCGGCGCGTTGGCCAAAGGCAGCCTGAGTGCACAACTGCGTGAACGTATCGCACTGACAGTGGCTGAATACAATGGCTGTGAATACTGCCTCGCAGCACACACCTATCTAGGGAAAAATCTGGCGAAACTCAGTGATGCAGACATAGCTGCAGCGCGTAGCGCCGAGGCTGCAGATGAAAAAAGCAATGCAGCCTTGCAATTTGCCCGCCAGGTGGCAGAACAACGTGGCCGCGTCAGTGATACAGCACTGGCTAATGTGTGTGCAGCGGGTTTTGATGAAGCCGCTGTCATAGAGATAGTCTTGAACGTGGCGCTGAATGTATTGACCAACTATGTCAATAACGTGGCACATACAGACGTGGATTTTCCTGCTGTCAGTTTGCGTTCATTCTGAAGCAGAAAAATCACGGTCGAAACAGATCAGGTTTTGTTGGTCAAAGTCACCCCGGCAATGACCAGCAAGCCACCGACTATCATCGATGGCAAGATAGGTTCACCCAGTATCAGGGCACCCAGGCTGATACCAAATACCGGCACCAGATTATTGAAGACCGCAGTGCGTGAGGGGCCTATGCTTTTCACACCTTCGTAGTACCAGACAAAACCGATGACCGTGCCAAAGGCGCCCAGATACACCAGCGAAGCCAGCACTTGCCAGCTCATGCGGGCAGGTTCAAAACGCGGCAGTTCAAGTACTGCGCCCAGACCCAGCAAAAGCAGGCCCCATAGCGACGCATAAGTGGTGGCAGCAATTGGTGACAGGCCTTTCAAGGCATGCCGGCCTATGATGGTGTAGGCGGCCCAACCGCAAATGGCTGTCAGCATGAATAGCTCGCCCTTGCCCAGCGATTGCGATAAATCATGCACGGCACTCATCAAATCACCACGGGTGATCACCACAGCTGCACCAGCAAAAGCGACCATGATGCCCAGCCAGCGTATCTTGCTCAGTCTTTCTCCAAATAGCAGAGCCAGTGCCAGCGCGGTGACTATCGGGTTCAGGGCAACAAACAGGGCAGTGCGCCCGGCTGGCATATTCTCCAGTGCGGCAAAAAAACACAGGTTATATAAAAAAATGCCAGTTGCACCCAGCGCAAAGGTCGCATGCATTTGTTGCCTGCTGAGTTTGGGCAAGCCACCCTCCAGCCGCCATGCCAGCAACAGCAACAACACACTGGCGACTGCGAAGCGGATAAAGGCCGCAATCATGTGCGGAATCTCTTTGGCGACCAGACGCCCGGCAATGAAAGTGCCGCCCCAGAACAGGGCGACACAAACAAGTTTCAGATAAGTGGAGACGGGAGCTTTATTCACGATGGCGTAGGCTATGCAAAAGCCTGTCAGCCTACACCAAAATCGTGTCTCCAGTTTTTTAGCTAGCTTTTAGCCATCCTTCAATTGCCTGATTGACTTCTCATTTGTGAACACTGTTGTGAACGCTGCACAATCCTTGTTCATAAAGAACTTCTGCAATCTGTATGGCATTCAGGGCAGCACCCTTGCGCAGGTTGTCAGCACTGACGAACATCGCCAGGCCATGTTCAACCGTAGGGTCGTGCCGCACCCGTCCAACGAATACGGGATCGCGGCCAGTCGCCTGCAAAGGATTGGGTACTTCAGTGACTATTACGCCAGCAGCGCTGTTCAATAACGCTAGTGCCGCATCTGCCGGGATGTTTTTCTCGAATTCTGCATTGATGGAAAGCGAGTGCCCTGTGAAAACTGGTACACGCACACAGGTGCAGGACACATTCAATTCTGGAAGGCCAAGTATCTTGCGGCTTTCATTACGGAACTTGATTTCTTCTTCGGTGTAACCATCTTCTACAACTTGATAATTGTAAGGCACGACATTGTATGCAATTGGTACCTGCCATTTCCTGGGCGCGGGAAAGTCTATGCCAGCACCGTCTTTGACGAGGCTGGTGCAGTCATCACCTGCTTTTTGCATCTGCTCTGCCAACTCCTCCACCCCGGCAACACCTCCTCCCGATACTGCCTGATAAGTGCTGACAATCAAACGCTTCAAGCCCGCGATATCGTGTAATGGTTTGAGTACAGGCATGGCCGCCATGGTGGTGCAGTTTGGATTCGCAATGATGCCCTTGGGGATATTTGCCAGGTCATGTGGATTGACTTCTGCCACCACCAGCGGTACGGCAGGGTCCATGCGCCAAGCGGATGAATTGTCGATGACGATGGCACCCGCAGCAGCGACTATTGGTGCCAAATGCAATGAGGTTTCTCCACCCGCCGAGAAAAAGACCACATCCAGTCCAGCATAATCAGCCGTCGCCGCGTCCTCGACGACGATCTTCGTATTGTTCCAGTCCAATGATTTTCCTGCAGAACGCGCAGAGGCAAACAAGCGCAATGAGCTCACCGGGAAATTGCGTTCTTCCAGCAGGGTACGCATGAATTCACCCACCAGACCGGTTGCGCCGACTATGCCTACATGCATGCCATTTGGGTAACGCTCCAAGGATAAAGCAGAACGCGTCTGTCGTCGCGGAGGCGCATTGACGGACTGTTGATGATCTTGATGATGAGAATATGATGCCATGTAAATCTCCTGAATGTGGCCGGGAGACAGGCATCAATTAATATGCACCCGCCTCGTAGGCGGGTTGCGAAAAAATGAAAAAGCGCTAACCCACCATTGCGATAATGGTGGTCTTAATGCTCAGCGTAGATGCAAAGTGGCTTTTCATAAATTGATGGTAACAGACTTGATAGCAGTGATCAAGTCAGGTTTTGCCAGTTCAAACCTACATGATTTCCAGTAGCAAGACGCCACGCGCAGGTACTTTCATTTTCTGTGCGAGTTCAAATTCCTGTCCACTGAACACATCTTTCGCCTTTGGGTTTGCAGGCAAGATCTCGGCGAAGCGCGCCGTCGCCAATTCTGTCTCAGTAGTATTCTTGTTCATCACCACCATGAACTTGCGCTTATGGTCATAGCGGAAATATACATAGATACCATACTGCGGCGCAAAGTGCATCAGTTTGCCGCTATGTATGGCGCTCTGGGTCTTGCGCCAGTTCAGCAGTTTTTTGATAAAGGCCTGTGCTTCCAGTTGTTTGGTGGTCAGCCCCGTACCGGTGAAAGCATTCACCGCATCACCCGCCCAGCCACCGGGAAAGTCTTTTCGAAAAGCGCCGTCATCCCTGTGCTTGGTGCTGGTCATCAAAATCTCGGTGCCATAATAAAACTGTGGCGTGCGTGGCATGGTGGCGACATAGGTGATCGCCATCTTGAACAAATCCAGGTCTTCATCCAAGGCGCTATACAGTCGGCTGACATCATGATTGCCTTCAAACAGCACCATAGACGATGGTTGCGGGTAGAGCTGGTCATTGATCAGGGCTTCATACAGTGTGGCAAAACCGGAATGCAGATTCTCTGGTGCGACCAGGGCCTTGCGCAAAGTGTCGTGCAAGGGGTAATCCATCATGCTGGGCATGTGTGAAACATAGTCATTCACATTCTTGTGCCCGCGCAGCCAGTGCGCTACCAGATTTGGGTTATCTGACCACTCCTCACCTACCAGTGTCAGGTGTGGGTATTCCTGCATGACGCGGCGTGACCATTCGCTCAGAAAGGCGGGGTCTGAATAGCCATAGGTGTCGGCCCGTATTCCAGCCAGCCCGGCATATTCTATCCACCAGATGGTATTTTGTATCTGGTAATTCGCCACCAGCGGGTTGTTCTGGTTCATGTCCGGCATATGTACTTCAAACCAGCCTTGCGTGTAATTCTTTCTATCGATGGCGGAGGCGTATGGGTCGCTGACCGTAGTGCGCGCATGATAGGTGGGTACAAATTCACTGTTGTAGCTGAGCCAGTCTTTATCTGGCAAATCCTTCATCCACCAGTGGCCATCGCCGATATGGTTGAGTACGATATCCTGGATCACGCCTATGCCCTGTTTTTTGGCTTCGGCGACAAGTTGGAGATATTCTTCATTGCTGCCAAGGCGGGCGTCAACCTTGTAATAATCGGTGGCGGCATAGCCATGGTAGGAATAAGTCTGCTGATTGTTTTCTACTACCGGGGTAGGCCAGAGCATGGTGTATCCCATGCCAGCGATATAGTTCAGGTGATCGCGTATGCCCTTGAGGTCGCCACCATGGCGGCCAGCGCTGGCATCATTGCGGTCCAGCTTGTCGGCAAAGCCGGGCAGGCGGTCATTATTGGTATCGCCATTGGCGTAGCGGTCAGGCATGAGATTCAGGATCGCATCTGCCGGGCCAAAGCCACGTCGTTCTGCTGCGCCTTTTTCACGTGTCCTGAGTTGATAAGGAATAGTAAATTGCTGGACACCTTGCCGCATCCTGATAGCAAATTTGCCGGGGCGCGTGCTTGGCGAGATTTGTAGGTCCAGAAACAGGTAATTGGGATTGCTGAGCTTGTGTATGCCTTTGATCTGTACGCCAGGATAATTAATGTGTGGTGTGTACGTGGCAATTTGTTTGCCATGCAACATGAGCTGCAGCTTGTCATTCTTCATTCCCACCCACCAAAAGCCAGGTTCCACATGTTCCATGGCTGGCTGTGCCTGTACAAATACCGGTATCAAAGCCAGCAAGCTAATGGACAAGCGTACAAAGGCCATGGTTTTCATGTTGTCTCCTGATGAATTAATTTAATATTTTATGTACTTAAACTACATTTATTCATTAATTCTAATTTAATAAGCTGATTTTAGGTATTTTATTCATCATTAGCATGTATTTTGATTACATTTACTCCAATGCCTGAAAACGGACATCTTGTTCCAAAGCTGGAACTAACGTCGGAAATTGCCTCTTTTTTGAGCTTCAACCAGGCACTTTGTTTGATATTTTCTACCTTATCAAATCAGGCTGAGCGGCCTCAGCAAAAGCAAGGGCTATCGCCATATAAAGCGCAGCCCCATCCCGGGAGGATATATGCAGGATATTTCAAACTTAAATTCGATTTTCAGCGATGTGCAGGCTTTGCAAAGCAAGCTCAAATCCAGGCTGGTCGATGCAGAACAGAGCGCAGACAAGTTCAAGGCGGCTTTGCAGGCAGCGGTCAAGCCAGAAACCAAAGCAGACCTGGTGAGCGCCATCAAGGAAAAAGCCGCTGGCCTGAGTACAGATACCCAGACCACGGATCTGGCAGCGCAGATACAGGCCACACTGGCAGCCTTGCGTGAGCAATTGCAGGCGCCGCAGCCCGCAGCTGTACCTGTGGCAGTGATGGCACCAATTGCACCAGCAGCACCAGCAGCCAGCGCGGCGACAGGTTCAACAGCGGTTGCCAGTGTCAGCGACGCTACGGCCAGCAGCAAAACCACGGTTGTTGCAAGTACACCTGCAGCCACGCCACCGGCTGCACCCACCACGACCATTGCGGCGGTCAACCCTACTCATGCAGCTTACAGAGTGTATGACCCGACTAATCCATCGGCTTTTGCCATGGCTTCCAATCCTGGCGGTGGCCCCAACCTGCTGGCGGCAGATCTGGTATTCAATACTGATCCAAGGCCAGATTCAGTGAACTCAATCAAGCGCCCGACAGCGGAGCAGGGTACTGCCGAATGGGGTGATCAACTGAAAAACTATGAAGTCGCTTATGAAAAACTAAGCAAAGACAATAACGACTGGAACCAGAAAAACATCAAAATGCGTAACCAGACGCTGGCAGCTTCGCCTTATGCCGCATTTGTCACCACCAGCGGTGGAGTGAATCTGGCAGCGCAAACTGATCCTTTCTATCTGGCCTCTCTGGCTGACCCGACCAGGGCACCAGCTTAGTTGTAAATTTTACAGGCTCACTTATTACCAGGTGAGCCTGTTCCCGATTTTCATGCGACAGCAGATCTCTCTGAGCTGAGTAATACAGCAAAGTGAAAACTCGTAAAATCCCCTGTTTTACTCCCATTTCTTGCTCGCAATCTACGATAATGAGTCCTACTTAAAATATCCGAGACAAATTGCGCAGCAGCGCATGGCTTAGGGGCAATCATGAGTTTCCGGGTGAAGTTCAATCTGGTCTTATTGCTGACTTTTGCACTGGCACTGCTACTGGCAACGGCTTATTATAAAAACGAAGTCCAGAAGGCCACGCTGGAAGAAGTCAAGCACGAGGCCAGGCTCAGCCTGCAAGCCGCACTGGCGATACGTTCCTATTCTTCCCAGCATGTCAGAGCCGATCTAAATCAGGAACCATTCAAGCCTGACGATATTCCGGCATTTGTGACCATGGAAACCATGCGTCTGCTGTTTGAAAAATACCCTGGTTACCAGTATTCCGAGACAGTTTTAAATCCCCTGAATCTTGCCAACATGGCGCGCGAACCCTGGATCAGGGAAGTCATAGATAACTACCGCTCTGGCCGTACTCCCTATGCGGATGCAGAAATCACGACTTATGTTCGGGACAATACCCTGCATCTGGTCAGGCCCATCAAAATCCGCGATGCCACCTGTATGGCTTGCCACGGCAAAGTCGCGGATGCACCGGTTGGCATGGTCAGGATTTATGGCAACACCCATGGTTATGGCTGGAAGATGGATGAAATTGTCGGCGTGCAAGCCGTGACAGTACCTTTGGACAGATCAAAAGAGCGTAGCGCGGCGGCTTTTCAACGCTTCCTTTGGCCACTGGTGGCGGTATTCACCCTCTTGTTTGCCACCTTGAATATTTTGCTGCAATACTGGGTATTGAACCCCCTGAGCAGGCAAAACCTGAACCTGAACCGTCTGGCGACCACAGATTCGCTGACAGGCATCTTGAACCGGCGCGCTTTCATGGATCAGTTCCAGTTGGAAATGGAAGCTGCCCGCTACAAGTCTGAACCCTTGTCGGTGCTGGTATTTGACCTTGACCATTTCAAGGCCATCAATGATACCCATGGCCATGCCCAGGGTGATCAGGTCTTGCGTGCTACGGCAAATCTGGTCAAGGGAGCATTGCGCTCGAATGATCAACTGGCGCGCATAGGGGGTGAAGAATTTGCCCTGCTTTTGCCACATACCAGCACTGCGGGCGCCCGGGGGCTGGCAGAAAACCTGCGCAAGCTCATGGAGCATCAAAGCCTGCAAGATTCCCCGGCTGCGACAGGCAGTTTTGGCATCGCCACCTGGGATGGCCGTGAAAACCGCGAACGTTTATTGAAGCGCGCCGATGAAGCCATGTACGCTGCCAAAGCCGCAGGCCGCAATTGCATCGTCGCCGATGAAGGCCGCGCAAAAACTACTTGAAAAACTGCCTGAAGCTAGAACTCATTTCATAAATAGGATGAGTGCGAACAAGACGATTTGGGATGCAGTGCAAGGCCTAAGGTGTGTACCCTGTGAAGCTAAGGCTGGTGCCTTAGCGAGAGGCACAACGCTGCAATGCGCCCAAATCGTCAGTTCCCGAAGGGTTTGCCTCATAACGCGTGCTGGACTGCGTTGGACTCGTGTTATCAATAGCACCGCTATTGACTGCCTCATCCCCTTGCAGGGCGCATGTGCGCTGGTAAGCGCACATCGTACGCAGGCGTGCAGCATGCTGCACGAATTCCCTGCTTTACCCTTGCCAGCCCACGTTATGAGGCAAACGCATCTCAACCTATTTATGAAATGAGTTCTAAATATTTTCACTTTGCTGGAATAAAGTCTGGCTGGCTTACGTATATCCCTGTGTAAGCAGTTTGAACGTGTAATGCTGCTAACAAGCGTTTAGCCACTTATACTTTATTAATCCTTCAGGAGTCCTTTGATGAAAACCAGACAAATTTGCCTTGCCCTGCTGACCAGCGCCACCTTCATTTGCGGGTTTGCGCAAGCCCAGTCCGCACCCAAGGTGGCGGATGGTGTGCTCGTCAGTGATACCGGTATGACTTTATACAGCTTCGACAAAGACGTCGCAGGTAGTGGCAAAAGTACTTGCAATGGACCTTGCGCTGCTAACTGGCCGCCTGTAGCCGTGCCTGCCAAGCTGCCATCCGGTAAATATTCTGTTGTCACCCGCGATGATGGCAGCACGCAACTGGCCTATGATGGCAAGCCGCTATATCTGTATGCTGCTGATAAAAAAGCAGGTGAGCGTACTGGCGACAACTTCAAGAATGTCTGGCACCTGGTCAAGGAATAAAGCATGCCTGGTTTTATCAGCGTCACGCTCTATAGTGTCTGACAAATGATTCAGTCAGACAGCCGCAGCCAGTTACTGGCGTGCATCCCCCGCTTGCGCCGCTATGCGCGTGCGCTGGTGGGCGACAGAGCGGGCGCGGATGATCTGGTGCAAGACACTATGGAGCGTGGCTGGCTAAAGCTGGGATCTTTCCTGCCTGACGGTGATATGCGGGCCTGGCTGTTTTCCATCATGCACAATCTGCGCCTCGATCAATTGCGCAAACCAACGCTGACTACGGTAGAGCTCGATGATGAAGACACATGCTTGCCTGCACAAGCCGCCAGCCAGAACCATGGTCTGGAGCTGCGCGACCTGCAAGCAGCATTGATGCAATTGCCACTGGAGCAGCGCGAGGTGTTATTGCTGGTCGTGCTGGAAGAAATGAAGTATGAAGAAATTGCCCTGACTTTGAATGTCCCACTGGGAACCGTGATGTCAAGGCTATCGCGTGGCCGCGAAAAACTGCGTGCCATCATGGAAGTGCATCCGCACAGCACAGTCTTGAAAGTCGTCAAGTGAACAAGGCCGTATCATGAAACATGAGCCCATCAGCGAAGCAGACTTGCATGCCTATGTTGACGGCCAATTGTCTGCGGAGCGTCTGGCCGAGGTAGAAAGCTATCTGCAGGCGAATCCTGCAGAACAGGAAAAAGTGTCTGCCTGGCGTAAACAAAATACTGACCTGCATGCGCTGTTTGATGCCGTTGTTGATGAACCTGTTCCTGCTCGCTTGCTCCGGTCATACGTAACAAGAGATGTTGCGGCCAATCAACCTGTATGGGGCTGGCGTCATCTCGCAGCAGGTATTGCGATTGCCGTCGTCAGTGCCAGTAGTGGCTGGTGGTTGCATGCACGCAGTGATGCCAGTGCAATGCTGGCACAGGCTGAGGTACAAAAAAATGGCATCCATGGCGCTGCAGGCTTTGCCCATCGGGCTGCAGTTGCCCACCTGGTATATAGCCCTGATGCGCGTCGACCAGTAGAAGTGGGTGCAGAGCAGGAAGAGCAACTGGTCGCCTGGTTATCCAGGCGCATGGGTAGTCCCATGCGTGCACCCAAGCTAGGTAAGTTATCGTATGAGCTGGTTGGTGGCCGCCTTTTGCCAGGCGGGACTGGCCCCGTCGCCCAGTTCATGTATCAGGATGCGACCGGCCAGCGCCTGACTCTGTATGTCAGCAATGACCAGGTGCAAAACAAGGATACCGGTTTCAAATTCCTGCAAGATGGCAAGGTCAATGTGTTTTACTGGGTAGACGGCAAGTTTGGCTATGCCTTGTCGGGCAGCATCAGCAAAGCTGAACTCGCGCGCATTTCCAATGCTGTTTATGAGCAGCTGGAAAAACCTTCCTGAGCCAGTACTACTGACAAGAGATTTAAGAGATTTGTCACGCTAAGTAAATTCAGGTGACAGCCATGCAGAAAATAACTAT
The DNA here is from genome assembly GCA_040390835.1 of Pseudomonadota bacterium. Lineage (GTDB taxonomy): Bacteria > Pseudomonadota > Gammaproteobacteria > Burkholderiales > Burkholderiaceae_D > Undibacterium. The sequence continues at coordinate 14,907 of JAZJXP010000031.1, forward strand.
TCTTTCCTCCTTCTATGCCAAAGCAGTCTTTGATGACGGTCCTTGGTAAAATTCAGTAAGAGAGGCAACAATGATGTTGCCTGCCAAGGATGGGATATCTGCATGCGTAAATGGACATTGACAGGATTATCGGCAAGTTTGTTTTCGGGCCTATTGTCCGGTTTGTTGTATGTTGGTATGGCAGGTGCTGCGGTATTGGTGCCAGCTGGCACAGCGCTGGCGGCATCAGCAATTCCTAGCTATACCTATGAAGTAGTGCACGCCTACCCGCATGATCCGAATGCTTTTACCCAAGGTTTGTTTATCAAGGATGGCATCCTGTTTGAAAGTACGGGTTTGCAAGGCCGTTCTACAGTACGCAAGGTAAGGCTGGAGACCGGTGAAGTCTTGCAAAAAATGGATTTGCCCAGGCAGATTTTTGGTGAGGGCATTACATACTGGGACAAGCGCATTATAGGTATCACCTGGACTACACAGGCGGGCTATGTGCTTGATCTCGACACTTTCGCATTTCAAAAAGAATTTGCCTACAAGGGCGAAGGCTGGGGTCTCGCACGCAATGATAAAGAAATCATCATGAGCGACGGCACTGCAGAATTACGCTTCCTTGATCCACTCACTTTGCGTGAAACCCACCGCATCAAGGTCACCGCAGATGGCAAAGCCGTCGACCAGTTGAATGAACTTGAATGGGTAAAGGGTGAGATTTTCGCCAATATCTGGCAAACCGATAACATCGCCCGTATTGATCCCAAGACCGGCAAGGTCATCGGCTGGATCAATTTGAATGGCTTGTTACCCATGGGTGACCGCATTATGGGTAACCCGGATGTGCTGAACGGCATCGCCTATGATGCAGCGAAAGACAGGCTGTTTGTGACGGGTAAGTTGTGGCCCAAATTGTTTGAAATCCGTTTGATTAAGCGCTAGGCATCATCATGAATAAAATACTGTGTTGCCTGGCTTACTCTATGATGAGCTTGTTGCTGAGCGCGCTCTCACCGCATAGTCTGGCGGCGGATACCAGGCTGGAAAACCAGCTCATCCTGGCCCTCAAAATCAAAGTTGATGGACAAGACAGGCAGGCCGAATCCAGGCCTGTGATACGGGCTTACCAGCAAGCTGCCATCATCAGTAAAAAGCCGCAGCAGCGTGCCGACTACATTGATTTTTATCTCTTGCAAAAACCAGCCAGCTTCATGGGGCACACATTGATTTTGCTGGAAGAAGAATACATGGATGAGTATGTAGGCTGTTGTGTCAGTCCTGGTATGGGCCTGATGTTAAAGATCAATGCTGATACCCGGGCCGTGCAAGAATTTGCTAACAAAAACGCCTGCACTTTCACCCCGCATGCAGACGTGTTTGACAGACTCAGGATGTTTCACATTGATCACAAATTGGCCAGGGCCGATTACGCCATGCTCAGTTGCCGCGAACGGGATGCACAAAAATAAATGTGATCAGACTAGCCTGCATTGACATTGATGGCTTGTATATGATTGCCTTTTTGTATATAAAGTAAGTCTCGTCGGTCCGTCGTTTCCATTCTGAAAGGAAAGCGTCATGTCTGAGTCTTACCGTACCCCGTCTGATATCCATCCCAGCCTGATTTATGATGACGCTCCTGCTGCCATAGACTGGCTGGTGCGTGCCTTTGGCTTTACCTGCCGCTTTGTGGTGCCTGGTGAGGGTAATCGAGTAGAACATTCAGAGCTGAGTTTGGGCACGGGCGTCATCATGATCAGCTCGCCCAAGGCCGAGACGCATCATGTCAGCCCCAAATCCTTAAACGGTATTTCGCAGGCACTCAGTGTCTTTGTGGCAGACCCGGATGCTCATCATGAAATTGCAATCGCTGCCGGTGCCAAACTGGTACGGCCACTGCAAACTGAAGATTACGGTGCCAGGGGGTATATGGTGCTCGACCCTGAAGGCCATCTCTGGTATTTCGGCAATTACCGGCCCGGTGAATACTGGCAAAGCTGAGCAGACTGAACTCGTTCGCTAAAATTGAGTCAGACAGAAGCACTCTTTTCATACATTCCAGGAGTAAATATTCATGCATAAAGGTAGCTGCCATTGCGGCAAAATCGCATTTGAAGTAGAGGGCGAGATAGAAAGTGCACTCGCCTGTAATTGTTCCATCTGTCAGCGCAAGGGTTCTTTACTGTGGTTCGTGCCACGTACCCAGTTTCACTTGACTACACCTGAAGATGCCGCCAGTACTTACGTCTTCAATAAGCATGTGATACTGCATAAATTTTGCCCGACATGCGGCATGCATCCCTATGCTGAAGGCGTAGACCCCAAAGGCAACAAGGTCGCAGCCATCAATATCCGCTGCCTTGAAGATATAGATCTGGCGGCCATACCTGTGCACCAATATGATGGTCGCGCTTTATAAGAGAAATAATAAGAGAGATGAAATTGAAGATGAAAAAATACCTGGGCCAGATTTGCCTGTTATTCGCTGCCCTTGGCCTGCATGCCTTGCCAGCATACTCGGCTAATGCGGCTAGTGCCCCTGACAAAAAACAGGCTGCAGTAATAGCCGAACTGACGCGTCAGGCTGATGCCTGGGACAAGGCCATCGTGCGCAAGGACAGGGCCGCTATCGAAGCCAATATGGCAGAAGATTTTCGCCAGATTGGTGGTGAGGGCGAGGTTGAAACCAAGCCCAGTTTCGTTGACGGACTGGTGTCTCCCAAACTGGAAATTGATCCCTATACGGTGGAAGATTTTGAGGTAAAGTTGTACGGCGATGTTGCCATGCTGACTGGCCGTACCAGCATGACAGGGCGGTATGAGAGCAAGCCTTTCAAATCACATTATCGCTACACCGACATCTATATCAAGCGCAATGGTAAATGGAAGATAGTCAGCGTGCAGATCAGTAAAATACCTCAGTAATTTGGCTCTAAAAAAACAACCCCGTTAATACGGGGTTGTTTTTTGGAAGAGACTATTTCAGGACAAATCGCAGCACTCCATCGTCACTCGTTTCCCGGCGCAAGATGCCGTCATACCAGAGCTTGTGCAAATGGGCCAGCGCCTCGCCTATGGCGAACGTCAACTGGTGCGAATCCAGCGGGCGGCGGAACATGATGGGGACGATGTCCATGGCTGACTGTGCTGAGGCACAAGCCGTCTTCACTTCTTCCAGGCGCTCGGCATGATGGTCTTGCAATTGCTGTACGCGGGTATGCAAGCCCTTGAAGGGTTTGCCATGCGAAGGAAGGATCAGCACGTCTTCTGGCAGTGGCAGGTATTTTTGCAGTGAATCCATATACTGTTGCACAGGATTGGCTTCGGGCTCTATCGCAAATACCGAGACATTGGTGGAGATGCGCGGCAACAGCATATCGCCAGAGATCAGGATATTCAGCTCTGCGCAGTACAAGGACGCATGTTCAGGTGAATGACCAAAACCGGCGATGACTTGCCAGTTGCGCTGATTGATGACTACATCCAGACCTTCTTGCATGCGGTGGTAGGCTGTTGGAACAGTTGGTACCAGCCGGGTGTAATGGGTCTTCCTTTCCTGTATCTGTTCCTGCAAGCCGCTATCGACCAGGCCATGCTTGCGGAAATGCGGGAACATGGCCGTGCCATCAGCACCCGGCAAACTGGCCGACATCATGCGGGCAAAGGCATATTCACCTGCTGTCATCCAGAGTTGTACATTCCAGCGACTGCACAGCCAGTCGGCCAGGCCTATATGGTCGGGGTGGCAGTGGGTGGCAAGAACGCGGATGATGGGTAAGCCGCGCAAATGGTTGTTCAGGTCGCCGAACAAAATCTCCCAGGCATCGCGGGTGGCATCGCTGGCAATGCCGCAATCGACTACTGTCCAGCCCTTGACTTTGCCCTGGCTGGTTTCGATTTCGTCTTCCAGCAGCCACAGATTGATATGATTCAGCGCAAAGGGCAGGCCCATGCGTATCCATAGCACACCTGGCGCAATTTCCATGGTCTTGCCGGTGTCGGGCAAGGTCTCGCCAAAAGGGTAGTGGAGTTGTTGTTCTAGTAAGTTCATGGCTGTCTCTATTGTTATTGTGGTGGCTTTATGTCCGCCGCCTGTTTTCTCATTATGGATGACTCCAGATGTGCTGGAATAGCCTACAATGCGATTTAAAACTATTTGACGTTAACGTCAACTGCATCAAGTGCAGATTGTAATCAGAAAACTGTTTCTGTGTTTTTTTCACCAGATTAACCATGGCCACCTATACCATTACCGAACTTGCCCGTGAATTTGATATTACCCCGAGGGCGATACGATTCTATGAAGACCAGGGTTTGCTGAGCCCCAGCCGTGAAGGGCCGGGCGGCCGCAACCGTGTCTACACAACGCGGGAACGCACCCATTTGAAGCTGACCCTGCGCGGTAAGCGTTTGGGCCTGAGCCTGTCGGATATCAAAAGCCTGGTTGATATGTACCGTTCGCCCAAGGATACCGAAGTGCAGTTACAAAGTTTCCTGGTGGTGCTCGCCAGACACAGGGCAGCGTTGGAACAGCAGCGTGAAGACATAGAAATCATGCTGGCAGAAATCAGCGCGCATGAAGAAAAAAGCCGTAGTTTGCTGGGGCAACTGGATCACGCAGAAAAATAAGTTTGGTCTTATCTTGTTTAAACAAAAATGCCATGAGCTGCGTGAGCAACTTGATAAGATTCGTGCTGAACTTGCTTTGAAAAACATCAAATCGGCGAATTGACGTTTACGTAAACGTCAATTAGACGTATTATTTTTGCCTGAGATGGTTTTTCCTTGGCTATTGGGAGTTTTATGAGCAATCAGGCAACGCAACAGACAACAGCTGCACTGGATCACAAACTGGCCCTGAGCTTGCTGGAAAGCTTCAATGCGCAGGGAGCTTTGATGGCCTGGAATGCCCGCCTGACCAGTATCACCCCCGGTGCCTGTGAAATCAGTCTGCCTTTCAGTGAGGTCGTCAGCCAGCAACATGGCTATTTCCATGGCGGCGTGATTGGCACGATAGCAGACGCAGCAGGTGGCTATGCCGCGAATACACAATTGATGCCGGTGAGTGAGTGCTTAACTGCAGAATATAAGATCAATATCGTTGCGCCCGGTAAGGGCGATACTTTGATTGCCCGTGGCAAGGTACTCAAGGCAGGCAAGACTCTGGTGGTGTCAAGCGCAGAAGTGTTTGTAGTGCACGAAGGCAAGGAAAAACTTTGTGCCATCATGCAACAGACTTTGTTCGTGATACCCAAGGCAGTATCCAAGATGTAGGTAGTACTATGGCTGGCATGCTTGATCATAAACCCGCATAAGCCAGCGAATTTCAATTTTATAAAAGTGTGAGGACGACATGCTCCATTTACCAGGTTTGACTTTTGATCACGGCGAAGACATCGCCGCTTTGCGCGAAGCCGTGCAGCAATTTGCCCAGGCAGAAATCGCCCCGCGCGCCGCCGAGATAGACCGCAGCGACCAGTTCCCGATGGATTTATGGCGCAAGATGGGCGACCTCGGTATCCTGGGTGTGACTGTCAGCGAAGAATACGGTGGCGCAAACATGGGCTACCTGGCGCATATCATTGCCATGGAAGAAATTTCCCGTGCCTCAGCCTCGGTTGGCCTCTCGTATGGTGCCCACTCCAACCTGTGCGTGAACCAGATCAAGCGCAATGGTACAGAAGAACAAAAAGCCAAGTACCTGCCAAAACTGATTAGCGGTGAACACATAGGCGCACTCGCCATGTCCGAGCCAAATGCCGGTTCCGACGTCGTCAGCATGAAGCTGCGCGCCGACTGGAAGGGTGACCGCTGGGTCTTGAACGGCACCAAGATGTGGATCACCAATGGCCCTGATGCCGATACCCTGGTCGTGTATGCCAAGAATGACCTGGAAGCTGGCCCGCGTGGCATGACAGCCTTCCTCATAGAAAAGGGTTACAAAGGTTTCAGCATTGCGCAAAAACTCGACAAACTCGGCATGCGCGGCTCGCATACAGGTGAGCTGGTGTTCCAGGATTGCGAAGTCCCGGCAGAAAACGTGCTCGGCGGACTCGGCAAAGGTGTTAACGTATTGATGTCTGGCCTGGATTTTGAACGCACGGTTCTGTCCGGCGGCCCGCTGGGCATCATGCAAGCCTGTATGGATGCGGTAGTCCCTTATGTGCATGACCGCAAGCAATTCGGCCAGCCTATCGGTGAATTCCAGCTCATGCAGGGCAAATTGGCGGACATGTATTCCACCATGATGGCTTGCAAAGCCTATGTCTACGCAGTTGGCCAGGCTTGCGACCGTGCCAAAACGCCAGAGGCAGTACGTGCACTGCGCAAGGATGCCGCCGGGGCGATTTTGTATTCCGCAGAAAAAGCCACTTGGATGGCAGGCGAAGCCATCCAGACCCTGGGTGGTAATGGCTATATCAATGAATATCCGGTAGGCCGCTTGTGGCGCGATGCCAAGCTGTATGAAATCGGCGCTGGTACCAGCGAGATACGTCGCATGCTGATAGGCCGCGAACTGTTTGCAGAAACCAAATAAGCCATTTGCGCTACACTGCTCAATTTATGACGCAATTACATATCGCTACGCCTTTGCTTGAACATCGGCGTCTGTCCGCCAGTCTGGGAAAACCAGTCTGGTTGAAGATGGAAAATACCCAGCCCTCAGGCTCTTTCAAATTGCGCGGCATAGGCCTGATGTGCCAGCGCGCTGCTGCCAATGGGGCCAGGCACTTTGTTTGCCCGTCTGGCGGCAACGCCGGTTTTGCCGCCGCAGTGGCAGGTGTGGCACTGAATGTGCAAACCACGATATTGGTGCCGCAAACCACGCATGAAAGCGTACGCGCAGCTATACGTGCCATCGGTGCGACAGTCATCGTTGAGGGTAGTGTTTGGGATGAAACCAATCAGGCCGCTTTGCGCCTGTGTGAGCAACCGGGTGCAGTGTATATCCCGCCGTTTGACCATGCCGATATCTGGGATGGCAATGCGACAGTAATAGATGAAGTGGCGGGCAAGCTCGATTTTGATGCCGTCATCTGTTCCGTCGGTGGTGGTGGCTTGCTGAGCGGTATTGCCCTTGGACTGGAACGCAATGGCCTTGGCCACATCCCCATCATCGCCTCAGAAACAGAAGGCGCAGCTTCCTTGCATGCCGCCGTACGGGCGGGCGAACTGGTGACTTTGCCAGCAATCACTTCCATCGCCAGCACGCTGGGCGCGCGCAAGGTGGCGCAACAGGCATTTGACTGGACGCGCAAGCGCACTGTCCACACTGTCACTGTCAGCGATGCCCAGGCTGTGCAAGCTTGCCTGGATTTTGCCGACGACATGCTGGCCCTGGTGGAGCCGGCTTGCGGTGCGGCACTGGCAGTTGCTTACCAGAACTTGCCGGTATTGGCTGAGTTTAAAAAGCCACTGATTGTGGTTTGTGGTGGCATAGCCGTGGATTTGGGTAAACTACAGACTTGGAAAAACCAGTTCCAGCCCGCAGTTAACTGAGTGAGCACCAACCATGTCCCACACCTATTTTCCCAAGTTGCTGTCTTCGCAAATCGCCTTTGATATCGCCAGGACTATACTGGATGGTTTTGACAAGCATTACCACTTGTTCAGAGCCAGCAGCCAAAGGGCGAAACAGCAATTTGAAATGGGTGATTGGAAGGCTGCACAGATTGCCGCACGTGAGCGTATAGGTTATTACGACACCCGCGTGCGCGAATGTGTGCAGGCAATGGAAGATGAATATGCAGAAGAAGACCTCAGCGACGAAGTCTGGCGTGAAGTCAAACTGCATTACATGGGCATGCTCATAGATCATCTGCGCCCCGAGCTGGCCGAGACTTTTTTCAATACCGTCTGCACCAAACTGTTGCACAGAAATTACTATCACAATGATTTTATCTTTGTGCGTCCGGCAACTTCGACCGAGTATCTGGAAAGTGAAGACACACCACCCAGTTACCGCGTGTATTACCCGGCGACAGATGGTTTGAATTTCACCATCAAGCGTATCGTCACGAATTTCCAGTTGAATGCCAGGTTTGAAGACCTGGACCGCGACGTAGCCTTGGTGGAAGCACGCCTGCGCGAGAATTTTGGCCCCGCCAAGCTGGAGCCAAACCATCAGATACAGGTATTGGCCAGCCTGTTCTACCGCAACAAGTCTGCTTACATCATAGGCAAGGGTATCAATGGCAATAAGGAATATCCCTTTGTCATCCCCGTCATGCACAAGCGCAAGGCTGAGCTGGTACTCGATACTGTGATTTTTGACACCATGCTGATCACAGTGCTGTTCTCGTTCACCCGCGCTTATTTCATGGTGGACATGGAAGTGCCATCGGCCTATGTGCAATTCATACGCAGCATCTTGCCCAAGAAGCCGCGCAGTGAAATCTACACCATGATAGGTCTGCAAAAGCATGGCAAGAATCTGTTTTACCGCGATTTTTTACATCACCTTAAATATTCATCTGACCGCATAGAAGCTGCACCCGGCATACGTGGCCTCGTGATGCTGGTGTTTGCACTGCCGTCTTTCCCTTATGTATTCAAACTGATCAAGGACAGTTTCCCGCCACCCAAGGAAACCACCAAGGCCCTGATCAAGGAAAAATATCTGCTGGTGAAAAATCACGATCGCGTAGGTCGCATGGCAGATACGCTGGAATATTCGGATGTAGCATTTCCACGTGCCCGTTTTTCTGAAGAATTGCTGGCCGAAATCAGACAATACGCACCGTCATTATTGGAAGTGAATGATGATGAAGTCGTCATCAAACACTTGTACATAGAGCGCCGCATGACACCGCTGAACATCTGGCTGACTGAAGCCGAGCGCGGTGGTGATATGGCAGCCATGGAACATGGCTTGAAAGAATACGGCAGCGCCATCAAGGACCTGGTGGCAGCAAATATCTTCCCTGGCGACATGCTGTATAAAAATTTCGGTGTCACCCGGCATGGCCGTGTCGTGTTTTATGACTATGATGAAATCGAATACATCACCGACTGCAATTTCCGCAAGATACCTTTGCCGCGCAATGAAGAAGACGAGATGTCCGCCGAGCCCTGGTATCCGATTGCAAAAAATGATGTTTTCCCCGAACAGTTTGGTACTTTCCTGCTGGGGAATAATAACGTCAGAAAATATTTTATGAAGCATCACGCAGACTTGCTGACTGCAGAATACTGGCAGGCCCGCAAGAAGCGCATAGTCGATGGCAAGGTGGATGATGTGTTTCCGTATCCGCAGGAAATCCGCTTTTGCAATCAGACCAGTGGTACAACTTAGTAGTTGCGTGCTTATTTATTTTATTGCACGCAGGCCCTCATTAGTCAGGCAGTGAATCTGCTTTTATTTTTGGAGAACAAGATGAATGATCCTATCGTAATCGTTGGTGCAGCCCGTACCCCCATGGGTGCTTTTCAGGGCGATTTTTCTTCCCTGACAGCCAGTCAGCTCGGTGCTGTTGCCATCAAGGCCGCCGTTGAACGCGCCGGTGTCAAGCCAGAGCTGGTAGAAGAAGTCTTGTTCGGCAATTGCCTGATGGCAGGCCAGGGCCAGGCGCCAGCCCGCCAGGCTTTACTGGCTGCGGGTTTGCCAGTGTCCACTGGTGCCGTGACGTTGTCCAAGATGTGCGGTTCAGCCATGAAGGCGACCATGATGGCTTTTGATTCCATCAATGCAGGCAGCAATGAAGTCATCGTTTCTGGCGGTATGGAATCCATGACCAATGCGCCTTACCTGATCCCCAAGGCACGCGGCGGCTACCGCATCGGTCATGGCATGATGTATGACCACATGATGCTCGATGGCCTCGAAGATGCCTACGACAAGGGCCGTTCCATGGGTACTTTTGCTGAAGACTGTTCAGCAAAATACAACTTCAGCCGTGAAGACCAGGACGCATTTGCAATTGCCTCCGTCAAGCGCGCACAAGCCGCAACTGCCGATGGTTCCTTCGCATGGGAAATCGCGCCGGTGACAGTATCTGGTCGAGGCGGTGATGTTGTCATTGACAAGGATGAAGGCCCGTTGAAAGCCAAGCTTGATAAAATCCCTGCGCTGAAACCAGCCTTCAAAAAAGACGGCACGATTACCGCTGCATCTTCTTCATCCATCAATGATGGTGCTGCCGCACTGGTCCTGATGCGTGAATCCAAGGCTAAAGAACTGGGCCTGACACCGATCGCCAAAATCCTCGGCCACGCCTGCAATGCACAAGAACCAGGCTGGTTCACGACCGCACCGGTTGGTGCCATCCAGAAGCTGTACAAAAAACTGGGCTGGACGACAGACGATGTTGACCTGTTTGAGATCAATGAAGCTTTTGCCACCGTGCCCATGGCAGCGATGAAAGAACTCGGCATACCTCACGACAAGATCAATGTGCACGGCGGTGCTTGTGCGCTGGGTCATCCTATCGGTGCATCGGGTGCGCGTATCATCATTACGCTGATGGGTGCTTTGAAGAAGCAGGGCAAGAAACGTGGTGTAGCTGCCTTGTGTATTGGCGGTGGAGAAGGAACTGCTTTGGCGATTGAATTACTGTAATTCTTGAATACGTCATTCCCGCGTAGGCGGGAATCCAGTGGCGTCAAGAGTCGCTGGATCCCTGCCTGCGCAGGGATGACGGTAATTTCCCCTTCTGTATTAGCAAATATTTGTAACAGGAAAACCATGCCAGTCGCTTTAATCATCGGTGCATCACGCGGTATAGGCCACGAACTGGCCATGCAATACAAGGCGGCAGGCTGGCGTGTCATCGCCACTGCACGCAAGGAAGAAGATTTGGCTAGTTTGCAGTTGGCAAGCTGCGAAGCGCTGCAGCTGGATGTCACTAATCTCAATGATTGTATTGGATTGAGTGGACGTCTTGACGATGAAAAAATCGATGTGGCTATCCTGAACGCTGGTGTATTCGGTCCAAGAACCGAGGGCCCGACAGCGCCGGATCAGCAGCAGTTTGATGCCGTTATGCATACTAATGTATTGTCAGCGATGAGGATATTGCCGATAGTGCTGCCGTTGGTAGAAAGTGCCAGTGGCAGGTTGGCTGTAATTTCCTCCAGCATGGCATCGATAGGCGAGCGCAGCAACCCTGCGGGCTGGTTATATCGCGCCAGCAAGACGGCATTGAATTCAGTATTGAAAGATGTATCGCTGAGTACCGACAAAGCCATTTGTGTCGCCATGGATCCGGGCTGGGTAAAAACCGATATGGGCGGTGATGCAGCAGAAATCACCGTCGATGTCAGCGTGGCTGGCATACGTAAGACTCTGGCAGCACTCAAGCCAGCGGACAATGGCAAATATTTGCAATATACAGGCGCAGAACACGGCTGGTAAATCTTCACAAGTAAAGCTCAATAAAATAGAGATCAGAACCATCATGCTACTCACACCAGAACACGAAATGATACGCGACGCCGTGCGCAGCTTTGCGCAAGAACGTCTTGTGCCCAATGCTGCACGCTGGGACAAGGAGCATCACTTCCCGGCAGAAGAATTGAAAGAACTGGCGCAGATGGGTGCCTATGGCGTGGCCGTGCCAGAAGAGTTTGGTGGCGCAGGCATGGATTATCTGTCGCTGGCCCTGGTTCTGGAAGAAATTGCCGCCGGTGATGGCGGCACTTCTACCGTGGTATCCGTCAACAATTGTCCGGTATGCAGCATCGCCATGATGTACGCCAATGATGCGCAAAAAAAGCAGTGGCTGACACCGCTGGCACAAGGGGAGATGCTGGGTGCCTTTTGCCTGACCGAACCACATGCAGGCAGTGATGCCTCTGAATTGCGCACGACTGCAAAACGTGATGGCGATCATTACGTCATCAACGGCGTCAAGCAATTCATCACCAGCGGCAAATATGCTGATGTTGCCATCGTCATGGCTGTCACCGATAAAGAAGCAGGCAAGAAGGGCATCAGCGCTTTCTGGGTGCCAACCAGCACGCCAGGTTATATCGTCGCCAGCCTCGAACAAAAGATGGGGCAGCATTCATCCGACACCGCACAAATCCTGTTCGAGAATTGCCGTATCCCGGCAGAAAACCTGATAGGCGAAGAAGGCGCGGGTTACAAGATTGCCCTGTCTGGCCTCGAAGGCGGCCGCATAGGCATAGCCTCGCAATCAGTAGGCATGGCCAGGGCGGCATTTGAAGCGGCACTCGCTTATGCCAAGGACAGGACAAGTTTTGGCAAGCCTATTTTCGAACACCAGTCCGTGCAATTCAAACTAGCCGACATGGCGACCCAGATAGAAGCGGCACGCCAGCTCATCTGGCATGCCGCCAGCATGAAGGATGCAGGCAAGCCCTGTTTGAAAGAAGCCGCAATGGCAAAACTGTTTGCTTCTGAAATGGCAGAAAAAGTCTGCTCGGATGCAATACAGATACATGGTGGCTACGGCTATGTCAGTGACTTCCCGGTAGAACGCATTTACAGGGATGTGCGTGTTTGCCAGATATATGAAGGTACTTCCGATATACAAAAGATTTTGATTGGACGTGCACTGGCTGGTTGAGTGGTTTCGGTTCTTAAAATAATAACGGAGACAGCATGAAAAAAGGTTACAAGCAACTGGTCGATGAAGCCAACGCCGAAATCAAAACCTATAGCGTGGCAGAAGCCCAGGCCAAACTCGCAGACGCCAATGTGCAGTTCATTGATGTCCGTGATGTCCGGGAGCTGGAACGTGAAGGCATCATCCCCGGTGCCTATCATGCTCCACGCGGCATGATAGAGTTTTGGGTAGACCCTGATTCACCTTATTTCAAACCTGTCTTCGGCGAGAAAAAAGAATTCATTTTGTTTTGTGCCGCTGGTTGGCGCAGTGCCTTGACTACCAAGACCGTCCAAGACATGGGGCTGGAAAATGTCGCGCATATTGATGGCGGTTTTACTGCCTGGAAAGCTGCCGGTGCACCCGTCGCCATCAAGGAAAGCAAGAAGTAATAATGAGTAGTAAAGCATGCCCCTGTGGCTCGAATAAAAATTTTGACCTATGCTGCGGCCAGTACGTCAGCGGCGCTGCCCTTGCACCAACGGCAGAAGCGTTGATGCGTTCGCGCTATACAGCCTATACCCTGAACGATGAAGCATATCTGCGTGCGACCTGGGATGAGCGGACTTGTCCCAAGGAACGCATCACGCATGATGATCCGACCAAATGGCTGGGGCTGGAAGTAAAGAAATTCAAAGCTGATGGTGATGCGGCGACAGTGGAATTTGTTGCCCGTTACAAGATAGCTGGCAAGGCGCACAGGCTGCATGAACTCAGTCGCTTTGTACGTTATGAAGGCAAGTGGTTTTACGTGGATGGCAGTTTCCCAGAAAAGTGAAAAAGATAATGACAACTTTAGATTCCAAACTCAATCCCCGCTCTGAAGAATTCAAAGCCAATGCAGCGGCCATGCAAGTCGTGGTGGATGACCTCAAAGAAAAGATCGCCAAGATCGCTTTAGGCGGTGGCGATGAAGCGCGCAAGAAGCATCTGGCACGCGGCAAACTCTTGCCGCGTGACCGCGTACAAATGCTGCTTGATGCAGGTACGCCTTTTCTGGAGTTTTCGCAACTCGCTGCCTACGACATGTACAAAGAAAAGAATGATGTCGACGCAGCCCCATCTGCCGGTGTGATTACCGGCATAGGCCGCGTGGCCGGGCAGGAGTGCATCATTGTCTGTAATGACGCGACAGTTAAAGGCGGTACCTATTACCCCCTGACCGTCAAGAAACATTTGCGCGCGCAAGAGATTGCCGAGCAAAACAATCTGCCCTGTATCTATCTGGTTGATAGTGGTGGTGCGAATTTGCCTAACCAGGATGATGTCTTCCCTGACCGTGATCATTTTGGCCGCATCTTCTACAACCAGGCCAATATGTCGGCCAAGGGTATACCGCAAATCGCCGTGGTCATGGGTTCCTGTACAGCCGGTGGTGCTTATGTGCCAGCGATGAGTGATGAATCGATTATCGTCAAGAACCAGGGCACGATTTTCCTCGGTGGCCCACCGCTGGTGAAAGCCGCCACTGGCGAAGTCGTCAGTGCTGAAGACCTCGGTGGTGGCGATGTGCATACGCGTCTCTCTGGTGTGGTAGATCATCTGGCACAAAATGATACGCATGCGCTATCGCTGGCGCGTACCATAGTCTCGCACCTGAACCGCCAGAAGCCGCAAACCGTGGTCATGAAAGAAATTGAAGAACCGAAGTTCCCGGCTTCCGAATTGTACGGCGTGATACCTGTCGATACCCGCAAGCCTTTTGATGTACGTGAGGTTATCGCCCGCATCGTCGATGGCAGCCATTTTGATGAATTCAAGGCGCGTTATGGTACGACTCTGGTCTGCGGTTTTGCGCATATCCATGGCATGCCAGTTGGCATCATCGCCAATAACGGCATTCTGTTTTCTGAATCTGCCTTGAAGGGCGCGCACTTCATAGAGCTGTGCTGCCAGCGCAAGATACCTTTGGTTTTCCTGCAAAACATCACCGGCTTCATGGTAGGCCGCAAGTATGAAAACGAAGGCATAGCCCGTAATGGTGCCAAGATGGTGACCGCAGTGGCGACGGCAAATGTGCCCAAGTTTACCGTCATCATCGGTGGCAGTTTTGGTGCCGGCAACTATGGCATGTGCGGCCGCGCTTACTCGCCGCGCTTCATGTGGATGTGGCCAAATGCGCGTATCAGCGTCATGGGTGGCGAACAGGCTGCCAGTGTATTGGCGACCGTCAAGCGCGATGGTATTGAAGGCAAGGGCGGTAGCTGGTCAGCCGAAGAAGAAGCGGCTTTCAAACAACCTATCAAGGACCAGTACGAACACCAGGGTCATCCATATTATGCATCCGCACGCTTGTGGGATGATGGTGTCATCGACCCGGCAGATACCCGCATGGTACTGGGCCTGGGCTTGTCGGCAGCCTTGAATGCACCGATACCGGATGTGAAGTTTGGCGTATTCAGGATGTAAGCCAGATCATGAGAAACTCCCTTTCAGCAATCCGCATGCCTGTGCTCGTCCTGTTGAGCTTGTTGAGTTTGACGGCCCAGGCTCACGCCCCGCAAACAGAAGAGCAAGCGACTGCCGGTCCGGTCAAACTGGCAACCGAATTGCATGAGTCGGTGACGGCTATCCCCGTGACAGTCAAGGATCTGTTCGGGCGGGATATCAAGGGCGAAGTGGTCATCACACAATTCAAACCGGACGGTGATGGTCCCTTTCCCATTCTGATCCTGAATCATGGTCGCAGCGCCACCAATCGTGCGACGACCCCCAGATTCAGGTATACCTCGCAAGCCAGGTATTTTGTGAAGCGTGGTTTTGCCGTATTTGTGCCTACGCGCATAGGCTATGGTGAAAAGGGGACGACACCTGACCCTGAAGAAAGCGGTAGCTGCAATAACAAGAATTACGCACCAATGGCAGATGCAGCCAGTAAAGAAATTCTGGCCGTGCTCGAACATGCCAAAACACAAAATTATGTCGATGCCAGCCGGGTGCTGCTGGTTGGTCAGTCTGTAGGTGGTTATAGCACAGTGGCGGCAGCAGCAAAAAACCCATCAGGTCTGGTTGCTGCCATAAATTTCGCCGGTGGTTCTGGTGGTAACCCTGCCGAGCGCCCAGGTGAGCCTTGTCAAGCCTATAAGCTGGAAAAAATATACGGTGAATTTGGTGCAAGTACTAAAGCACCCATGCTGTGGATATATACGGAAAACGATCAATACTTTGCTCCCAGATATTCTCAGGAATGGCATGCGGCCTTTGTAAAAGCCGGTGGCAAGGCAGAATTCAAATTACTGCCGCCGTTTGCCAAAGATGGCCATACTCTGTTTGCCGCAGGGATGAAGATATGGGAACCGGTCGTCAGCCGTTTTCTGGATGACAATGGTTTATCCGCTGTTGGCAAATAATGCAGTAAGCGTTCAATTAAACATAATTAATAAACTTTATGATCAATCATTTTTCCTGTCCGGGTTTCCTTAAAGCTCAAGTGCCAAATATCCTGGCATTGCTGGCAGTGAGCTTGTTGTCTGCTGCATGTGTAACGACGGCACCCTATATACCCCCGCAAAGTGGGGCTGTAGTTGATCTGGCAGTCAGGATTGCACCGGTAAAAGGAACAGGTTTTAATCTGTATGTTTATGACGATGCTGAGTCTTGCTCCGGTGCAAAGACGATTATCGATGATGCCGGAAAAACGAATATTTCGGCGACAAAGCTGCCGGCAGATAAGTTAACAACATTTGGGTATTCTGAAATGATGGGCAATACTTCATGTAAAGTGAATTTCAGTTTTTTCCCAATTGCTGATCATAAGTATGTCCTTGACACTGTCACTGGCCGCGGTAGTTGCAGTGCACGCATAGTCGATGCAACAGATGTGAAAAAGATGTTTGCTGTTCCTTTGATTAACCGGACTGTTAAAGGTGCCTTGTGTGCACCTTTGAAAAAATGAGATCAGGGATCACAGTAATTTGAATTTTGTAGCAATCAAGTTAACTGCTTACCAAGCGAACTGAATTCAGCAAGGGAGAGGCTGTATAAAAATGAAAACTTTAAGTATAGAAATTGCAAATCACCTGGCTACAGTCACGCTTAACCGCCCTGATGTCCGTAATGCATTTAATGAAACAACCATAGCCGAAATCACTACAGTTTTTCGCAATTTGGATAAGGATGACAGCATTCGTGCTATTGTGCTGGCCGCGCATGGTCCTGCTTTTTGTGCCGGAGCAGACCTGAACTGGATGAAAAAGATGGCCGACTACACCCATGAGGAAAACCTCGCGGATGCCGGTCAGCTGGCAGAAATGCTGCATACCATCTATAGCTGCAGCAAGCCGGTAGTTGCCAAAGTGCAAGGCGATTGCTATGCCGGTGGCATGGGCCTGGTGGCGGCTTGTGATATTGCGGTCAGTGTGGATACAGCCAATTTTTGCCTCAGTGAAGTCAAGCTGGGCTTGATACCGGCGACGATTTCACCGTATGTCATCAAGGCCATGGGTGAAAGCGCGGCACGCCGCTATTTCATCACTGCCGAGCGTTTCACAGCGGCAGAAGCGCAGCGCACGGGCTTTGTCCATGAGGTGGTGACGGCGGAGGCATTGGATGGCAAGGTGGCCGAGATCGTCAAGGCACTGACTAGCAACAGTCCGAACGCAGTGAAGCAGGCCAAGCGCCTGGTGCAGGATGTGGCCAGTCGTGAATTAACACCGGCACTAATAGCAGCAACAGTAGAAGGCATAGCGCAGATTCGCGCATCGGATGAAGGCCGTGAAGGGGTGCGTTCTTTCCTGGAAAAGCGCAAACCAAACTGGTTAAGTTGAATCCTGCTTAAAGAGTAACTGTTTTAAAGAGTAACTGTTACGCAGGTGGCAAGAATAGAGTGGAAAGGAGTTGGCAAAGATGACAAAGCGTAGACTGGTATTGACAGGCCTGGGCGTATCTTTGCTGGCCGCAACGGGCGCTGTGACTTACCGCAAGTCCACAGTAGTGATCACTTCGATAGCAGATATGCAGGCAAGACTTGCCAATCTGAAATTGGATAAATTGGCCAGTCTATCCGGCTGGCAGCCCTATAAAGTCTTTGTGCACCTGGCGCAGAGTATAGAATATTCGATGACGGGTTATCCGGAAATGAAACCGGCAGCCTTCCAGCACACGGCAGGTAGCGCAGCTTTCTATGCTTTTTCAGTCGTCGGTGCCATGACGCATAATCTGGCTGAACCGATACCAGGCGCGCCTGTCATTGTCGATGATGGCGATGTCAATGCTGGCATAGATATGCTGATTACAGCATTACAAAAATTTGAAAACCATGCGGGTGAAATCAAGCCGCATTTTGCTTATGGCAGTTTGAGCAAGGCAGAATTTGCCCAGGCCCATGTCATGCATATAGAAAATCATTTGAAGCTCATCAAGTCCACGCAATCTGTGGCTTGAGTCTGGTATGAATTGAGCTTCAATCGTAAAATTTGTCTGGAATGAATTTGAACCAAGAAAATGACTGGGTAGCACGCAGCCTGCAGCATGTATGGCATCCGTGTACCCAGATGCAGCATCATGAAACCGTGCCACTGATACCCGTCAGCCATGGCAGTGGTGCATGGCTGTTTGATATGGAAGGCAAGTGCTACCTTGACGCCATCAGCTCCTGGTGGGTCAATCTGTTTGGCCATGCCAATCCCCGCATCAATGCAGCATTGAAAGATCAGCTCGACAAGCTTGAGCATGCGATGCTGGCCGGTTTTACCCACGCGCCTGTGGTCGAGTTGTCGGAAAAACTGGCGGCACTGACTGATCACGCACTCGGCCATTGTTTTTATGCGTCGGACGGTGCATCCGCAGTCGAGATCGCCCTGAAGATGAGTTTCCATGCCTGGCGCAATGGTGGCCAGACTGAAAAACAAGAGTTTATTTGCATACAGGGCAGCTACCATGGTGAAACCGTGGGGGCACTGGCAGTGACGGATGTCAGCTTGTTCCGTGAAGCTTACGGCCCCATGTTGCAGCGTGCCCACGTCGTTGCGTCTCCAGATGCGCGACTGGCCGGGGCCGGCGAAACTGCCGCCGATGTAGCCCTGCGTGCAGCCGCTGCACTGGAAGCAAAATTGCAGGAACGCGCAGGCAAGATTGCTGCCGTCATCATAGAACCGCTGGTGCAATGCGCGACTGGCATGGCCATGCATGATCCAGCCTACCTGAAACGCTTGCGCGAATTGTGCGACCAGTATCAGGTACATTTGATTGCTGATGAAATTGCCGTTGGCTGTGGCCGTACCGGCACTTTCTTTGCGTGCGAATCAGCGAATATCTGGCCCGACTTTTTATGTCTGTCAAAAGGCATCAGTGGTGGTTATTTGCCGCTGTCGCTGGTGATGACGACGGATACTGTCTATCAGGCATTTTATGATGCTGACGTGCGTCGTGGTTTCTTGCACTCGCATTCCTACACCGGTAATCCGCTGGCATGCCGCGCAGCACTGGCGACACTGGCGATTTTTGAAGATGACAAGGTCTTGCAAAAGAACCGTGCCAAGGCAGAATTCTTGAACAATGCTTTTGCAGACTTGAAAAATGATGCACGCGTACGCCACTTCCGCCAGCAAGGCATGATATTGGCCTTTGATGCGGTGCTTGATGATACAGAACGCGCAGCGACATTTTCACGCCGCTTTTTTGCTGCGGCACTGAAGCAGGAATTATTAATGCGGCCCATAGGCCGCACAGTCTATATGATGCCGCCCTACATTCTTGAGCAGGATGAAATGAGCTTGCTGGCACATAAAACCAGACTGGTATTTGAAGAGGTAATGGCATGACAGATGCTAGCAAAAACAATCCAGCCATAAGAATAGCCACGCAACGCAAATCCCTGATACAGGGTTTGCAGCAAGAGCTGGCCGTGCTGGATCAAAAACATTTATTGCGCCAGAGGCGCACGGTAGAAACGCCGTCAGCACCAAATATGAAAGTCGATGGCCGTGACTTGCTGGCGTTTTGCAGCAATGACTACCTGGGCCTGGCAGCACATCCCAAACTGGCAGAGGCCATGCAGGAAGGCGTAGCGCTATACGGTGTAGGCAGTGGTGCCTCGCATCTCATCAGCGGCCACAGCCGCGCCCATGCGGTGCTGGAAGAACGCCTGGCTGAGTTTGTCTCACCACATATAGACAATGCCCGCGCTCTGTATTTTTGCACGGGCTATATGGCCAATCTGGCTGTCATCACGGCGCTGGCTATCAACAAAGATACAACAGTATTTTCTGAAGCCCTGAACCATGCATCCCTGATTGATGGTGCGCGTCTCTCGCGTGCCACCGTGCAGGTATTCCCGCACCGCGATTACACGGCGCTGGAACGCATGCTGCAACAATGCAAGACCAAGCACAGGGTAGTCGTCACTGACAGCGTCTTTAGCATGGATGGCAATATCGCTGAACTCGCTACTCTGCTGGCAATTTGCGAGCGCCATGATGCCTGGCTCATCGTCGATGATGCCCATGGCTTTGGTGTGCTAGGTCAGCATGGTCGTGGCGTGCTCGAGCATTTGCAGATCAAGTCACCGAATCTGGTGTACATGGGCACGTTGGGCAAGGCAGCTGGTGTTGGCGGTGCTTTTGTCGCGGCGGATGCGACCGTGATCGAGTGGCTGGTGCAACGCGCCCGTGCTTATATTTATACGACTGCTGCTGCACCGGCAATGGCGCATGCACTGCTCACCAGCATAGATATTATTGCTGGTGAAGAAGGTCAGCAAAGACGTGCACATCTGCAGAAACTGATAGGCCTGTTCCGCGATGGCCTGCATCTGCAAGTCTGGCAAGGCATGCCATCTGACACTGCGATACAACCCGTCCTCATCGGCGACAATGCCGCCATGCTGAGGGTCGCTGGCAATCTCATGGATCAGGGTTTGTGGGTAGGCGCGATACGCCCGCCTACAGTACCTGCAGGTACAGCACGCTTGCGCGTGACTCTTTCTGCGGCGCATACAGAAGTCCAGGTACTGCAACTGGTGCAGGCCATCAACCGCCTCGACCAGATGAGTTATGTGGCCCAGTGTTTTGCTGAGGTGGCCTGATGCAAAAGCGGCAGCATGACTTTTTCGTGACAGGCACCGATACTGAAATCGGCAAGACCCTGGTCAGCGCTGCCATGCTACATGCGATGCAGGCACAAGGTTTACAGGCAGTAGGCATGAAGCCTATAGCCGCTGGCGCAGAAATGCGCGATGGCATCTTGCACAATGAAGATGTAGACATGCTGGTCGCCGCTGCCAGCGTCAAGGCAGAACTGGCTTTGGTATGTCCTTACCTCATGCAGACACCGGCAGCACCGCATATCGTCGCTGAGCTGGAGCATGTGAAGATAGCACTACCGCATATCGTCAACAGCTACCAGCAGTTGCTTGAACAGGCAGATGCCGTGGTAGTGGAAGGTGTAGGTGGTTTTTGCGTGCCCCTGAATGCGCAAGTGACAACGGCAGACATGGCGCAAGCTCTGGGTTTGCCGGTGATACTGGTGGTTGGCATGCGCCTTGGTTGTATCAATCATGCATTGCTGACTGTCGAAGCCATCGCTGCCCGCGGTCTGAGGCTGGCAGGCTGGGTTGCCAATACCGTTGATCCCAACATGCTGTACCTGCAAGAAAATGTACGCGCCCTGCGTGAACGCATAGTAGCACCCATGCTGGGGCATATTCCCCGTTTGAATGTTCCTGATCACGAGAAGGCAGAAGCCGCCGCCTCGTATCTGGATTTGAGTCAATTGAAGTAAAAGGAAACAAAGATGCAAGCTACTGATACGACTTTGCAAGCCATGCAATTCCAGCCGCCGGTCAAGAAGATAGAAGCCGAGACCTGGCCCGTGGATGAAGTACTGGCCCTGTTTGATTTGCCCTTCAATGACTTGATGTTCAGGGCGCAAACTGCACACCGCGCCAACTTCCCCGATGGTGATATAGAACTGGCGACACTCTTGTCCATCAAGACCGGTGGTTGCGAAGAAGACTGTGGTTATTGCCCGCAAGCGGCACGTTATGACACTGGCGTTGAAGCCAAGAAATTGCTGGATGTGCGCGAAGTACTGGATGCCGCCAAAGCCGCCCGCGAAAACGGCGCAACCCGTTTTTGCATGGGTGCCGCCTGGCGTTCACCCAAAGACCGCGACATGGAAAAAGTCGAAACCATGGTGCGCGAAGTCAAGGCCATGGGTCTGGAAACTTGCGCGACTCTGGGCATGCTCAAGGAAGAACAGGCACAGCGCTTGAAAGATGCAGGTCTGGATTACTACAACCATAATCTCGATACCGCTCCTGAGTTTTACAGCAACGTCATTTCTACCCGCGATTACCAGGACAGGCTCGATACTCTTGGCCATGTACGCAGCGCTGGTCTCAAAGTCTGTTGCGGTGGCATCGTTGGCATGGGTGAATCACGTCGCCAGCGCGCTGGCCTGATCGCGCAACTGGCGAACCTGAATCCCTATCCAGAATCTGTACCTGTCAATCATCTGGTGCAGGTAGAAGGCACACCTTTGCATGGCCTGGACCCGCTGGATCCGCTGGAGTTTGTACGCACAATCGCCGTCGCCCGCATCACCATGCCCAAGGCGCGTGTGCGCCTCTCTGCTGGCCGTCGCCAGATGGGTGAGGCAGTGCAGGCCATGTGCTTTTTGGCTGGCGCGAATTCGATTTTCTACGGCGATAAATTGCTGACTACGGCTAATCCTGAAGCGCAGGATGATCGTGTCTTGCTGGATAAACTGGGCTTGAAGACGCGTGGCAAGGTTGAGGCTAAAGTCGGTAGCTGTGGTTGATTAAAACCATAAATCTTCAGCACAGAGGCCACAGAGAAAAGATGGAGACACAGAGAAATGCATGTTTTTTACTTAGCATTTTTTTGATGATTGATTAAAGAAAAATTATCGCAACTGATACATCCACCCAAAAGGTTAGAGACATGTTTACCAAAATCCTTATCGCCAACCGTGGCGAAATTGCTTGCCGTGTTGCTGCTACCGCACGCCGCATGGGCATCAAGACTGTCGCTGTGTATTCCGAAGCCGATGCCTATGCCAAGCATGTCGCAGTTTGTGATGAGGCAGTCTTGATAGGCCCGGCTGCCGCCAAGGAAAGTTATCTGCGCGCCGACAAGATCATCGAAGTCGCATTGGCGACTGGTGCGCAGGCGATACATCCGGGTTATGGCTTCCTGTCAGAAAACAGTGAATTCGCCGAAGCCTGTGCCAAAAATGGCATCGCCTTCATAGGCCCGCCAGCTTCTGCGATTGAAGCCATGGGCAGCAAATCTGCGGCGAAATCCCTGATGGAAAAAGCCAATGTGCCGCTGGTGCCTGGCTACCATGGCGATAACCAGGATGCTGATTTCTTGCATACCGAGGCTGACCGTATCGGTTACCCGGTCTTGCTCAAAGCCAGCGCTGGCGGTGGTGGGAAGGGCATGCGTGTCATTGAAAAATCTGCTGATTTCAAGGATGCACTGGCATCCTGCAAACGCGAAGCCATCAACTCTTTTGGTGACGATAAAGTGCTGGCAGAAAAATATCTGCAGAGACCGCGCCATATAGAAATCCAGGTGTTTGCTGATACACACGGCAATTGCGTCTACCTGTTTGAGCGCGATTGTTCAGTCCAGCGCCGCCATCAAAAAGTACTCGAAGAAGCACCTGCACCCGGCATGACGGCAGAACGCCGCGCCGCCATGGGTGATGCTGCCGTGGCTGCTGCAAAAGCAGTTGGCTATGTTGGTGCCGGTACGGTGGAATTCATCGCCAACCAGGATGGTTCTTTCTACTTCATGGAAATGAATACCCGCCTGCAAGTCGAACATCCGGTGACAGAAATGATCACCGGTACTGATCTGGTGGAATGGCAATTGCGTGTTGCCGCCGGTGAAAAACTGCCACTGCAACAAGATGAATTACAGATACATGGCCACGCCATAGAGGCGCGTGTCTACGCAGAAAATCCGGAAAAAGGCTTCCTGCCATCGATAGGTACTTTGCGTCATGCACGCACCCCAGTTGCCGTGAATTTTGAACTCGGTGGCGCGACAGATCCAGCGGCTTTCCGTATCGACAGCGGTGTGCGTGAAGGCGATACGATTTCACCTTTCTATGACCCCATGATCGCCAAGATGATAGTCTGGGGCAAGGACAGGAAAGAAGCACTGGCCCGCATGGCACAGGCATTGGCGCAATACCAGATCGTCGGCTTGAACAGCAATATCGCTTTCCTGTCGCGTTTGGTGAGCAGCACGGCTTTTTCCGGTGCTGATCTGGATACTGGTCTGATAGAGCGTAATCAGGCAGAACTGTTCCCCACACCGGTAGCCGCGAACCTGACGACGCTGGCACTGGCTGTAGTGTCCTTGCTGAATTCAGAAAAATCTGCAAATGCTAGCAACGACCCATGGCAATCCAGCCACGGCTGGCGCATGAACAGTCTGATGCAACGTAGCCTGCAATTCACTGAAGAAGAACAGACGCATGATGTGCAAGTGACTTACCTGGCTGATGGCTGGCAAGTGCAGGCAGGTGCAGCAACTGTGCAAGTCAGACTGGCACTGGCGCATGAAAATGACATCGTCATCAAGATCGCAGACCAGACCGTGGCTGCTACCGTGGTGCGTGACGGTGAACATTTCCATGTCTTCAGCCAGGGTAAACATACCGATCTGCATTACATCGATGCACTGGCGCATGCCGGTGAAGCCGAGGCTGAAACGGGCCGCCTGACTGCACCCATGCCAGGCAAGATCGTTGCCGTGCTGGTCAACAAGGCGCAGGAAGTGAAAAAGGGCGATGCCCTGCTGATCATGGAAGCCATGAAGATGGAGCACACGATTTCTGCACCGCATGATGGTGTCATTGATGAAGTCTTGTATGCGATTGGTGATCAGGTAACTGAAGGGGCGCAGTTGCTGGCGTTTCAGCAGTAAACCTTTGCCTGAAGTTTGTACTGTAAAGCCAGCACTGTTGTGCTGGCTTTACTTTTTTATCAGCAGATTATTTCATGAATCAGAATTCATAGAATTTGTTTAAGCAAAACAGATACACCAGCAAATTGTCTCTCTGTGTTACTTGTACAAACCTACAAGCAAGTCCATGATGAATACCTGATCAAAAAATTGTCCTCGCGATTTTTCATTACCTAGCCCAGACTTTGGAATCACCATGACCGCACTCTCCATCAACATCAACAAAATCGCCTTGCTGCGCAATTCGCGTGGCCGTAATTATCCCGATGTGCAAGCCTTTGCCGCCCGCTGTCTGGATCTGGGGGCGCGTGGTATCACCCTGCATCCGCGTCAGGATCAAAGGCATGCACGTTATTCTGATGTGGAAACTTTGGGAGCGCTTTGTCAGGCGCGTGGTGTGGAATTGAATGTTGAAGGTTATCCTGCGCCAGACTTCCTGGAAGTCGTGAAGCGCAACAAGCCTGCGCAATGCACGCTGGTACCCGATGCGCCGGATCAACTGACTTCCGACCATGGCTGGGACTTGCGCAAGGATGCTGACTTTCTGCGGCCCGTGCTGGCGGAGCTTAAGGCTCTGGGCATACGCAGCAGTCTGTTCATCGATTACGACAATCAGGATATGCATCTGGCTAAAGAGCTGGGAGCAGACCGTGTCGAGTTATATACCGAACCGTATGCCGAGCATTTTGGCACAGCAAAGGGCGAAGAGATTTTCCAGGGCTTTATGGTCGCTGCAAAACGCGCTCAGGATGCCGGTCTGGGGGTGAATGCCGGGCATGATCTGAACCTGGATAACCTGGCAAAATTCCTGACCATACCCGACATACTGGAAGTATCCATAGGCCATGCTGTGATCGTCGAATGTCTGGAGCATGGCATTGTTGAGGTGCTGAAAAAGTATGCAGAAATCTGCCAATCGTGCTAATTTTTATGTTTTTAACAAGAAAAAATGAAAAGCAAAAAAATGTTAACTTTTTCCTTGTTACTTGCAATTTCATGAACTACATTGGGGTAACGGTGCTTCGCATGAGGCACTGTGGTTGATGTTCCTCTCTATGAATAAGAAGTAATTCATAGAGAAACGTCAGCGTTGTTTAAAGGCAAACCACCCGAAAGCGTGGGACGCAAAACTATAGGGCCCTCGCCATACGCGGCACGGCAGCCAGGTACCGTAATCCGCACAGGCGGTTTTTCGTTAAGAGGTAGGTCGCTCATGAACAGCATCTCTACGGCGCTTCCCGGCGCTTCTAAAAAAATTCTGATTAGTGTATTTGGCTTGTCTGAGTATGAATTGCGTCTGGTGCGCAGCGTGCTCAGCTTGACCATGGCTAGCGGACGCAAGCATTCCTATGCGCTGTTCGATGCCGGTCAGGCTGCTGACCCTGATATCGTCATACTCGACCCGGATAATAGCCAGGCCAGAGCGGCTTTGCAGGAACTCATAGCAACACGCAATATCCCTGAACCTGCCACGGTATTCATTTCCAATGCAGGGCAGGTGCAGCCGGGCAAATATCATTTACTGCATCCTCTGGTTCCGACCAAGATGCTGGCTTTGCTTGATCAGGTAGCAGATGAACTGGAAAAGGTTTTGCTAGCGGTATCTCCCGTCAGTGCAGCAGTTGCTCAAAAGGCAGAAATGGACAAAGCAGCTATTGTGCAGCCTCTGCTGCAAAAGCATCTCCCGGCATCGGTTTTGCAAACCGGTTACCGCGCTTTGATCGTGGATGACAGTCCTACTGCGAGAATCAAGATCGACCTTGAATTGCGCTCCATGAAGATCGCTTCCGACTGTGCAGAAACAGGTGAGCAAGCCTTGCAGATGCTAGAGAAAAAAGCTTACGACATTATCTTCCTTGATATCGTCATGCCCGGTGCCGATGGCTATGAGATTTGCAAGATCATACGCCGCCACCCACAAACCAAGCGCACCCCTGTCGTCATGCTGACCAGCAAGTCATCCCCTTTCGATCGCATACGTGGCTCTTTGTCAGGTTGCAGCAGCTACCTGACCAAACCTGTCGAGCACCTGAAGTTTCGCGCCGTGGTGGAAAAGAGCCTCAGTGGTGGTGAAACCAGTCTGGGCATGGATAAAGGGCATGGTCTGGCCATGGGAACCTGAAGCCAGTATCAATTTATATTTTTACCTTGGCCCTGAGGATCAGGGCGCTTCATCTACACATCTCGGGAGTACATCATGGGCATGAAAAAAGCACTCGTTGTTGACGATTCCACTACTGAACTGGCCAACATCAAAAGCATATTGACTGATGCCGGCTATGTAGTGATCACCGCATCCAGTGGCAAGGATACTTTGGAAAAAGCCAAGGCTGAAAAACCCTCGATTATTTTCCTCGACATCGTCATGCCTGAGATGGATGGTTATGAAGCCTGCCGCAGCCTGACGCAAGATCCGGCAACCAAGGACATCCCCATCGTTTTTGTCAGCAGCAAATCACAAAAAGCCGACAAGATCTGGGGTCAGTTACAAGGCGCCAAAGGCTATGTCGCCAAGCCATATACCGCTGATCAGATAATTGATCAGCTCAAAATCGCTGCCTGATTTTAATTGATTCACACTAAGCCAGGGAGCTGTCATGAGTCAGTTCACTTCCAGCGATGGGGGGCAGTCAAAAGAATGGTTGCCACCTAGCGTAGCTCTGGAGCGCTTCACCCCACCCGGTGACTTGCTGTGGAGCGATGTGGCACCGCTAGTCGAAAGAAAGCGCTATGGCTATCGCGTGGGTTCGCTAAATTTACTGATCAGGGCTGAGGTGGGGAGTGAAGTGATACGGCCACAGGCGCTTGCTCCCTTGCCTGGTGCTGCAGCTTTTTTGCTGGGCCTGATCAACCTGCGCGGCAATCTGGTCCCCATCTTTGATCTGGGACTGGTACTCAGTGGCCGCAGGTCTGAAGTCACTGCATCGAAATTGTTTTTAATACTGGACAAGGCAGAAAATGCCGTCGGCATGCTGATAGACAGTTATCCGCAGCCGCTGACGGAATTGCGCACCATTACACAAATGCCGCAATTGCCGGCAACACTGGAAGCCCATGTAACAGCAGCCTTCGTCAAGGATGACAAGGTCTGGCTGGACTTCAATCATGAAAGTTTTTTTGAAAAACTCAGTCGCAGCGCATAAGCATAAGATTTTAAGCGTAAAGCTGAAAACTCAGAACTTAAGCGAAATACGGTTGACCCCCTACTGTTGATTTGACCAAGCAGTCTTTGTTGATGTTTTTCTTGTGGAGAGCAAAATGAAATTACGTACTCCGAATATTGGTATCCGGCTCAGTCTGGGATTTACAGCGGTGTTACTGCTGTTGGCGGTAACGGCCTGGCTGGCGATGTCCAACCTCAAGAGCATCAATGATGGTACCCACCGTATTGTGGATGGTAGCTATCCTAAGGTTGTGCTGGCCTACAAGATGCTGGGTAATGTCAATGCCAATGCGCGTTCCATGCGTAATATGCTGCTCTTGAATGAGCAGTCCGCGATTGAAAAAGAACAGCAATTGATTTTGTCACGCAGACAGAATCAGGATGACAATATCGCCAATTTTGAAAAGCTGATAGTCAGCGACGAAGAAAAAGGCATTTTCCAGACAGCTACCGAGGCACGTAATAAATATGGTGCTTCACAAAGGGAATTTTTACGTCTGGCGACTGAAGGTAAAAAGACTGACGCCACCAACTGGTTGCTGGGCAATTTGCAAGCCGACCAGGAAAAATGGTTTGCTTCCATGGATAATTTGATCGACTACCAAACCAAGTTGGTGAACAAGGATGGTGCCGCAGCCGACAGTACCTACGTGAGCGCGAAAAATGTGTTGGCCGTGGTGGCCGCGCTTTCCATCTTGCTGGCGGCCGGTGTTGCTTACTGGATGACGCGCAGTATCACCAAACCGGTATCGCATCTGATCGCCGTTATGCAGAAATTGACGCAGGGTGATGCCACAGTCAGGGCACGCAGTAACCACCCTGATGAAATCGGCAAGCTGTCGCGTCAGTTTGACAAGATGGTGGATGAACGGGAAGCCAGCCGCAAATCCATCGAAGATGAAAATGAAAAACTCAATGAATCTGTATTGGTCTTGTTGCAGGCGGTGGCGCAACTGGCGAGCAGGGATCTGACAGTGAAAGTGCCGGTATCTGCCGATGTGACTGGTGCAGTATCTGATGCCTTGAACATGCTGACCAGTGAAACTGCCAAAGTGCTGCGTGATGTAAGTAATATTTCTGCTGACGTGACCGAGGCAACGCTGAAAGTGAAAGCCCAGTCCGACAACGTGATGGCAGCGGCAGCAGAAGAAAGACTGGAAGTGGAACATACGACTTTGTCACTGTCGAATGCCTCTGAAGAAATGCGCAATATTGCCGACCTGGCACAAAACTGTAACCGTGCTGCTGACAATGCCATACGCTCAACACAACTGGCGATGGATACGGTAAACAGCACAGTGGGCGGTATTAACAGTACCCGCGACATCATCCGTGAAACAGAAAAACGGATTAAACGCCTGGGTGAACGCTCGCAAGAAATTTCCGGCGTGGTTGGTCTGATTAATGCGATTGCCGAACGTACTCACATCCTGGCGCTGAATGCGAGTATGCATGCGGCGTCAGCAGGTGAAGCAGGTCGTGGCTTTGCGGTGGTTGCAGATGAAGTGCAAAGGCTGGCAGAAAATGCGCGCCAGGCGACGCTGCAAATTTCTGGCCTGGTCAATAACATCCAGCTGGAAACTTCAGATACGGTGAACACCATGAACTCGGCAATTGCCCAGGTGGTGGAAGGCAGCCGTCTGGCAGAACAAGCTGGTCTGCAAATGCAGGCAACGCAAAATGCCACGACTGAACTGGTGGAATCAGTACAGCAAATTGCCATCAAATCCCACGGCCAGGCCAAGGCCAGCCAGGAATTGCTGGACAGAGCGATACAGATCAAGAAAACCAATCAGGAAACCAGTTTGCAACTCGACGAACAATCGGCGCAAACCACCAACCTGGTGGAATACGCAAGGATGCTTTTGTCTACTGTGCGCGTATTCAAGCTGGCTGCCTGATACCATCTCTGGCCTGCGCGAGAACTCGCGCAGGCTTCTCTCTTTCCAACTTACCCATCTGAGGCAGTATGGAACAGCTAGAAAACCATGCTACAGATTTCAGCCATGTCGTCCTCGGTGCTCTGGATGAGGTATTCAATGCGCTGGAAACAGACGCCACCCATTCTACTGATGTTGCCGTAGTCACCCGCGCACTGGCTTGTTATATAGAACAATTGCGTCGCATACGGGCAGCAGCCAGTGCTGCTGACATGCCCGGTCTGCACTGGGTATGCGCGCTGATAGAACGTAACCTGATCAGCCTGTATAACCAGAACCGCCGTCTCAGTGATGAAGAATATCATCTGCTCAGTGAATGGCCGGATTTGCTGGCCAGCCATGCCCTCAATCACGGTGATAAAAACATAGAAACCCTGATCGACCATTTATCGACAGCCAGCTGGCCACTGCCTTTGAGTCTTAGTGATTCAGGAGAGTTGCGGCAGTTACTCAATACTGATCCGCTGACACCTGCAACTGAAGTGGAAGAACCGCCTCCCTTGTTTCTGGTACCTGCCACTTCAGCGGCAATTGAGGATGAAGCCGAGTATCAGGACGATGTGCAGGATGAAGATGAACAAAGCCTGTCAGAAGCTCCTCCGCAAGAAATGCCTGAGGTCGCAGATCCGCAAGCAACTTCAGCATTGCATGAAGCTCTCGATGCCCTGATTATGACGCTGGCCGCTGATGAGCATTTCGGTCAGGGTAGTGCTACAGATGCACTAACCTTGGAATCTTATGCGACGCAGTTACTGGTTTTCTCCAGTTGTGCAACACAGCTCAATATGCATGCGGTGGCCGATGCCTGCCATGCTTTTGCGGATGTGCTCAGTCTGAGATCAGCGAGCGAAGATGTGCTGGCTGAAACCGAGCTGGGTGCATTACAGCGCTTCCCGCTGATGCTAATGGATAGCATCGCCGATGCAGAAAACCCTGAAGCAGTAGCGAGCTTGCTGGATGTTGTTTATGACCCGGCATGGAACCGGCAAGAACCTGTCAGCGGCGCGCACTACACTGAGCTGCAATCAAGCGAGCAAAATTATCAAGCCGCTCAGGAAATCAGCGCCACTGCGCAAGAAATAAGCAGCGACATGCTGGCACTGTTCGCCAAAGAATTCAACCTCATGGGCGATATGCTGGCAGAAGACCTGGCAGCAGTCGTGGCAGCTTGTGATGATGAAGAGCAGCGCAGTCTTGCATTGCAAAACTATGTCGAAGCCCTGCTGCGCATCGCCACTACTTCCGAATCCATAGGCCTGATTGCGTTGCATAAATTTTTGTCGCTCTTTGCTGGTGTAGTGGCGACACAAACCCAGGCACTGGATGAACAGCAGGTCAGCCTGCTGGGCGAATTACCAGCCAGGTTGAATACTTACCTGAATGCACCTGAAGAAGAAGTCGCCGCGCTGGAATTATTGTCACTGCTGATGGACCCTTGCTGGTCACAGGCAACAGTCATGGAAGGTAATGAGTCCCTGTTTTCTGAACTGATCAATATCAAGCTGATAGAAGACCATCATGATGAGGAAGAGATTGCCGTTGCGATTACGCAAAGCGATGTGTCCATACAATTGCCTGATGATTTGAATACAGAATTATTTGATGGTCTCTTGCAGGAATTGCCGATACAGGTAGGCAGCTTTACCAGTGCCATAGAAAAATTTTCCAGCGGTTCTGGCAGCATGCAGGATGTAGAACAAGCCAAGCGCGCAGCACATACGCTGAAAGGTGCTGCCAATACCGTGGGTATAGCTGGCATCGCCAACCTGACCCATCATCTGGAAGATTTACTGATTGCCCTCAGCAATAAGCAAAGCCTGCCCGACCAGGAACTGGCAGAACTCTTGACCGAAGCAGGAGACTGCCTGGAAGCCATGAGCGAAGCCGTGGTAGATGGTGGTGCTGCCCCAGCGCAGTCGCAACAGGTATTACAGCAGGTCTGCGACTATGTCAGCTATATGAATAGCGGTGAATTTGTTGTGCGCAATGAGCCTGTACCATCAAGTCAGTCAGTAGCAGTAACTTCAGCAAGCTCAGCAGCACAACCTGCAAGCGTGGTGCTTGATCTGGTTGAGCCTGGCTCACATGCTGCTGAACCAATGTTGCGTGTACCTGCGAAAGTGGTCGATGAATTGCTGCGCCTGGCTGGTGAAAATGTCATTTCGAATGCGCAAATTCAGGAGCAATTGAAACAGACGCAGAAACAATCGAAGGCCATACAAAAGCACGACGTCATGTTCCAAAAACTCATCGCCGATCTTGAAACCCTGGTCGATGTGCGCGGCATGAGCAGTCCACAGAAAAAAGCCAGCGTCAGCACTACCGATGGCGATTTTGATCCTCTGGAGTTTGAACGCTATAGCGAGCTGCATACCATCACGGCGCAATTGGTGGAAGCACGCACCGATGCTTTTGAGATGTCCAATCATATAGACGAACAATTGCACGGCCTGGCGGAATTGCTGGAAGTGCAGCGCCGCCTGCAAATGGAAAACCAGCACGCAGTGATACGCACACGTCTGGTGCCGGTAACGACTATCGTATCGCGCCTGCAGCGCAGTGTACGCCAGACGTGCCGTTTGCTAGACAAGCAGGTGAACCTGAATATACTCGGTGCAAATACCAATATCGACAGCAATATGCTCAATGATCTGACTGATCCGCTGATGCATATCCTGCGTAATGCAGTTGACCACGGTATAGAAACTCTAGCCAGCAGGTTAGCTGCGAACAAACCAGCAGATGGTCTTATAGAACTGAGCTTTGCCCGTGAAGGTAATTCCATCGTCGTGCGTTGCAAGGATGATGGCGCCGGTCTTGATTATGCTGCCATTCGCCGTACTGCCTTGAAACGCAAGATGATCAGCGCCGAGCGCATCTTGTCTGAGGAAGAACTGGCCAGACTGATTTTGGTACCAGGTTTTTCTACCCGGGACAGCAGCACCCAAACCTCTGGCCGTGGCATAGGCATGGACATGGTGCATGCACGCATACTGGAAATGAAAGGCTCGCTGAACCTGCGTTCTGTCGCTGGTCAGGGCCTGGTAGTGGAATTGCGTTTGCCTGCGAGTCTCTTGTCCGAGCATACTCTGATGGCGCGTGTGGCAGGCCATATGATGGCTATATCCAGCCGCCGTATCATTGACATCCATTACATCACCGATGCACAAATTGATACGCTGGCTGATCAGCCTGTCTACCGCGTTGGCGATGCAGTCCATAAATTGCTGAAGCTGGATCAATTGCTGGGTATGCAGGACCATCGCAAAGAAGCACGCAGCTATGGCTACCCGGTTTTGCTGGTCAGTACCGATACCGGGGCGACCTGTGCAATACAAGTGCAGGAACTGGTCGATGGCCGTGAAGTCGTGGTCAAGAAATTTGGCCGCTATGTACCAAGAATCCAGGGCACCATAGGTGCAGTTATTCTGGGTGATGGCAGCGTCGCACCTGTCATCGATTTGCCGGAATTATTGCGTGCATCCACCCAGCAGTATATCAATGTGGATGATGCACATTCTGGTTTGCCAGCGCAAACTGATCATCATGCTGCGCATGTGCGTACAGCCCTGGTGGTCGATGATTCATTGTCAGCCCGCCGCGCTACTGCACAGATCATGCGCGATGCCGGTTATGAAGTACGTACCGCCATTGATGGCCTGGATGCAGTTGCCATCCTCGATGAAATAATACCTGATGTGATTTTGGTAGACATGGAAATGCCGCGCATGAATGGCCTGGAACTGACCAGCCATGTCCGCGCCCGCAAACTTGACAAGCGCATCCCCATCATCATGATCACTTCACGTTCCACCCAAAAACACAGGCAGCAGGGCGATGCCGCCGGGGTGGATGCTTACCTGGTCAAACCCTTCAGCGAAGATGCCTTGCTGCAGCATATCAACCGTCTGACAGGAGCCTGATCATGGGAGCGATGATGCAGCAGGGTATGGCAACAGAAGTACGTAACCGCCTGTTGCTGTGTATAGATGGCATGCAACTCATGCTGCCACAAGGAGATATCTGCGCGGTGGAATCCGTCGCTGACCTTGATAGTCAGGATGCGCTTGCGCCAGCAGTTGGCAGGATCGCTTATCTGGGACAGAGTTGGCCAGTATTGAGCCTGAATGGTGAATTACAGACGCTTGGCAATATACCAGCAGCCCGCCGCGCCTGTGTCATGCTGGCTACTGGCAAAGGTTTTCTTGGCCTCTTGTGTGATGATGTCAGAGTGCTCAATCAGCAGTCAGGTGCCGATTATGCCTTGCCTGTTGCAATGCGTGCTGCTAACTCACCGATACAGGCAATCATGCCCTTTGAAAACGGTCTCGCCTGTCTTAGCGATGCCAGGCATTTATTGCAGTATGGTGGCTTTGCACAAATCACTTCAATTGATTTCAACGCAATAGAGAGGCCTGAACATGTCTAGCGCAAATGCATGGCTACTGGATGTGGGTGATGGCAGGCAAGTCGCCATAGGCCAGCGTGAGTTGATACAAATCATGGATGCACAAGACAGCTTTGAGGTACCACTTGCACCAGCGTATATGCGGGAAGTGATTTTCTGGCAAAAACGCGCCGTACCCGTCATGCAATTACCTGTGCGTCTGGGTGGCAAGGCTTGCACAGGCAATATTCTGGCGCTGGTGGCATTTCATGATGCTGTCAGTAATACTGCGGGCTTGGGTGCAATACACTTAGCGGCACCACCGGTGCGCGTGCTGGTGGATGATAAGCAGGCCAGCAGCCTCGATGAACCTGGTTGGGGAGACATGGCGATCTCCTGTTTTGAGCAGCAGGGACAAAGCATACCTGTGCTGGATTTGAGTCGTCTGTTTGCAGCAATCCACTAACGCAGTCCATACCTGCGCATCTTGTTGAGCAAACCGACGCGCGAAATGCCCAGCTGTTTTGCTGCATGCGTATGGTTATGCTGGGTGTCATTCAACGCGCTGACAATGAGGCGTTTTTCCAGCGCAGCTACCTGTTCTTCCAGCAAACCGGAATCCACCACAGGCGCATCGCTTGCGACCTCACCGCAAGCCAGGGCCAGGTCATCCACTACTATCTCATTCATCTCCCCTGCCAGTGCGATTGCGGTTTGCAGGCAATGCTGCAATTCCCTGACGTTGCCGGGCCAGGCGTGGGATACCAGCCACTCCTGCGCCGCAGCCGTCAGGCGTTTTGGTGGCGTTGATCTGGCTGCAATAGCTTGTGCTATCAGGGCGATGTCTTCTGCCCTGTCTGCCAGTGCCAGGGTGCGCATCTGTATACCCTTGAGACGGTAATACAAATCATCCCTGAAACTTTTTTCTTCGACCATGATTGCCAGGTCGCGATTCGTGGCCGCGACTATGCGTACATCAACACGCAATTCGGCACGCGCACCTATGGGAAAGAAACTGCCAGACTGTAAGAAGCGTAGCAACTTGACTTGCATGGGCAATGGCATTTCACCGACCTCATCAAGGAACAGGGTGCCGCCATCGGCAGCAGCGATCAAGCCTTTGCGGTCGCGGTCGGCACCTGTGAAGCTGCCTTTGCAGTGACCAAATAATTCACTCTCAAATAATTCTGCGGGTATGGCACCGCAATGCACGGCAATAAATGCTTTGCCTGCCCGCTTGCCCTGCGCATGCAGGGCGCGTGCGACCAGTTCTTTACCCGTGCCGCTGGGGCCGGTTATCATGACCGGGACATCGGTAGGCGCAATGCGGCGTATCAAAGAACGCAGTTCTGCCAGCTCGCTACTGATGCCTATCAGGCCCATGCTATTGTCGTCCGGCAGGGCACGGGCGCGCCATACTGCCAGTTCACGTTCAAGACGGCTTTTGTTGAGGGCGCGGTCAACCACGACGCGCAAGATGTCTGGATCAAGTGGCTTGGGTAAGAAGTCCCAGGCTCCAAGACTGATAGCACGCAGCGCCAGTTCGCGGTCTGCATGGCCAGTCATGACGACCACAGGCACAGGCGCGAATGCAGGCAGCAGGGCCAGGCCTTCATCAGGTGTGAAAGTAGGTGGCAAGGCCAGGTCCAGCAAGACCAGATCAAAGCTGTTCTCCGCCAGCAAGGCATGTACCTGTTCTGCGGTGGCCGCGACCTTGACGATATAACCCAGGCTGGCCAGCCAGTTGCCACACAGGCGTTGAAAGGCTGGTTCATCATCGACCAGTAAAATAGTTTGCATGCTCATGGTGTCATGGTGATTTGGGAAGGTAAAGTTCGAAACAGCAATTCCAGCCTGGATAATTGACCAGGGCAACGCTGCCGCCATGGGCTTCAACCAGCCTGCGCACTATCGCCAGGCCCAGACCTGTGCCACCGGGGCGGCGGCTCTTGAAAGCCTGGAACAAGTCGGCTTTTTGCTCCGCTGGTATGCCGGGACCGTTATCGCAGATGCGCAGTCTCAGCATCTGCTGGTCTGTAGTCGCTTCGATGTGGATGCGGGCATCTGGTCTGCCGCGCAACATCGCAAGCGCATTGTTGAGCAGATTATTGAGGATTTGCTCAGTGCGCATGCGGTCTATAAGACCCTGTAAATGTGTCTCAATTTCGCTGCTGATTTGCACGCCATTCGCCATGGCAGCAGGACGAAGTTGCGCCACTATATTATCAATCAGTTCTGCCATATCCACAGGTTGGCAATTCAGCCTTACTTCACCGGAATAACTGAGCAAATCCTGTATCAGATGGTCTGCTCTTTCTATCTGCTCGCGTATGTCATTGCGCACTTCTGCCGGGCAAGAGATGGCTGCCATGCTGATGATGTTCAGGGGGTTGCGCAATTCATGGGCGACTGTGGCAGCCAGCCCACCCAGTTCCGTCAGATGTGCCTGTTGCAGGCGTTGTTTTTCCTGGGCTGCATAACGCAGCAACTGATCAAGGCGTCCGGCTGCTGCAGCCAGCAGGGCACCGAATACTGCGCCCACTCTTTGCACACTGGGGGTTGCACCTTCCCAGTGACGCAATTCGTAATGCCATTCTGCGTGGAAAGCCTCTGCTTGCTGCCGGTAACAGATGACGCAGGGTTGCTCAGCAGTGCTGCTGCCAGGTTCGCCATCACGGAATAGCAAGACAGGCATGGGTTGGCGCAAATGGGTTTCCAGCAGTGCAGAGGCAACCGCCTCAAGTTCTTGCCAGCTAGCCGCGGCTTCCAGTTGCAGACGCCAGTTGCTCAAGACTGCCGCTTCCAGATGCGCACCGGGGAAGATCAGTTTTTCCATGAAGCTGCGCATGGGTCTTTCCAGTATCAGCATGACGAGCAGCATGCCTGTACCCAATAACCATAACTGCCACAGTGGCAAGGCTGCCAGTGGGCTAAAGCCGGTTTGCGCCACCAGGCTCAGCACCAGACCCGCAATGGCTACCGTCAACACACTTAAGGCCAGCCAGGCCAGGAAACGGTTGGCCCAGAGGTTCACCGCCATCATGTCATAACGCAAGATGCCGAGTACCAGCAAGACTGCATAGAACGGCAGCAGGATCACGCTATACGGGAAGATGGGTATGCCAAACGAGGCATTCAAAAACATCAGCGTAGAAGCGGAACCCCAGACTCCGGCCAGGCAAACCGCCAGGATTTGCCCACGCTTCTTCGGTGCTGCGGCGGGCCATGCCATCAGCAAGAGCAGGTAGGCCCAGGTACTCAGGCCGCTGACAAAGATGCCAGGTATCCAGCCCCATACCGGAAACACGTAATAACGCCGGAATTCCAGCCAGGGCAAGAGGCTGCCCATATCAAAGATGGTAATACCCAGCACCACCAGCAAGGCAACTGCATACCAGGCGATGATGCGTGCAGGCCGCAAACGGCCCAGGAAGCGCAATACGAAATGCAGGAAGAGCACAGCATTTACAGGGCCGGTATTGACCAGCATCTTGCCCAGTTCACTGGTGCTGGCATCACCCAGATTGATGGCCAGTTGCCCCGTCGCCCACAGGCCTATGCCCACGCAAAACAGGGCCAGTGCTTTCATGCCCGGCTGTTGCCCTGCCTTTACCCACAGCCAGATGGCCAGCAAAGGGCTGATGATGCCTTGCAAGGCGAGTGAGAAAAAATAAAGTCCGTAGGCGTTCATGAAGAGTGGCTGTCAACAATCTTGATAGTAAATTTCAGTCAACTATATAGCAAGCTTACAGTTTTGCTGAGGCATAAAGTGAATTTCCTTAAAAAACAAAGGCTTATGAAAAATCTCTGACTGGCACGCGGCTTGCGAATAAGGAGATAGGCAGTTTTCATACCTGCCCCACAAAAACACTGTCACCAACAAAGCACTGCAGACAAATCATGAGCTCAACTACATTCAGCCTTACACAATGCATTTTGCTGGCCAAAACTTACCTGATCAGGATTAACCGCCTGCTAGCCTGGGCTATGGTGATCGCACCTGTCTTGCAATTTTTCATACAAGCCAGACTGGAGCATGCCTTGCTACTCGATTTTGGTCTGCTGGTCACGCACGGGATACTGTCGTTGATGCTGTTCGGCTTACCTAAGGTCAAACAAAAAAAATTTGTCTTTATCATGCATGTGATGGGTATAGATCTGCATCCTTTAAGCCCACGTCATGATTTCCTCATGAGCGGCTATCGCCTGGCACTGGGCGTGTTTGCTTGCTTTCTCCTGTTCATTCCTAATCTGAGATGGCTGGCGCTGCTGTTTTTTTATCCATTGATGGCAATGATGGTTTTTTTCATTCAGCATTTGTATGGAGCGATCGCTTATGCGTTTGCGCGCTGGGGTATCAAACGCACACATGCAGGCCGGATCGTGTGTATCTACTTGTTCTTTTTCATCTGCAATCTGCTGCACGCACTTTAAAGATGATGATCATGAATATCAGCATAAGTCTTCCTGTTGCACTCACACGTGTGGCTTCATCACCTGCCAAACTTGTCCTGCCACAGCTTAACCGTCGCCAGGCTGGTTTGCCGAATCTGAGCAATCTGGGTCTGGACTTGTTGAATGCGAGCAAATTACAAGGCCTGATCTGGCCAGTGCTGCCACTGCTGACCCTGGCTGTCTATGCCATGGTTTTCTCCATGCAGTATTACCTCTTACTGCCGCTGGTTTTCGTCTTGCATTTTTTGGTCTCGGTGACTTTCACCCATGATGTATTGCATGGCGCTGCCGGTTTCAAGCCACGCAGCACAGAATGGGTCTTGTTTGCCATGAGTATCCTGTTACTGGAAAGCGGTCATGCCTTCCGCCAGGCTCACCTGCATCACCATAGCCATTGCCTGGAGCATGATGATTTTGAAGGCAGCCCTGCGCATCTGAGCTTGTTGGGGGCACTGAAAGCCGGGCCTACATATATAGCCCACCATTGGCTGCATGCCTACAGGCTTGCCAGGAGTCCTGTAAAAAAGCGCTGGATGCTGGCCGAACTGTGCGTTGCCATCCTGGGTATTGTGCTGGCTATGCTTGTTTTGCCCTGGACTGCTGCGCCGCTGACTTATTGCGTATTCATGTACATAGGCTCTTGCCTGTATCCGGTCACCACGGCCTGGTTGCCCCACTTTAAACCTGATAGCAGCATACTCGGGCAAGCCAGGAGCTTGCGAGGCAAGATCATCCCTGCCTTACTGTTCAATCTTTCTTATCATCTTGAACATCATTTGTATCCACAAGTGCCTAGCTATAACTTGCCGCAACTGGCAGACAGGCTGGACCCTTATTTCGCCAAACTGGGTGTTGCGGTATTGCATGTGGTTTGAGTTGGTCTTTTGGCACAAGTAGAAATACGGGGGAGGTTCAGGCTTTAGCCAGCTTGGGGGTAAAATGATGCAATCGCATACCTTTACTGGTGCCCCAAGGAAAAAAGATGAATGCATCATTGCCCAAGCAAGTCAAAATTGTCGAAGTAGGCCCGCGTGATGGCTTGCAAAATGAAAAAGAAAGCATCCCCGCCGACGTCAAGATAGAGCTGGTGAACCGCCTGACAGCCGCTGGTTTTGTAAATATTGAAGCTGCCTCTTTTGTCTCACCCAAATGGGTGCCGCAAATGGCGACTTCGGCCGAAGTCATGGCCGGCATCACGCGCAAGCCTGGTGTCATCTATTCGGTGTTGACACCGAATATGAAAGGCTTTGAAGCAGCACTGGCAGCCGGTGCCGATGAAGTGGTAATTTTCAGTTCAGCCTCGGAGGCCTTTGCGCAAAAAAACATCAATTGCTCGATTGCTGAGTCAATAGAACGTTTCCGCGAAGTGGCCGAAGCCGCAAAAGCAAACAAGATACGCTTGCGCGGTAGCATCTCTTGCGCTTTCGGCTGCCCATACCAGGGGGAAGTTGCCGTTGATAGCGTCTCAGATGTAGTGCAGCGTTTACGTGACCTCGGTTGCGATGAAATTGACATCGCTGACACCATAGGCGTAGGCACGGCCCGGCAAGTGCAAAATGTCATGCAAAGGGTGGCGCAGGATTTTCCCATAGCGGCATTGTCCGGCCACTTTCATGATACCTATGGTCAGGCCCTGGCGAATATCTATGCCAGCCTCGAAGTCGGGATTTCCATCTTCCATTCATCCGTAGCTGGCCTTGGCGGCTGTCCGTATGCCAAAGGCGCGACGGGCAATGTGTCGACTGAAGATGTACTCTTTCTCATGCAGGGCCTGGGTATACAAACCGGCATAGACTTGAATGCCGTGGTGGATGCAGGGCAATTCATTTCTGCCCATCTGGGGCGCAAGGCGGTCAGCCGCGCCGGGAATGCACTGGCGGCAAAACGTCTGGCTTGAGTTTTGTGCCAGGGACGTGGGCAAGATGGTGGAAATGGGCGATAGGCTTTGACCTTTTGCTCATTTTTGCTATAACTAAACAGGAGGCTCAGCATCCTGTTCTTGCCTTGTATCTATAATTTTAACGCTGCCTCCTGAGATTCTTTAAAGGAGGCCATCATGCGCCGTCGTCTTTATTTCATGCTTCCCACTATTCCTGCTGCCAGAGCCATGCTCGATGAGTTATTGCTGGCACGCATA
The DNA here is from genome assembly GCA_040390835.1 of Pseudomonadota bacterium. Taxonomy (GTDB): domain Bacteria; phylum Pseudomonadota; class Gammaproteobacteria; order Burkholderiales; family Burkholderiaceae_D; genus Undibacterium. Next base: position 55,488 of record JAZJXP010000031.1, read on the forward strand.
GAGGAAAGATACATCCATTTCCTGGCAAAAGACAGCTTGCCAAATGATATGCCGGAAGCCAATTTTCTACAGAAAACCGATCTCGTTCATGGCATGGAACTGGGTATGGTAGTCGGTGCTGCTACCGGTTTATTGGCAGGTAGCCTGTTGTTGATTTTCCCACCCGAAGGTTTGGAAATGCGCACCATCGCCTTGCTGGTCGCCGCAGTCGGTGGTGCCATATTTGGCTCCTGGGTATCAGGCATGGCCGCTGCCGCCATCCCCAATTCCCGTCTGAAAGCTTTTGAAAGCGAAATTGAAGATGGGCAAGTTTTGCTCATCGTTGACGTACCGCTGAGCAAAGTCAAACAGACCGAAGAAATGATGGCCAGCAGGCATCCTGGTTTTCGTTATGGCGGCGTTGAGCCGCATATTCCGGCTTTTCCCTGAGGCAGGTTTGCTGAAGTAGTCTTATTGAATCAGTCTTGTCCTGATCTTCAGGGCAAGACTTCTACCCCACGCCAGAAGGCAATAAAGCCGTTTATTTCTTTTGCGGCATCCTTGGGTTCAGGGTAATACCAGGCAGCATCGGTATTCACTTCACCATCGACGACGACATCGTAATAACTGGCTGTGCCCTTCCATGGGCAAACCGTGTGCTTGTCACTGTCGCGCAAGTGCTCAGGGTTGACATTATTTTTTGGGAAATAGATATTGCCTTCGATCTTCACAATCTCTGCATCGCTGGCCTGGGCAATCACAGTATCTTTCCATTTCGCGGTGGGCATAGAACTAATCCTCAGTAAGTGAACGGGCCAGGCGCAAGCTGGTCAATTGCCAGCGCGCTGTTGCCGGAAAAAAATTCCTGTAAGTGATACGACTATGGCCTGCTGGCGTGAAGGCAGAAGAGCCGCGCAATACATATTGGTTGACCATGAATTTGCCATTGTATTCACCGACTGCGCCTGCTGCCGGAGCAAAGCCGGGGTAGGGGCTGTAGCTACTGCTGGTCCATTGCCAGCCGTGATCAAATAACTGGCTCAGTTGGCCTTCGAGTTCATGTTGCTGTGCTGCGTATTCCCATTCTGCTTCAGTAGGCAGGCGCCCCCCTGCCCAAGCCGCAAAGGCGCTTGCTTCAAAGTAAGAGATATGGCCTAGTGTCTGCTGCGGGTTCAGCGGCAACAAGCCATGCAGGCCAAATTCCTGCCAGTCTTGCTGGAAGTCGTAGCGCCAGTACAGTGGGTGACGCAGATCTTGTTGTTGGACCCAGTCCCAGCCTTCGGCCAGCCACAGGGCGGGATTTTGATAGCCACCATCTTCTATGAATTCCAGGTATTCTGCATTACTGATAAGCCGGGTAGCGAGCTGGAAAGGCTCCAGAAACTGGCGGTGGCGCGGGCTTTCATTATCAAAGGCAAAGCCCTTGCCCTCATGGCCGATGCCACACAGGCAGGCATCATAGTCTTGCCAGCTCAGGGTTTGCGATACTGGCAGGGGTTTGAGCATGTCGGTGGCGGGATACATGGCCGGAAACAGAGGGTTGCATGACAGCAGATGCTTGATGTCAGTCAGCATCAATTCCTGATGCTGCTGTTCATGCTGCATGCCCAGTTCCAGCAAGGATGCAAAGCGGGCATCGCTGAGTTTGTCCTGGCAGCGCAGCATGCGCTCATCTACATTACGTCTGTAGGCCAGTACAGTCTCCAGCGATGGACGGGTCAGCAAGCCGCGTTGCGGGCGTGGATGCTTGTCACCGACGCCGTTGTAATAAGAATTGAAAAGTACCCTGAAATCGCTGTGAAATGCCTGGAAGCCAATCTCAAACTGTTCGAGGATGAAGGTCTCGAAAAACCATGTGGTATGCGCCAGATGCCATTTGATAGGGCTGGCATCAGGCATGGATTGGGCCATGCAATCTTCGGCTGACAAGGGCGCGGCGATAGTGACTGAGCGTAGCCGGATTTCCTGCCAGCGTTCAAATATGCCCGCTTCTTGCATGATTTCCCTCTGTATGGGATTAAGCAGCTGTGGCATGGATGACGGCGAACCATTCATTTTTGTCTGTCCAGTGACAGCTATGGGAAAAGCCCGCGTCGGCCAGCAAGGCATTAAAGCCTTGTATGCTGTATTTATAGCTGTTTTCCGTGTGTATGTGTTCACCCTTGATGAAATTTCTGTGCCCATCAGGCCAGGTGACCCGGATATCTTCCCTGGCGCGCAAATGCATTTCTATACGGGATTTTTCTGGATTGAAAAAAGCCTCATGTTGCCACTGGCTGACATCAAAATCAGTATGCAATAAATGATTGATATGGCGTAACAGGTTCAGGTTAAAGGCAGCCGTGACGCCCAGGCTGTCGGCATAAGCCGCATCCAGCAAGGTCTTGTCCTTGATCAGGTCGACCCCTATCAGGATGCCGCTGTCGCGGTCACAGGCTGTACGTAAATGACAGAGGAATGCCAATGCTTCCTCCGGTTCAAAATTACCTATTGATGAACCAGGATAAAAGAACAGGCGCTTGTCGCGTCTTACTTCGGCAGGCAGCTTCCAGTCTTGAGCCAGATCCAGACCCAGTGCCGTCATTTCTATGTGGGGAAAGCGTTGCTGCAGTCTGCCAACGGCATCCCGTAAATGATGGACAGAAATATCGATGGGCACATACTGGTCAGGATGCAAGACTGTAAATAGTCGCGCTGCCTTGGCGCAATTACCTGCACCCAGGTCGATCAGGCTGCCACCTATGCCGATGACACGCGCCATGTCAGCCATGTGATGCGTGAAAATTTCTGCTTCAGTGCGGGTGGGATAATATTCTGGCAGTACGCAGATCGCTTCAAACAATACCGAACCCACGGCGTCATAGAAATACTTGGGTGAGGTATGGGCTGCATCGGCAAGCAGTCCGCTTTCCAGCTCGCGGATGATGTGGGGTGGCGTGGTGCGCACACTATTGGCCGTGTTAGCCAGGCTGTTAGATTCGGGCATGGTTTTGGGGCTAAGAAATTCAATCGGCAGGCCAATAGGTTCTGGTCTGTGCTTGATACTTAATACGGCCTTTCCTTCAGCCCGCTTTTATGCGGAGCTTGCCTGTGAGTCTTGTCGTGGACTCTGGTGTGGCACAGTGTACAACTTATTGTTTAAAAAATCTTGAGGTGGGGTTTTCTCGGGTGGTTTTCCTACAAATTGCGGTAATCTCAATAACGTATTTTTGTGTGTTTGGCAGAAGTTAATCACGCTAACATTCTTATTAATTCGGTAGAAATGCACCTAGCTGTACGCATTTAAATTAGAGCAGCCCAAATTAACGTCATTCCAGCGTGTTTTAGGCTGGAATCCAGCGGCGTTTGTTGCATATAGTGAAGTCTATTAAACCAAAATCACGAGACTTTACGAATCATATTTTAAATATCTGGACACGTAATTTGAAATTGCAGGCCGGGGGTAGCCCGGCAGCTACTCACCTTTTTTGCTTCGCCAAAAAAGGTATGTAGTGGTCAAGTAAATCAGGACAAAGAAATAGGAGAATTTACAGCGTAGTG
>JAZJXP010000032.1:0-363592 GCA_040390835.1 Pseudomonadota bacterium
TCTTTGAGATTGAGTTTCCTCCTATTTCACTGTCCTGGCAAATTAGACCACTACAATATGTCAAGAACGCCACTTGAGCGCCAGCCCGGTGGATTCCAGCCAAAAGCACGCTGGAATGACGGTAATAAAATAGTGGTAATTCAATGGCTAACTAGCCCGGCAAGCATTTAAACCTGCTTGCTCCCAAACCACCCCTTCATCCTATCCCGCGCACTCTGCTTCACCTCATCCGTAATATACAAACTGACCGTCACCAGTGCCCCCGCTATCACGCCCAGATCATCACTGTAGCCAACGACAGGCAAGATATCCGGCACTGCATCGAGAGGAAAAATGAAATATCCCAATGCCCCGAAAATCACTGTCTTGGCCCAGGCTGGTGTCTCCGGCCTTTGCGCTGCATAGTACAGGCACAGCACTTTTTCTATGACTTCACTACCTGCAACTTGTGCATATTTTTTGAGCTTGTCCCAAAAACCTTTTTCACTATACGCTTTGCTATGTGACATGATCTTACTCCTAGAGGCTGTTGCAAAATTAAGATAGCTAGGCGTGCCGATGCAGACAGTACTTTAGTACGACAAGGAGGCGCAACAACGCTAGCTTATTTTTGCAGCGGCCTCAATCGTTGGCCTTTTTTACGGTTGCCAGCAGACCCGCCGCTGCCACGAATACGCCACCAGAAAACTGATTGAACATCTTTGCCTTGCCCTTGGAACGCAACCACGGCCCCATGCGTTCGGCAAACATGGCATACAACATCAAGACACTGAATTCAAAAAACACAAAGGTGCTGCACAAGATCAAAAATTGCGGGAGCTTGGCGGCAGCAGGGTTAATGAATTGCGGGAAGAAGGCGGTAAAGAACAGCAAGGCCTTGGGATTGCTGATACCGACCAGCATGCCTTTGACATACAAGCGCAGGCGGGTGCCGCGCAGCTCGGTTTCTGTTGGCAAGACGAAATCACTGCTTTTGGCACGCAAGCTGCTGATACCCAGATACAGCAAGTAAGCCACACCCAGATATTTGATGATGGTAAACACCAGCGCCGATGTCGCCAGGATGGCGCCTATGCCTATCGCCGAGCAAGTCATGATGGCAATCAAGGACGTGATATTCCCCAAGGCTGGGAACAATGTCATGCGGGCACCGAAATTGATGCTGTTGGTAATACACATCAACACGGCAGGGCCGGGGGTAATGGTCAATACCAGTACGGCAACGACATACAGCAACCAGGTTTCTATAGACATGAGGGTTCCCTGAAATGATTTAAATATCCTGACAAGGATATCTTAGTCGATTTCAGGAATTACTATCGCTTTCACTAAAATTTTCAAGAAGGCTTCACGACTTTGCGTGGCGCGGGTGCAGGTGGAATGTAGGCTGCCCATTCGGGTTTCTGCTCTTTGCCGCTGTCAACAATGACCATGTAACGTCCCGCCCAGGGATTGTCTTCGCGGTTTTTATCGAGTACCCAGAATTTTTTGCCCTCTGCCAGTCCCTGTATATAGTCGGCATCCATTACGGAATAGCGGTCGAGCAGGAAATTCAAGGTGCCCGGTATGCGTACACAACCCTTGGATTGCACCGTGCCCAGGCGCGATTCGAGTATGCCGGGGTCAGTCGCATGCATTTGCAGACGCATGTCGGCAATGATTTTATCGCCCCAGCCTTTCTTGGCCTTTTGCCAGCCAAAATCAAATACGCGCCGGCCCTTGGCACCATAGCCGCGTATGCCCTTGCTGTTTTTACTACCTTCTGCACGGTAATCCAGATTGGCCAGACTATGGGTATACACCCCTATCGGCGTTTCAAAATGTTCAAAGCCGGGAGAGCGCCCTGTCGATACAGGTGAAGCACCGATGAACTGATACTGCCCTTCCTGGTCCAGCCAGAACAACATGACAACCTGCACTTTGGGATTGCGGTCAACCAGCAAAATATATTGTGAAGGCAAGTTACTAATATTCGTGCTGGTCAATGCCACTACCATCTGGTCTATATAGAATTGCAGGTCTTCTGGCGGCGGCTGGACTTGCTGTACTACCGTGCTGGCGTAGATGTCTTTCAGGCTCAGGGCAGACTCCAGCGCCTGAGCCGGGCATGGTGCAACAAAGGCCAGCGCCAAGCTGATGGCTATCGCAGGTTTAAGCAGGGATGAAAGCATGTTGAATTAAGAAAGAATGGTCGGCTATGCAATGAAGCGCTGGCATGAATTTTTATCGCTTAAACGCTTTCAATATGCCGCAGTTTCATGCTCCCAGACAAGCATAAACAGCGCGATAGCAAGCGCGCTGTTGCAACTTTGACGCATCTTGACATTTACATATGCCTGGAGTCAGTTAGCTTTGACTGAAAGCTAGTCCAGATAAATCCTGGGTTTATACACTTCCATGAAATTTTCAGGCTTGCTGATTGGCGTGAAGCCAAACTTTTCATACAAACCCGCAGCTGTACTGGTAGACAGCGTGAAGCGGCGCAGTTTTTTTACAACTGGATGGGCCATGACTTCTTCCATCAGCAATCTGGAGATACCCTTGCCGCGCATATCGGTCACCACAAACACATCGACCAGGTTACCAAAAGTCGCCATGTCGGTAATGATGCGGCAAAAGCCGACCATGCGGTCTTGCTGGAAAACGCTGAAACACAGGGAATTGCGCAGGGATTCTTCTACCACAGGTCGTGAAATGCCGGTGGCCCAGCCGCTTTCGGTCGTCAGGAATTGATGCACAAGATCAATGTCTATCTTGTCCTTGTCTGTGGTGATCCAGTATTCGCCGACCTGTGTTGCATTCATGCCGTCTTGTCCTTCTATTTGGGTGTTTGAAAATCTCTCAAAAAATGGTTTGCCGCGTTCAGACCACAAAGCCGTTTTCAAGTTCATTCAGATGGCTGCGATGCGACGCTGGCCAGGTAATTATTCTTGATGCGCACATAGTGCTCGGCTGAATACTTGAAATAGCTGATTTCTTCAGCCGTCAGGGCACGGACTTTGACTGCCGGGCGGCCTACATATAAAAAGCCGCTGTCCAGCACTTTTCCCGGTGGCACCAGACTGCCAGCACCCAGCATGACATGCTTGTGGATAACTACATCATCCATGATGATGCTGCCCATGCCTATCAGGCATTCATCGCCTATGTTGCAACCATGCAGGATGACGGAATGGGCTATCGTCACATGGTCGCCGATGATCAGGGGTGAACCGGCAGGTTTGCTGGCATTCTTGTGTGAGACATGACCCATGGCCAGGTCCTGGAAATTGCTGCTATGGCCTATACGTATGTGATTGACATCGCCACGCAGGACGGCATTGCACCAGATAGAACTATCCGGCCCGATTTGTACATCACCGATGAGCTGGGCGCTGGGGTGGATATAGCAATTCCGGGAAATTTCAGGGAAGGTGTTCAGGTAAGGGCTGAGTGGCATGGCGCAATCTTTGTGTTCATTGGCAGGTTTGAACAGCAATTTTAACTGATCGTCATCCTCAGGCCCATGTGGACAAATACTTAGATATCCACAGGATCAATTTCCACCGACCACCTGACCCGGCTTTTCATGGCGCGCAAATCTGCTATCCAGGCTTTAACGAAGGCTTGCAGAGCTGGTCGTGAGACTGATTCGACCAGCAATTGCGCCCTGTCCACATTGGCCACCCGCGTCATGGTCATGGGGATGGGGTCATTGATCATGATGCCCTGATGTTCTGTACAGGTCGCTGCCTGCTTCAAAAACTCGATAGCAGTTTCCAGCTCTTTGGCTTCTGCCCGCAATAAAGCCTGGTACATGAAAGGTGGCATGTGGGCTTGCTGGCGTTCATCCAGCAAGTCTTTGGCAAAGTCGGGGTAATTGTGTGCCATCAACGCATGGTAGAGCGGGTGGTCAGGGTAGCGGGTTTGTACCAGTACCTCGGATGCATTGCCGCCTTCTTTTTGCGCTGCCCGCCCCGCCCGGCCTGCTACCTGCATGAGCTGGGCGAACAAACGTTCGCTGGCGCGGTAATCTTGCGAGAACAAGGCAGCATCGGGATTCAAGGCTGCCACCAGAGTCAGGCGTTTGAAGTCATGCCCCTTGGCCACCATTTGTGTGCCTATCAGGATATCGACTTCACCAGCATGTACACGTTCAAAGGCGGCAGCAGCACTACCTTTGAGGCGGGTGGAATCGGCATCAATACGGAATACTCTTGCCTCCGGGAAAAGCAGAGCCAGGCTTTCTTCCATACGCTGGGTGCCACGACCCAGGGGTTGCAAGTCAATATTGCCACAAGTCGGGCAAGAGCGAGGTATGCGTTGCTCCAGGCCGCAATGATGGCAGCGCAGTCTGTGGTCGCCTTTGTGCAAAACCAGATGGGCAGTGCAGCGTGTGCAATTGCTGATCCAGCCACAGGCATCGCAAGCCAGCACCGGTGCATAACCACGACGGTTAAGAAACAGGAGTGATTGCTCACCCTTCTCAAGGCGTAGCTTGATAGCACCTATCAGTCTTTGCGTCAGGCCTTCGCTGGGTTTTTCTCTTTCCAGGTTGATGATGCGTATGATGGGCAATACCGCATGTTGGACTGCCCGTTCGCGCAATTCCAGAAGGCGATAGCGGCCAGTCTGCGCACCCTGCCAGCTTTCCAGCGAAGGTGTGGCAGAACCCAGCAAGATAGGGATGGAGAGCTGGCGTGCCCGCCATACGGCCAGGTCACGGGCGGAATAACGCAAGCCTTCCTGTTGCTTGTAGGAAGGATCATGCTCTTCATCAATGATCAGAAGTTTTAACTTTGGCAGGGATGCCAGCATGGCCAGACGTGTGCCGAGTACGATACGGGCACGCCCGGTATGTGCAGCCAGCCAGTGCAACATGCGTTCACCTTCTGCCATACCGCTGTGCAGGGTAGACAGCATCAGACCGGGAAAGCGGGCGCGGATGTGGGACTCCAGCTGTGGCGTCAGATTGATCTCTGGCACCAGGATCAGGATCTGGGCATCCGGGGTTTTTGCCAGCACTTTGGCGGCAGTCTGCAAATACACTTCAGTCTTACCACTGCCTGTGACCCCAAACAAGAGATGCGGGGCATAGCCCTCGGCATTGGCAACAGCGTCGACAGCAGCTTGCTGCTCAGGATTCAATTGCGGCTCACCCACCGGGCTGACATCGGCCAGTTCTGGCAACTTGTCCAGCTTTTTGATGGAGCGTTGCAGGGAAACCGTCTTGATAGCTTTCAGATTCTTGGGCAAGGCCGGTATCGCCACTTCGCCTATCGGGCGCTGGTAATACTCGGCGGCAAACTGGCATAGCGCCAGCCATTCCTTGTTCATGGCCAATAGTTCGTGCCTGACGGCGATGACATCGCGCAGCTTGGCGGGCGGGACATCCGTCTCGCTCACCACATCCATGATCAGACCGACTACTTCCTGGCGGCCAAACGGCAAAGCGACCAGTTGTCCAATCTGGGGCAGGGCTACAGTAGTACCGCCCTCTTCTTGTGCTGTCCATCGATAATCGAAGGTGCTGTCAAGGGGGGTATCGAGGGCTACTCGTAAATAAACTTGTTTCACGATCTAAGCTGGAACATGAAAATCAGCGCTAACTATTGATTTCATAAGGCTTTTTGACATATCCACAGTTTCTGTGGATAACTTTGTGGAGAAAGGTCTATTGACATCGGTTTTCGCTAGCGTTTACGTGGGTTTCCACAGAATGCCCTATCTCAGAGCCTAGAATTTAGTCTTTTAAAATCAATGACTTACAAAAAATGCTGGAAGACAAAAAAATATTTTTGAAAATATTTTTTGTCGCCCCGATTTTGTGCATAAGTAACAGAAAATGTGCATAGAAATGCAAAATTTTACTGCGGCGTATCCATTGGTTTTCCACAGCTTTCGGGCTGGAAAAGCACGCCAGTACTATGTTTTGCAGAGCAACATAACGCAAAGACAAGCATTTCCAGCACTTGTTGTTTTACCAGTGCCTAAAAGCCCATACTTTGCCACTGGCCTGACCAGAAATACTGGCTGGACAAGCCACTTTGTTATCAGTCAGTGGCAACAAACCATGCATATTTTATAAACAAATACCCTACCTGCTACGCCTGACGCTGTTGACGACTATATTCATGCACCGTTTCGACCAGCACACTGACTGACTCAACTGGCGTAAATTGCGAAATACCATGACCCAGGTTAAATACATGGCCATGACCAGCCGCAGGTTTGCCATAACTATCCAGCGTGGCAATCACCTGCTGGCGGATTTGCGCTGGTTCAGCAAACAATACTGCTGGATCAAGATTACCCTGCAAAGCTACTTTATCACCAACCTTGGCGCGTGCCTGGCCGAGATTCATGGTCCAGTCCAGGCCCAGGGCATCAGCACCGATATCAGCCAGTTGTTCCAGCCACAGACCACCGCCTTTGGTAAAGACAATGGCAGGAATACGCTTGCCATCTTTCTCTTTTTGCAGCTGGCTGACGATATCGCGCATATAAGATAGCGAAAACTCTTGATAGGCTCCGTCCGCCAGCGCCCCGCCCCAGCTGTCAAAAATCATCACGGCCTGGGCACCGGCATCAATTTGCGCATTCAGATAACTAGCAACAGCATCGGCATTGGTGCGCAAGATGTGGTGCATCAGGTCTGGGCGCTTGTACATCATGCTCTTGACAGTATGAAAGTCACGCGAGCCCTGGCCTTCTACCATATAACAAGCCAGTGTCCATGGGCTGCCGGAAAAACCGATCAGGGGTACCCGGCCATCCAGTGCGGTGCGGATTTGCGTTACTGCATCAAATACATATTGCAGGCTGCCTGCTTCTGGCACTTTGAGTGCCATGACGTCTTTTTCATCTTTCAGCGGGCGCTCAAACTTGGGGCCTTCGCCTTCTTCAAAGTACAGACCCAGGCCCATCGCATCCGGCACGGTCAAAATGTCAGAGAACAGGATGGCCGCGTCCAGGCCATAACGGTCTATCGGCTGCAAAGTGACTTCGGTGGCAAAGCCGGGATTCTTGGCCAGGCTCAGGAAAGAGCCAGCACCTTTGCGGGTGGCGCGGTATTCTGGCAAATAACGGCCAGCCTGGCGCATCAACCACAGTGGTGTGTAGTCAGTTTCCTGGCGCAACAAGGCTCTCAGGAAGGTATCATTTTTGAGTGGGGCAAAATTCATGGACATAAGGGCTTTCGGTGACGCTGCGCGCATCTGCTTATCTACTGACATTGTCAAACTACGCAGGCTATTGCTGTATAGGCGACATTATCGCCTATGCGCGCAGTCTAGGCATCTGATCTGCAATAAGTGGCGCAATTTTCAGCAAAATTTCCGGCAATAAACTGTGGATAACTTTGTGGATAGAAATGACAGAATGCCAGTTTACTGATTTATTTTAAATTCGGTTAACAGGATTATTCTGTAAGTCATTGATTTTATTGGGAAGGAATACCAGTTTATGAGAAATTCCCATTTTTTAGCATAAATCGCGTGCAAGCGAAATTGTGCATAAGTACCAAAGCTTTATTATTTTTCTTGACGATTTTGCAGAAATGTTTTCGCTAATTCTTCTGCCCAAATACTGACGCCAAGTGCTGACGGATGGTAGCCATCTTCGGCCATCTGGCGTACATCTTGAAGATTTGCGGTAAACGGCAAATGCAAAACCTGCTGCCGGGATGTTGCCATTTCGCGGTTTATTTGGTCCAGCGCACGCGCTTTCATGCCCAAAACCTGGCGTAAAGGAGCGGGCAAGGCGGGGAAAACCTGCATCGGTGGCACGCCCGCCAACACGATAAGACCACTTGGTTTTAGCAACATCTGCAATTCATCCATCAGGCTTTGCAGCTCTACCCGGTAACTACTGACCGGGCAAAAGCTGGTCGTATCATTGACACCAAAAGCGACCAGAATGACATCCCACGCTGGCGATGCATGGCCTTGTGCCTGACGAAATGCTGGCAAAACTTGTCTGGCCCAGGACAGACGCGCACCATTTTGCCCCAAAGCCTGCCATGCCACAGCAGTATCCAGTTTGTCAGCCAGGGCTTTTGCCAGTTGGGCGGTGATGGCTTCCTCATAATTGGCAACGCCGACGCCAGCAACCGGCGACTCACCTATCCCCAATACCTCGTATTTCTCCACAGCCGGATTGACATGAGCCCATAGTCCATATGCATGATCACTGGCCTCGGGCAGGCGCGGTGTCACTGCGCGGGTACGCCGTCCCTGCCAGGCCAGCAAGGGGTACAGCAATGCCGCGACCAACTCTGGCCCGTACTTGAATTTACCCTTGAACTTCATTCCACCTTGAGCTTGCTGAATTCTGGATTGCCAGGTGGATATTTGAGTTTCAGACTCAACATTTTTTCTTGCACTATGCTGGCAATCACCAGGTTGCGCTGGGTCTTGGAGTCAGATGGGACGGCATACCAGGGTGCATGATCGGCGTCCGTTGCCAGCAAGGCATCTTTATATGCTTCTTGATAAGCGTCCCAGTATTTACGCTCTACCAGATCCTGGGGATCGAACTTCCAGTGTTTATCAGGATCAGCCAGGCGCTCTTCCAGCCTGGCCTTTTGCTCAGCCTTGGAAATATGCAGGAAGAATTTCAATATCACCGTACCAGTCTCGGCCAGCATACGTTCAAAGTCGCGGATTTGCGCGTAACGGCGCTTGCATTCAGCCTGGTCTATCCAGTCATGCACGCGAGTAATCAAGACATCTTCATAATGACTGCGGTTGAAGATGGTGACCTCCCCCTTGCCCGGCACTTCTTTATGGATGCGCCATAGATAATCATGGTTTTTTTCATCGGTACTGGGAGCCTTAAAGGCGACTGTGCGTGCGCCCAGGGGGTTGATTTGCCCGAACACGCCTTTGACCGTGCCGTCTTTGCCGGATGTATCCATGCCCTGCAAAATGACTAGCACTTTACGATTATGCTCTGCATACAAGAGATTTTGCAGGTTAGAAATTTCTTCAGCCAGTTTTAATGTCGCCAGCTTGTCGGCAGCCTTGTCTGCACTCTTTTCAGTGGCTGCCCTACCCATCAGCTTTTTATTGGCATCAGCATCCCTGACCTGAAAACCTTTACCTACCCGAAACAAGTCCGCAACTGTCATTCAAGTCCCCCAATCAATTTTGTTAGCTTGCAAAGAAAATATCTCAGAATCAGAGATAATGTTTTGATGATAATATGAAAACTGCTGCATACCCTAGCAAGACTACGAATGCATTCAACAGGATTGCACTTTTTTGGTGGTATGCATCGCAAACTTAATGCACATGATACGAAAGAAAACTTCACCTGGCCGCATTGTTATTGCCCATAGTGTTGAGCTTGCTCAGCTTCGCATGTGCACAATTTGGTGTGCTGCGCGAACTATCGCGCTTTCTGCTTGGATCGCTGATCATTGGTGGCATACCGTATTTATTGGTGCTGCTGGTGTCCGGCTTTGCTTTTTTTCGCCTGGACGACGACAAGTTTGTTTTCTACTGCCATTTTGCTCCGTTCGTCATGGCGCTGGCATTTGGCGTTTGTGCTGCGGTCATTATGATAATCAATGACGCACGCATCGATATCGCTGACCTGTTCAATCTGTTTATGATCGGCGGCTTATACAGCCTGCTTGTTGGTTATTTCTATGTATTGCTGGCGGCGATCATTTACAAGCTGCTCAAGTCGCTAAAATTGATCTATTCGGAGCCGCACCGGGCTTTTTATGAATGATCATTGATACTTGAGTACATGACTGAATCAAGCCTTAATACAACTTAAGCGGAAAAACCAGCTGCGCAATAATCAACAATATCACTGTTGGTAAAGATGTTCGATCTTGATGCATTTGTCCATCACGACTTTGATACCCGCCGCCTCAGCCTTGGCAACGGCTTCTGCATTGACGATGCCTGATTGCATCCACAGATAAGGCGCAGCTATCTGTATGGCCTCTTCGACGATGGGTGGGATATCTGCCGCATTGCGGAAGCAATCGACGATATCAATACGGTGTTCAGCCGCAGCAGCGATCAGGTCAGGATAACAATATTCACCCAGTATCACGCTCCCTGCCTCACGCGGATTGACCGGAATGATGCGATATCCATGCGCCTGCATATAGGCCGCCACGCCATGACTGGGGCGTGAAATTTTTGAGGACAGGCCGACAACGGCGATGGTTTTACTTTTGCTCAGTATCTCAGCAATCAAGTTTTGTTCCATAGGCATGGACAGTTCCAGTATTGGTCCAGTTTGGCAGCGTGAAAAAACAAAAAGGCAGCCTGAGCTGCCTTTCCATTGTACTGCTTTCGTCGCGAAAAAATTTTCGCAGCGAAATTAACGCTTTTGACGCAATCTTTGTATCGCTGCCAATTGGGCGATCGCAGAAGCCAATTCTGCCTGTGCTTGCGCATAGTCAATCTTGGAATCACGATTAACCAAAGCTTGTTCTGCCAGTTTCTTGGCTTCATTGGCTTTGGCTTCGTCCAGATCTTGACCGCGAATCGCGGTATCGGCCAAAACTGTCACTGCATTTGGTTGCACTTCAAGCAGGCCACCGGCGACGAATACGAATTCGTCTTCGGCTTTGCCTGGAACCTTGATGCGCACCGCGCCCGGCTTGATGCGGGTAATCAGTGGTGTATGTTTCGGATAGATACCCAATTCACCAGCCTCACCCGGCAACGCGACGAATTCGGCTTCACCGGAGAAGATCAACTCTTCTGCGGAAACCACGTCAACGTGAATAGTGTGTGCCATGTTGGACCCTTATTATTCGCTCAAAAAAGCTATGGTGCAGCTAATTGATTAACTGCACCCCTGTTCGCTTATAAAGCGGCAGCCATTTTTTTCGCTTTTTCGATTGCTTCGTCGATAGTACCTACCATGTAGAACGCTTGTTCTGGCAGGTGATCGAGTTCGCCGGAAGCGATCATTTTGAAACCACGGATCGTTTCTTTCAGCGAAACGTATTTACCTGGAGAACCGGTAAACACTTCAGCAACGTGGAAAGGCTGAGACAGGAAACGCTGCATCTTACGTGCACGTGCGACCAGCAGTTTGTCTTCAGGAGCCAATTCGTCCATACCCAGAATCGCGATAATGTCGCGCAATTCTTTGTAGCGCTGCAAAGTACCTTGAACGGCGCGGGCTGTTTCATAGTGCTCTACACCAACCACTTGTGGGTCCAGCTGACGGGATGTTGAATCCAGTGGATCAACCGCAGGGTAGATACCCAGGGAAGCGATGTCACGGGACAGAACAACGGTGGAATCCAAGTGAGCAAACGTAGTTGCAGGAGATGGATCGGTCAAGTCATCGGCTGGAACATACACGGCCTGGATCGATGTGATCGAACCAGTTTTAGTGGATGTAATACGCTCTTGCAGACGGCCCATTTCTTCAGCCAGTGTAGGTTGATAACCCACGGCGGAAGGCATACGACCCAGCAAAGCGGATACTTCAGTACCGGCCAGTGTGTAACGGTAGATGTTATCCACGAAGAACAAAACGTCTTTGCCTTCGTCACGGAAACCTTCAGCAATCGTCAAACCAGTCAGAGCAACGCGCAGACGGTTACCTGGTGGTTCATTCATCTGACCGTACACCATCGCAACTTTGGAGTTTTCTGGGTTTTCCAGATCAACCACTTTTGCGTCAGCCATTTCGTGGTAGAAGTCATTACCCTCACGAGTACGCTCACCCACACCAGCAAACACGGACAAACCGCTGTGTGCCTTGGCGATGTTGTTAATCAGTTCCATCATGTTGACGGTCTTGCCCACACCCGCACCACCGAACAGACCGACCTTACCACCTTTGGCGAATGGGCAAACCAGATCAATAACTTTGATACCGGTTTCCAGCAATTCCTGGGATGGGGACAGTTCGTCGTAAGCAGGGGCTTTACGGTGGATGGATGCTGTCTGCGCGTGGCTGACAGGACCGCATTCATCGATAGGGTTGCCCAATACGTCCATGATACGACCCAGCGTTGCTTTGCCGGTTGGTACCATGATAGGGTTGCCAGTGTTGGAAATAGTCATGCCGCGACGCAGACCATCAGAAGTACCCAGAGCAATGGTACGGACTATGCCGTCACCCAATTGCTGCTGAACTTCCAATGTCAGTTCGGAGCCTTCCATTTTCAAGGCGTCATAAATCTTAGGCATCGCGTCGCGTGGAAATTCAACGTCCACAACAGCGCCGATACACTGAACGATTTTGCCATTAGCCATGTTCGTTCCTTCTTAATATTTAAATTCAGTTTAGACCGCTGCCGCGCCGGCGACGATCTCGGAGAGCTCTTTGGTAATGGCGGCTTGACGGGTTTTGTTATAAACCAGTTTAAGTTCGCCAATCACGTTACCTGCATTATCAGTTGCTGATTTCATCGCCACCATACGGGCCGATTGTTCAGATGCCATGTTTTCCGCTACGGCCTGGAAAATCAGTGCTTCAACATAACGTATCAACAATTCATCAATCACGGTTGCTGCATCTGGCTCATACAGATAGTCCCAGGTATGGGCACTCTTCTCTGTGGTCAGCCTGTCCGCTGTCAGGGGCAGCAACTGCTCCATCACCGGCTCTTGCTTCATGGTGTTGATAAATCTTGTATAACTCAGGTAAACCGCGTCCAGCTTGCCTTCCTGATACGCATCCAGCAAAACTTTGACTGGACCTATCAGTTTGTCGAGGTGAGGAGTGTCGCCCAATTGTGTGACATGGGAAACTACTTGCGCACCTACGCGATTCAGGAAGCCGAGACCTTTATTACCAATTGCGACCGCTTCTATCTTTGAACCCTTACCTTCGAGTTCACGCATTTTGCTGGTGACCAGACGCAACACGTTAGTGTTGAGACCGCCACACAAACCTTTATCTGTAGTTACAACAATCACGCCAACTTTCTTGGACAGATCTTGTTGCACCATAAAAGGATGCGTGTACTCTGGGTTGGCTTGTGACAAGTTAGCCGTAATCGTACGAATTTTTTCACTGTACGGGCGAGCCGCACGCATCCGGTCTTGCGCTTTACGCATTTTGGATGCAGCGACCATTTCCATCGCCTTCGTGATCTTCTTCGTATTTTCTACGCTTTTGATCTTGCCACGTATCTCTTTGCCTGCAGCCATGAGTATTGACTCCTTCTAGCTACAGTAAATTAATAAGTGCCGGATTTTTTGAAATCAGCAATTGCGGCAGCCATGGCAGCTTCGCCATCTTTGTCCAGTTGCTTGGTTTCTTCGATCTTCTGCAGCAATGCTGCATGGCTCGTTTTCATGAAATTGTGCACGCCTGCTTCGAATGCCAGCACTTGCTTGACCGGTACATCATCCAGGAAGCCTTTGTTCACGGAGAACAATGTAACGGCCATCAGGGAAATGGACAGCGGAGAATATTGAGCTTGCTTCAACAATTCAGTCACGCGGGCACCACGATCAAGCTGCTTGCGTGTTTCTGGATCGAGATCAGAAGCGAACTGGGCAAACGCTGCCAATTCACGGTACTGTGCCAAGTCATTACGGATACCGCCGGACAAGTTTTTGATAACTTTAGTCTGAGCAGCACCACCAACGCGGGATACCGAGATACCAGCGTTAATCGCTGGACGGATACCGGCATTGAACAAGGATGTTTCCAGGAAGATCTGACCGTCAGTAATCGAAATTACGTTGGTCGGAACGAAAGCAGAAACGTCACCAGCCTGGGTTTCAATGATAGGCAATGCTGTCAATGAACCTGTTTTGCCTTTGACTTCACCGTTAGTGAATTTTTCAACATAATCAGGATTAACGCGTGCTGCACGTTCCAGCAAACGGCTGTGCAAATAGAATACGTCACCTGGGTAAGCTTCACGGCCTGGTGGGCGGCGCAGCAACAGGGAAACCTGACGGTAAGCAACAGCTTGTTTGGACAGATCATCATAAATGATCAGTGCATCTTGACCGCGGTCACGGAAGTATTCGCCCATTGCGCAACCGGAGTAAGCGGAGACGAATTGCATCGCTGCAGATTCAGCAGCAGTAGCTGCAACAACGATGGTGTATTCCATGGCGCCGTGGGCTTCGAGAGCGCGCACAACGTTTTTAACGGAAGATGCTTTTTGACCAATCGCTACATAGATACATGTAACGTTTTGACCTTTTTGATTGATCACGGCATCGATCGCAACAGCTGTTTTACCAGTTTGACGATCGCCAATGATCAATTCGCGCTGACCACGACCAACCGGAACCATGGCGTCGATAGACTTCAGGCCCGTTTGCATAGGTTCAGAAACGGATTGACGTGCAATAACGCCAGGCGCGATTTTTTCGATCGGCGCGGACAGTTTTGCATTGATAGGACCTTTGCCGTCGATAGGCTGACCCAGCGCATTAACTACACGACCGCGCAGTTCAGGACCGATAGGCACTTCCAGAATACGGCCAGTACATTTAACTGTATCGCCTTCGGAGATGTGTTCGTAGTCACCCAAAATAACGGCGCCAACGGAATCACGTTCCAGATTCAATGCCAGGCCAAATGTGTTGCCTGGGAATTCCAGCATCTCGCCTTGCATCGCGTCAGACAGACCGTGAATGCGGCAGATACCGTCGGTAACGGAGATAACCGTACCTTGATTGCGAATCTCAGCTGTGTCGCCAAGGCCTTGAATCCGGCTCTTGATCAGCTCGCTGATTTCAGATGGGTTGAGTTGCATACTAACTCCTAATATTTATTACGTTCTTACGCGGTCAGGGCGACGTGCATTTTCTGCAGCTTCGCGCGTACCGACGTGTCGAGCACCTGATCACCAACCACGATGCGTACACCGCCGATCAAAGTGGAATCCACTTTGACTGTAGGGTGCAACTTGCGGCCAAATTTCTTTTCCAAGAGCACTGATAGCTCGCTCAACTGAGCTGCCGACATTTCAAATGCGCTAGTCACTTCAGCATCTGCAGCGCCTTCGTGGGCGTTTTTCAGAGCATGAAACTGGAAAGCGATTTCCGGCAGCAAAGTCAGGCGGTCATAGTCAGCAAGTGTGTTGATGAAGTTTTTCGCTTCAGCAGTCACTGGAGATTTGATCGCAGACAAGAAAATCTCAGCTTTTTGATCAGCCGAGACTTTGGGGTTGTGTGCAAGAGCTTGTACATCGGGATGCGCACCTACCTGTGCCATTTCGGTAACCAGTTCCGACCAGGCGGACAGGTTACCGGTTTGGGCAACACGAAACAGCGCTTCTGCGTAAGGACGAGCGATCGTTGCGATTTCGGCCATGATTACAGCTCGGTTTTCAGTTGATTCAACAGATCAGCGTGAGCAGATGCGTTGACTTCACGTTTCAGAATTTGTTCTGCGCCCTGGACTGCCAGAGTGGCAACCTGGTCGCGCAATTCTTCGCGTGCTTTGGTCACTTGATTATTCGCATCAGCATTCGCAGCGGCGATAATACGAGCAGCTTCAGCAGCAGCAGTGTTGCGGGCTTCTTCAATGATCAAAGCAGCGCGTTTTTCTGCGTCGCTGACACGTTTCTGGCCTTCTTCACCAGCAGCAGCCAATTTAGCTTGAACGAGTTTTTGCATTTCTTCCAACTCTTTCTTGCCTTTGTCACCTGCAGCCAAACCGTCTGCAATGCGCTTCATGCGCTCATCGATCGCACCAATCACTGGTGGCCAGATGAATTTCGCAGTCACCAAAGCCAGGATGAAAAACACCCCAGCCTGGTACCACATGGATAGATTCAGATTCACTTTAGTTTCCTTATCAAATTAATCGTTCCGCAGGCCAGAGACCTGCGGTAGAAAAAGGAAAGCTATTAGCCTTTGAATGGGTTTGCAGTTGCGAAGAACATGGCGATACCAACACCGATAATGAAAGCAGCATCGATCAGACCAGCCAACAACAACATTTTACCTTGCAATTTGTCCATCAATTCTGGTTGACGTGCAGACGCTTCCAGATATTTACCACCCATCATAGCGATACCGATACAAGCACCCAAAGCGCCCAAACCGATGATCAAACCACAAGCCAATGCAACGAAAGCGACGTTAGTCATGAGAAAACTCCTAGAAAGTTAAAATTAAAATACCAAAATCAAAAAACTAAAACCAAAACCAAAAACCTAAAACTTCAAAACTTAATTAATGCGCTTCGTGAGCCTGACCCATGTACACCAGAGTCAACATCATGAAAATAAACGCTTGCAGAGGCACGATCAGGATGTGGAAGATGGACCAGGCAGAACCCAGTACCAAATGACCAATACCGCCGAAGATGGAATCGGAAGCACCCAGCAAGGCTGCAATCAACAGGAACAACAATTCGCCAGCAAACATATTGCCGAACAACCGCATACCGAGCGAGAAAGTTTTCGCTGCGTATTCAACTACGTTCAACAAAAAATTGAACGGGAACATCATTGGGCCAAACGGTGCGCTGAACAATTCCTTAATGAAACCGCCTACGCCTTTGATCTTGAAACTGTAATACATCATCAGGCCGAAGATACCAATGGAGATACCCAGAGTACCGTTCAAGTCAGCAGTAGGAACCACGCGATGTGGCATTTCATGATCCAGGCCAAACAAGGGGAACAGCCATTGAGAGAACAGATCAACTGGCAGGAAATCCAGGGAGTTCATCAATACGACCCACACAAATACCGACAAGGCCATAGGGGCGATGAAGCTGGTGTTGCCGTGAACGATGCTTTTTGCATTGTTGTCCACCATTTCGAAGAGCATTTCAACAGCGCACTGGAAACGGCCAGGTACACCAGAAGTTGCCTTGCGTGCTGCCAGATACATAATGAGAGAACCCAGCAAGCCGCAAAAGACTGACCAGATAACCGTATCAATATTCACATACGACATATCCCACAAGGAGGTTTGCGCATGGTGGCCGTGGTTAGTCAAATGCCCAAGATGATGGGATATATATTCTGACGGAGTGACTTGTTCAGCTGAGCTCATGATCAGTGCCTAAAGAGTAAAATGAAATAGCTTTTCAGTACAACGATGAAGGCGATCAAAAAGGCCGGCCAGTTGACATCGGGGTACCAGAAGACAACCGCTGCCATCAGCGCGACTGTCGATATAACTTTGAAAAATTCACCGATGAAAAAACTCATCGGATTTGCTCCCCCAGGCCTCCGGGCGCTCATACTCATGCGCAACGCGAACAAGGCATTTGGAATCGCACAAGATAATCCCCCGAACAGGGCGGACAATCCGTAAGAAATATTGCCGAAAATTCCAGCAAGCAAGCCCGCAACCAGCGCTGCTACCAGTTGCAGCAGTATGATGCGTGCCATGCTTCCCTCATTTATCCAGGACTTGCGCAAAATAGCAGCAGTACATGAGCTCTTTGTTAGCCCCGTCGTCCAGTTTTGCACTGTGTTCGCTGCGGGGCCTTGCTGGCCTATCTTGCGTAAGTCCTACAATTTTATAAATATGACAGTTGAATTTGACTGGCTTGCCACGATATAACCGGGCAGCGCAAATCCTCGCCGATCAAAACCACGGAATTATACGTGGTAGTGCGTTATAACGTCAAACGTTTGATGCATAAGGCCAAATGTTTGGTGCATTGCATCAAAATGCGCCATTTTAGTGCTTTTTTATTATTGTACCGTTTTTGCGATTAGCGCGTTGAGCCAGTCCTGGCCTTGCTTCCAGCTACCCAGACCAGACTCTCCATTGATATGTCCTTTTGCACCAATCAGGTGCAGCTCCGCTCCCCAGCTTTTTGCCCAGTCTTGTGCAAGTGACAAATCGCACCATGGGTCATCGCTGGATGCCACTACCGCAACAGGGACGGGAAAAGGGATTAGAGGCATGGGACTAAAAGTGGGCGCTGGGAAATTTGCCCGGCCCACGTTTGGTGGTGCCACCAGAAATGCTGCCTTGATCTTGCTTTTATCCACAATGCCCGGCATGTCCGCTGCCAGCCACCAAGCCGTCAGTGCGCAGCCCATGCTATGCGCAACCAGCACCACTTCATCATCAACCGCATTCACGGCCGCTGACAAAGTGGCAAGCCATGCATCCTTGACCGGATGATCCCAGTCTTGCTGCTCTACTCTTTTTACATTCGGTAATTCGGCTTCCCAGCGTGTTTGCCAGTGGCCGGGGCCTGAGCTATACAGGCCGGGTAAAGTCAGTATCTGCATGGGTCTGATCTTATTACTGCCCGCGAATTTTCAGGATGATGCCGTCCAGGCTGTCGAGGTCGGCGAAGTCTATCAGCATTTGTCCCCTGCCCTTGCTCCCTAATTTGAGGGCAACCTGGGTCGCCAGCAAATCAGACAACTCTTCTTCGAGGCGGGTGATGTCGCGGGATTTTTCTGCCTTGTCACGCGGCTTGCCGTTGGCACTCATTTCAGCGGTGGTCTTGGCTACCAGTTTTTCTGCTTCACGGACAGACATGCGCTTGGCGACGATCTGGTTGGCCAGTTGTATCTGGGTAGCAGCGTCGGTCACCAGCAGGGAACGGGCATGGCCCATGTCGATGTCGCCTGCCATCAGCATGGTTTGTACAGGTTTGGCCAGGTTCAGCAAACGCAGCAAGTTAGACACTGCACTGCGTGAACGCCCTACTGCATTGGCTGCCTGCTCATGTGTGAAAGAAAAATCCGTGATCAGCCTGTGTATGCCCTGGGCTTCTTCCAGGGGGTTCAGGTCTTCGCGCTGGATGTTTTCTATCAGGGCCATGGCGGCGGCGGCCTGGTCATCAACATCCTTGACCAGTACCGGCACTTCATCCATGCCGGCCATTTGCGAAGCACGGAAACGGCGTTCACCGGCGATGATTTCGTAACGGGTTACCCCATTATTCTGTCCTATAGGGCGAACCAGGATAGGTTGCATCAAACCCTGGGCCTTGATGGAGGCAGCCAGCTCGGCCAGTGCGCCCTCGTCCATGCGGGTACGGGGTTGGTACTTGCCAGCCTGCATTTGTGCCACGTTCAGGCTGGTAGGGGCACCAGTGACGGTAGGTACGGCTTCGGCAAAGTCGGCGGCACCACCGAGCAAGGCGTCCAGGCCACGGCCCAGACCTTTTTGTTTTTTGATCGACATACTTATTTTTCCAGTTGTTTAATTCTTTCCACCATCTCTGCACCAAAGGCTATATAGGCTTGCGCCCCTTTGGATGCAGGATCAAACACCACGCCGGGGATACCGTAAGATGGTGCTTCTGCCAGACGCACATTGCGCGGGATCAGGGTCTTGAAGACCTTGTCGCCGAAATGCTGTTCCAGCTGGTCAGAGACTTGTTGCGACAGCGTCATGCGCGGGTCAAACATCACACGCAGCAAACCGACTATCTTCAAGTCAGGGTTCAGGTTGGCGGAGACTTTCTTGATGGTATTGGCCAGATCGGACAAACCCTCGAGCGCGTAGTACTCACACTGCATGGGGATGATCACGCCATGCGCTGCACACAAGCCATTCAGAGTCAGTAGCGACAGCGCTGGCGGACAATCAATGAGGATGAAGTCATAGTCAGCATCGACCTTGGCCAGGGCTTCACGCAGGCGCTTGTCGCGGTTGTCCAGCGAGACCATTTCAACTTCGGCACCGGCCAGCTCGCGGTTGGCGGGCAAGACATCAAAACGGCCAGACTCGGAACGCAGTTTGGCTGTATTCACATCCGACATACCCAGCAAGACTTCGTAGATGGAAGCCGTTAATTTGGATTTGTTGATACCTGCCCCCATGGTGGCATTACCCTGGGGGTCGAGATCAACCAGTAAGACACGTTGATCGAGTTGCGCCAGCCCTGCGGCGAGGTTAACAGTGGTCGTGGTTTTACCTACGCCACCTTTTTGATTTGCAACACAAAAGATTTTTGCCATAGAGGATTTCCGTAGGGTCAAGCCGGGGCCAGTTGTTTTTTGATAAAGACGAGATGGCGTTCGGCTTGTAGACCTGGCACCGCGAGGGCTTGCATTTTTTCTACCTGCCAACCATCTGGCAGGCGTTCTATTTCTTGATTGGGGGCCACGCCCTTCATGGCAATGAACTGGCCGCCTTCTGCCAATAAATGACCTGACCAGTTAATGAAATTACACAGCTCGGAAAATGCCCGCGAAGTAATCACATCAAACTTGTCCTTTACCTGCAGGGCTTCTACCCTGCCGGTATGCACAGTCACATTCTTCAAACCCAGTTCTGTCTTGGCCTGGGTCAAAAATGCAGTCTTTTTACTGACGGTATCAATCATTGATATCTTGATATCTGGATAAGTGATCGCCAGCATCATACCGGGCAAACCACCACCGGCACCTACATCCAGCACATTTTTTGCATCCTTGAAGGCAGGGGCTGCCGACAGTGAATCCAGCAAGTGTTGCTTGACCATTTCCTTGGGATCACGGATAGATGTTAAATTATAAACTGAGTTCCATTTTGATAATAATATCAAATATGCAATCATATTATCAATTTGATCACTACTCAAATTCAACGACAACTCCTCAACACCGCTCTGCAGAGTCGCTCTCAAGTGTGCATGTTCCACGTGAATCATACGGCCTGGTCCTTGATTAACTTCTTGTTTTTCATTTCACTTTATTCTTCGTTTTTATTCATCACTTGGATACAGGTAAATCCTGAAGCATTTTCAAACGTGCCTGCTTTTGATGTTCCACGTGAATCATTCTGTCGCCTGGCCTTCGGCTACAACATCCGTGTTCGCCAGGAACTCTTTAAAACCACGCTTTTTAAGATGCACCAAAAGCAGGGAAATCGCGGCAGGCGTCACGCCAGAAATACGGCCACACTGACCCAGGCTTTCAGGTTGGTGTTTATTCAGCTTTTGCCTGACTTCGATGGAAAGCCCATTCACTTCCATGTAATCAAAAGCAGCTGGCATTTTGAGGTTTTCAAAATGGGCATGGCGCTCAACCTCTTTGGCCTGCCTGTCTATATAACCGGCATACTTGACCTGTATCTCTACCTGCTCGCGCACATGCGGGTCAGCTACACCTGGCCCGGCCAGCTCCTGTCCTTCCATACCTTGCAAACTCATGAGGCTTCCATAAGTCACTTGCGGGCGGCGCAATAAATCAGCCAGGGAATATTCACGCTCCAGGGCCTTGCCAACGACACGCTCAGCTTCTACATCTGCGAGGATGCGCGGGTTGACCCAGGTCGAGCGCAGCCTTTCCATTTCACGTGAAACACTTTCACGCTTTTCTTCAAACTGCTGCCACTGCGCATCACTGACGCAACCGAGTTGACGACCTATTTCGGTCAGGCGCATATCTGCATTATCTTCACGCAAACTGAGACGGAATTCAGCGCGGCTGGTGAACATGCGGTAAGGCTCTTGTACACCCTTGGTAATCAGGTCATCGACCAGTACGCCCAGATAAGCTTCGTCACGGCGCGGCACCCAGGCTTCTTTACCCTGGGTCTTCAATGCTGCATTCAAGCCAGCCAACATACCTTGGGCTGCCGCTTCTTCGTAACCTGTAGTGCCATTGATCTGACCAGCAAAGAACAGCCCCTCAATCTGGCGGGTTTCCAGTGAAGATTTCAAACCACGCGGGTCAAAATAATCATATTCAATCGCATAGCCAGGACGCAGGATGTAAGCGTTTTCCATACCGCGCATGGAGCGTACCAGGTCCAACTGCACATCAAAAGGCAGGCTGGTAGAGATACCGTTGGGGTAAAACTCATTCGTGGTCAGACCTTCTGGCTCCAGGAAAATCTGGTGTGATTCCTTGCTTGCAAAGCGATGAATTTTGTCTTCTATCGATGGGCAATAGCGTGGACCTACCCCTTCGATGACACCTGTATACATGGGGCTGCGATCCAGACCGGCGCGGATAATGTCATGGGTTTTTTCATTGGTATGCGTAATCCAGCATGGCAACTGCCTTGGATGCATGCTGGTATTACCCATATAGGAGAACACCGGTACAGGATCGAGATCGCCCGGCTGCTCTTGCATCAGCGAAAAATCGATGCTGCGACCATCGATACGTGGTGGCGTACCTGTCTTCAATCTACCTTGTGGCAGCGCCAGTTCCTTCAAACGTGCAGACAAAGATATCGCTGGCGGGTCACCGGCACGGCCTGCCGAGTAGTTATTCAAGCCCACATGTATCTTCCCATCAAGGAAAGTACCTGCTGTCAGCACGACTGCACGGGCGCGGAACTTGATGCCAACCTGGGTTACGGCACCGACAACGCGATTACCTTCGACCAGCAAATCATCTACTGCCTGCTGGAATAACCACAAATTAGGTTGATTTTCCAGGCGACTACGGATGGCTTGCTTGTACAAGATGCGGTCAGCCTGAGCACGGGTAGCACGTACAGCAGGGCCTTTGGATGAATTCAGGATACGGAATTGTATGCCTGCCTCATCAGTGGCAATCGCCATGGCGCCACCCATGGCATCAACCTCTTTAACCAGATGCCCCTTGCCTATCCCACCTATGGATGGGTTGCAAGACATCTGACCAAGGGTCTCAATATTATGGGTCAACAACAGTGTGGACTGCCCCATACGGGCAGCGGCAAGTGCAGCTTCGGTACCGGCGTGACCGCCGCCGACGACGATGACATCGAATTCTTTAGGATAAAACATGGTGGATTTCTGAGAAACTTGGGACGGGAGGCACGATTATAGTTTGTTTTGCGCGTAAACTTTTAGAGAGCTAAAGATTCTCTTTTTATTTAGAACTATGTTTCACGTGAAACATGCGCATCAAGGCATAAAAAATGGGACCGAAGTCCCATTATCACCACCTGATTGTTTCACGTGAAACAGCACTACTTGAAGAAAGCATCATAGCTAGTCTTGAAGATGAGAGCGATAACTACCACCAGGAATATTTTGCGAACAAACGACGCACCATGTTTTATTGCCAAATGACTACCTAAAATAGAACCGCCGACCCCGCATACCGCCATGGCCAAACCCAGCATCCAAAGCACATGTCCACTATATCCGAACCAGATCAGAGCAGCCGCATTACATGCAACGTTGAGGACTTTGGCGACAGCAGTTGCTCTATCGAATTTATAACCGAAGAAACGAACGAATACAAACATCAAGAAACTACCCGTACCCGGTCCGAAAAAACCATCATAAAAGCCTATTCCGGCACCGACCAGCATAGCCATATAAACTTCTTTTGAACCTAAAAACACTGGATTGCTATCCGCTCCAAATTCCTTTTTCTTGAAAGTATAGATAGCCACGGCCAACAAAATGAAAGGCAAGGCTTTGCGCAGATAGGTTGGAGGTATATGGGTAACCAGGAAAGCCCCGGCAAAAGAAAACAAAAAAGCCATTAAGGCGGCTGGCGCAACCATGCTCCAGCGCAACCTTACATTCCTCATATAACGGGTAGCTGCCACTGTCGTACCCCAGATACCTGCCATCTTATTGGTACCGAGCAAGGTCGCGGGAGCAGTTCCTGGCATGAAAGAGAACAGTGCGGGAACTTGTATCAAGCCACCACCGCCAACGATGGAATCGACAAAGCCAGCAAAAAAGGCCGCAAGGCCTAAAAAGAAAATATCCATATTGAACTATTTGATCTGTTAAGAAATCCAGGCTCGCGCAAGCTGGCAAAGAACCAAAGCTAAAAACACGGCACAGATAACTTATACAGAAGCCAGAAGTGGGCAACAAGGTACAGGCAATGCCATAACAGTTGCATGGCATAGCTGCCTATTTGACTAGCAGCTACAAATCAGACAACATGCAAATCCAGTCTAATAAATCTGCCGCTAGTTTGTCTTTCACAAGGATCAAAGCAATGAAGATTTCTCTGTCTCTGATGTTTGCAGCATGTATCTTGTTCAGTAACAGCAGTAAGGCGCAATCTGAAATTGAGATCCCCCTATGGCAAAACGGCGCACCCGGTCTGCAACATCAACAAGCAGAAACGGCAGAAGACAGGCATGAAACAGGTCGTCTGGACAGATACATCAGCTACGTCAGCAAACCGACTTTGACTATTTACCCTGCCCCCACTGACAAGGCAAACGGCACTGCGGTACTGGTCGTGCCTGGCGGTGGCTTCCGTTATGTCTGCATAGACAAGGAAGGCATAGAAGCCGCGCAATGGCTGAACGCCCAGGGCATTACCGCTGCCGTGCTTAAGTACCGCACGCTGGCACCAGATGGCGACCGTAGCTGGAAGTCCATACAACCGCTGACGGCAGACACCAGCCGTGCCATGCGCGTGTTGCGTCAGCATGCGAGTGAATGGAAAATCGACGGCAAGAAGATAGGTGTACTTGGCTTTTCTGCAGGTGGCATCATGGCCCTGCAACTATTGATGGACCAGAATGAGGGTGACGCCAGCGCTGCCGATACAGTAGAACAAGCCAGCAACCGTGCTGATTTTATCGCCCTGGTATATACCGGAGTGCCGGGCGGGAAAATGCCAAAGGCAAGCAAGAACACCCCGCCTGTGTTTATCGTCCACGCATCGGACGATCCAAAAGCCCCACCAGTAGTTGCCGCCAAGATCTATCAGCAATTACTGGAAGTCGGTGCCCAGGCTGAGCTGCATGCCTTCCGTCGCGGTGACCATGGCTTTGGCATGACGCCTGCCAGCGGCAGCGTACGCAACTGGACCAGCCTGTATGCCGACTGGATGCGCGATCTCAAGCTACTGGATAAATAGAAAATGCCAGCATGTGCTATGGTAGATATCCCTACAACGAGCTAAGAACCTGTTTACGATCTGTAGCGAGCGAGCGTCAGCGGGGTGAAGAGCAGCGCAAAAAGCGGAATGTACTCTAGTACATGAGCATTTTGAGCAGCACATGAGCCCCGATCACGCTCGCGCAGTAAGATCGAAAACAGGTTCTAAATGAAAATGAGATAAAGATGAATGACTTTGAATTCAGAACCGTCCCCAGCCTGATCAGCCAAAACGGTGCAGCAACGCACCTGGGCAAAATCATACGCCAGGAATTTCCAACGATTAGCCATGTACTGCTGGTGACCGATGCCGGTTTCCTACGTACCGGCCTGGTCCAACCTGTCATTGACAGCCTGGAAACGGAACAACTCAAAGTCAGTATTTTCTCCGACGTGATTGCCGACCCTCCAGAAGCTATCGTCTTGCAAGCAGTCGAGAATGCCCGTAGCCTGCAAGTGGAACTGGTCGTCGGCCTGGGTGGCGGCAGCTCCATGGACGTGGCCAAACTCATCGCCATCCTGGCTGGCAGCGATCAAAGCCTGTCCACCATGTATGGCATAGGTAATGTCAAAGGCAAGCGCCTGCCGTTGATACAAATCCCGACCACGGCTGGTACAGGTTCTGAAGTCACCCCTATCTCCATCGTCACCACCGGTGCCACGACCAAGATGGGCGTGGTCGCGCCACAGCTATATGCAGACATCGCCATCCTCGATGCACACCTGACTACAGGCTTGCCAGCCAAGGTCACCGCAGCCACCGGCATTGATGCCATGGTGCATGCGATAGAAGCCTATACCACCAAGCATAAAAAAAACCCGCTGTCCGACATGCTGGCGGTACAGGCTTTAAAATTACTCTGGAACAACATCGACGAAGCCTGCACCAATGGCAGCAACCTGGCGGCAAGGCAGGCCATGTTGCTGGGTGCCATGCTGGCCGGGCAATCCTTTGCCAATGCACCCTGCGCCGCAGTGCATGCGCTGGCCTATCCGGTAGGCGGCATCTTCCATGTACCGCATGGTTTGTCAAATTCCCTGGTCTTGCCTCATGTACTGCGCTTCAATGCCAGCCATGCGGCTGAACTGTACGCGGAGCTGGCTGCCATCATCGCACCAGAAGCCACAGGCACGGCAGAGCAGCGTTGCCACGCCATGATCAAGGCCATGGAAGACCTGGCAACCCGGGTAGGCATAGAAACCCGCCTGAGCCAGGTAGGTGTCACTGAGAAAGACCTGGATCAGCTTGCCAGCGACGCCATGCTGCAAACGCGTTTGCTGGGAAATAATCCACGTGAAGTGACGAAGGAAGATGCGCGGGCGATTTACGCAGCAGCCTTGTAAGTGAATATCTGAAGGTGGCGCATGGAGCAACAGCCATGCGCCAATCTGACATCACTGGCATTTGCCACATCGTCAAAGCATCACGCAAATTTTGAGTAGCCTGAAGGACAATTCCAGACATGGTGAACTTTGCGCAGGAACTCTCCGCGACATCCATACTGCCCATCATCATGGCGTGTGCAGAAACCCGTAACGCAGACGACTTTAGCCTGATCGCCCAAGGCATTTTGCGCGAAGTCTTGCCGCATGAAATGATGGTATGCGGCATAGGTGGAGTCAGCCCGCAGGGCAACTATGTACATAAATTATTGCAGTTCAATTGCCCGGCAGAGAGCTACCACTATTACCAGTCCCTGCTAGACAGCAAAGGCCGGGCTGATAGTCCATTGATGCAAAAATGGCGGGAAACCCAGGAACCGGTTTTTTTCCAGGCCGGGCGCGATGACCATGCAGTCCCCGCTGAATGGCTGGCCTCATTCAAGAAGCAGAAAATGCATAACACCGTTGCCCATGGCATGCTGGACCTGAGCGGGCATTTTTCCAGCTATTTCATCTTCACAAATCTGCCTTTTGAAGTCAGCCATCAACACGCTTATCTGCTGGCCTTGCTGACCCCACATCTGCACCTGGCGCTTGCACACGCCCTGACCAAGGTAGAAGAATTTCCCATCAAACCCGGCATGAACACCAAAACCCTGAGTGAGCGGCAAAAAGAAATCCTGCACTGGATGCATGAAGGCAAAACCAACTGGGAAATAGCCACCATCCTTGAACTCACCGAAGTCAACGTCAAATACCACATCGACCAGATATTCGCCAAACTGGATGTACGCAGCCGCGTGCATGCCGTCTCCAAAGCCTATGAACTGGGCTTATTGTTAGCAACGCATAAAAACTGAACAACACACCCCTGCCACTATCTGAATAGATAGTGGTGATCATGGCGACATGCTCCTACCCTGTTTTTTCCAGCGCACCAAAGCGCGGGATTACATAAAAAAACACCACAGGAGACATCACCATGCAACACCGTACACTCACCCGGGTGCTCATTGCCATGAGCCTCGGTTTTATCGCCTGCGCCAGCAACGCAGCCTGCCTGGACAATGTGGTACTGGTACACGGCAATGCCGGTTCACCATCCGACTGGAATGCCACCGTCACCACCCTGAAAAACCAGGGCTATGTCGATGCCCAGCTATATCGCCCTAACTGGGGCTCGAAAACCAATCCTGCCATCAATGACCACAGCGCCGCCAATACCAATCCGGTGAAAGCATCCTTGCAGGCTGCCAAGGCTGCATCCTGCACTGGCAGGATAGATGTCATCGGCCATTCCATGGGCGTGACCCTGGCGATGAAAGCCATCAATGAACTGGCGTATTCAACATCGGTCAATTCCTTCATCGGCATCGCCGGTGCCCAGCATGGTTTGGAATCATGCGGCCTCTACCCTTTCAATGTCATGACACCGACCTGTGGCAGCAATGGCTTGTCCATCGACAGCCCCCTGATACTGTCCGTCAAAAACAAGCGCTATGGCAGCAAAATGTATTCCATCAAAAGCTACATCGATGAAGTTGTATGCATAGGCAGCTGCTATGTCTATGGCTCGCATACCAGCAATATCGACGGACAGAATGCGACTTATGATTTCTGGCTGGGGCATTTTGGTTTGAAGGACTACACCACCAATACTCAGGCCAGTCTGGTGTTTCAATAATCACACTCGTCACAATAATCAAAATGGAAAAAGTCCCGCGGACTATGCATTGCAAGGGCTTTTTCCAGATCAGAACAAATGAAACCATGAAAAAATTCCTGCTCTTGCTGGGCTTGCTTGCCCTGGCCAGCCTGGTATCAATGAACTGGATGAGCCTGTCCTCAAGCACAGACGGTTCTGCACCTCTGGTGGCAACACATGAGCCGAATGACCAAGCACAGGTGGCTACCCAGGCAGCACATACTCTGAGTCAGTTCACCAGGCTGTGGGGAGATGCAGGCAGCGCGTCAGCGTCCGCAGAAAATGCAGATACCTTCGACCTGCTGTGGGCACTCGCCCTGTCACCTGCGACACAGCTTGAAGGAAAAGATGATGTTCAAGATCGGTTACGAAAACTCGCGCAAGAAAATCCACACTATCTTAAAAAACTGGTCGCGCTGTATGACAGCGACAACTCTGCCGCCAGCAGGGAACTCATCATCAATCTGCTCGCCAGCATACCCAGTGCCGAGACTTTGGCTCTATCCCGGCGGCTCGCCAGCAGCCCGGATGCCGGACAACGCAAAGCAGCTTTATCCATGCTGGGCAACCTGAATATCAATCTGCAGGTAGAGCATGAACTCATATTGCTATCACTGAATAACCAACAAACACCAGCCGTCGCCCTGCAGGCATTGGCAGCACTAAAAGCTCCCGCACCAGCAGGAATTGACGCGCCGGGCAAGCCCGCTAATAACAGTATTCCGGACAATGCCGATACCAAAACAACAGCAGCCGTCATCAGGCAACTGCAAAGCCTGACTGAAAATCCAGATGCCACAGTCAGAAGCCGCAGCATTTCACAGCTCGCACAATGGGATAAGAACGACAGCAGCCTCAGTTACTTTTCTGCTGCCTTGAATGATCAAATACCAGAAGTGCGCCAGGCAGCCATCTTCGCCATTGCGCAGTCAGGCGCGAATGTTGAAACCGCGAAACAGCTGCTGAATGGTGTCATCAATAATGCCAATGAAAATGCACTGATCAAGGCAAGCGCGCGGCAAGTACTGGAAGTGGTGAGGGAGAGCAAAGAGAAAACTCCACACGCTTAGAAACAAGCAGATTAATCCTCATTACCAACGCACAGATTTCTTAAGCTGTCGTGAAACTTGAGAATTCGGGCGGATGTTGACAAACTCAGCGATGGGGATACACATCAAGCACAAAACTTATACCAAGTCCGGCGCAGCGCAGCATGAATTGCGGACTCAATTCCACGGCATAGTTACGGTTTCCATATGAACTGGCACTCAAATGTATGCGTGCTCCCTGCTCTCTGAGCATCAATAAGAATTGCGTATGTGGCGCCAGCACATCGAACACCTCCGCCATGGCATCTTCCAGCAAGTCGTCGGTCGAAAGATATTCACCACGTTCAAATGGATCAGCTGACCAATAGCTTTCGGAATATTTTCCATCCAATAATTGCCCCTTGGGAGTCTGGCGTTGCATTCCAAACATTTTGGTGTATCTAGGGGTAATCCCCAAGCGCCTGGTGATGAATGAAGGGTCAATGTTGGGGTGCCAAATTTGCAGGGCAAGGTGATAGGAATAATTTTGCAATACGGGCTTTCTTTATATACTTTCAAATTTAAAACAGCTCATTCAGTTCCTTCAATTCTTCCGGCAAAAAATTCTACGACGAATCATCGAACTGAAAAATCTACGGCATTTTAACAAGCACCTGATTTAAAACATAGTCGGCGAAGACAAGTGCATCACAGACAAAAAAAGCCCCGGGAATTTCTTCACGGGGCTTTTTTTCTACTCATAATTCAAAGCTTTCAACCAGCCTTGACCTTGCCATTGCGTTCAACATAAGCCATCAATTCACCCACAATACCGCGGCGGAAAGCCAGTACGCAGACGATGAAGATCAGGCCAGTGACGATGGTGACTGAGTCACCTATGGTGCGGAACCATTCTATCGTCGTGATGTTCGCCAGCAGGTTGCCAAGGTCGCCGAGTTTGTTTTCCAGTGCGATGATGATGATGGCACCAACGATCGGGCCCACCAGCGTGCCCAAACCACCCACCAGGGTCATCAGGACCACCAGGCCTGACATGGACCAGTGTACGTCCGTCAGCGTCTCAAAACCGAGTACCAGGGTTTTGGTGGCACCAGCCAGGCCAGCCAGGGCAGCCGACAAGACGAAGGCCATGAGTTTGTAGCGGTCTACGTCATAGCCCAGCGAAATCGCACGTGGCTCGTTTTCCTTGACGGCTTTCAAGACCTGGCCAAAAGGCGAATGCACGGTACGCATGACAATGGCAAAACCGGCAATTGCAATCACCAGCACAAAGTAATACAGCGTCAGGTCAGAACTCAAGTCCAGCATGCCCAACAGTTTGCCACGTGGAACGCCTTGCAAACCATCTTCACCACCAGTGAACTTGGCCTGCAGGAAAACGAAGTACAGCATCTGCGCCAAAGCCAGCGTGATCATGGTGAAGTAAATACCCTGGCGGCGTATTGCCAGCGCCCCCATCACCAGGCCTATCAGAGCTGCCGCCCCTACTCCCAGCAAGATCCCCAGCTCAGTCGGCAAACCGGCATCACGCAAGGCCCAGCCTGCAATATAACCGGCAGCGCCAAAGAAGGCAGCATGACCGAAGGACAGCAAGCCAGTGAAACCGATAAGCAAATTGAAAGCACAGGCAAACAGGGCGAAGCATAAAAGCTTCATCAGGAACACCGGATAGATAATAAACGGTGCCGCCAGTAGCAGGGCAAAAGCAATGCCGTAACTGATTTTCTTATTCATGGTGGCTCCGTTCATTTTTCTTTACCGAACAAACCGGCAGGGCGGATCATCAGGACGATAGCCATGACGATGAACACAACAGTTGCCGACAGCTCAGGATAAAACACCCGCGTCAGGCCTTCGATAATACCCAGGCCCAGACCTGTCAAAATCGAACCCAGGATGGAACCCATGCCACCAATCACCACCACCGCAACCACGGTAATAATCAGATTGGAACCCATCAATGGTGACACTTGTATGACGGGTGCTGCCAGCACACCAGCAAAGGCTGCAAGAGCTACACCGAAGCCGTAAGTCAGAGTCACCATCAACGGCACATTGACACCAAAGGCTTCGACCAGTTTGGGGTTTTCAGTACCCGCACGCAGGTAAGCACCGAGTTTGGTTTTTTCGATCACAAACCAGGTCGCAAAGCACACCACCAGCGAAGCGACAACCACCCAGGCACGGTAGTTAGGCAAGATCATGAAACCCAGATTGGTCGCCCCCGTCAACGCTTCCGGCACCTGATAAGGCTGGCCAGATACGCCATACGCCGAGCGGAACACACCTTCCAGCATCAGCGTAATACCAAAAGTCAGCAGCAAGCCATACAGATGATCAAGCTTGTACAGCCAGCGCAGCATGGTCTTTTCTATGATGACGCCAAACAGGCCCACCAGCAAAGGCGCAATTAGCAGCATGGCCCAGTAATTGATACCAAAATAATTCATGCCCATCCACGCGAGGAAGGCTCCCATCATATACAGGGCGCCATGGGCAAAGTTAATCACATTGAGCAAGCCAAAAATCACGGCCAGCCCCAGAGACAGCATCGCGTAAAACGAGCCGTTGACCAAGCCCAGCAAAAGCTGGCTTAGCATCGCTTGCAGCGGAATACCAAATATTTCCATGGCACGCTAAATAAAAATGGATGGAAAGGCGAAGACCTCTCAACACAGAGGCACGGAGACACAGAGAAAGTCAAAGAGAAAACCAAAATGACTACATTGATCTTCTATTCCAATTTCAAATATCCGTGATTAAGAGGTTCTCGATTCATACAAAACTGAAGCACCTCTTTTACCAAGCGGTGCTTCGTCGTCGATCAACGGCAAACTTGAAATTCAATTATCGGGATGCAGAGCAAGACGCAAAACGCAGCAATACATAAGTATTGCGAGGCTTTGCAACACAGCTATGCGCCCGAGAATTGGATTTCAATTATTTCCAGAGGGCACACTTGGATTCGGATTTAGTCGTGAAAGCCTGCTCACCCGGAATAGTCTGCGCCACTTTGTAATAGTCCCAAGGCTCTTTTGATTCCGCGCTGGTCTTCACTTGCATGAGGTACATGTCATGGATCATGCTACCGTCGCCACGGATATAACCGTTTTTGGCATACATGTCATTGACCTTGGCAGCCTTCAGTTTTTCCATGACTTTTGCCATGTCATCAGTACCCGCTGCCTTGACAGCATTCAGGTAAGTCAGCGTTGCAGAGTAATCAGCTGCTTGCAGGCTGGAAGGCATTTTCTTCATCTTTTCGAAATAGCGACGTGACCATTTGCGCGCTTCGTCGTTTTGATTCCAGTACCAGCTGTCGGTCAGGTACATGCCATTTGTGGCATTCAAGCCCAGGGAATGGATGTCATTGATAAACATCAGCAAACCAGCCAGTTTCATGGTCTTGGTGACGCCAAATTCATTTGCTGCTTTAATCGCATTGATGGTGTCGCCGCCAGCATTTGCCAGACCCAGGATTTGTGCCTTGGAAGCTTGTGCCTGCAACAGGAAAGAAGAGAAGTCAGATGCGGACAAAGGATGTTTGACAGCACCTGCGACTGTACCGCCATTGGCTTTGACGACGTTGGCAGTATCATTTTCCAGCGAAGCACCGAAGGCATAATCAGCCGTCAGGAAATACCAGCTCTTACCACCTTGCTTGACTACGGCAGAACCTGTGCCTTTGGCCAGTGCCACAGTGTCATAGGCATAGTGGATGGTGGTAGGTGCGCATTCTTCATTGGTCAGGCGGGCAGAGCCGGCACCGATGGAAATGAAAACGCGTTTTTTTTCTGCTGCGACTTTTGCCATGGACAAAGAAGTGCCAGAATTAGTACCGCCTATCAGCATATCGACGCCATCGCGGTCAAACCATTCACGTGCGCGGCTGGCAGCGATATCGGCCTTGTTTTGATGATCAGCTGTGACCAGTTCAATTTTCTTGCCCAGTACCGTGCCGCCAAAATCGGCAATCGCCATCTTGATGGCTTCAGCACCGCCCTGGCCGTCGATATCAGAATACAGGCCAGAAATATCAGTGATGAAACCGATCTTGACCGTATCACCCGACACTTGCGCATTGGCATTCAGCGCAAAACCAGCCAGTGCGGCGGAAACTGCGAGACTTGCTACTTTTAATTTCGTGAATGTTGCTTTCATGCGTCTTCTCCAATCATATTTTTATTCAACCCTGCTTCACCAAGACAGCGAGGCAGTTACCTTACAGATACAAACGAGGCACATCTTAAACACCCAACAACTCATTCAAGACCGGCATTTTTTCCTGCAATTGCGCAGACGCAAAACTTTCGACGATCTGCCCATGCTCCATGACATAAAACCTGTCCGCCAGCGGAGCAGCAAAGCGGAAATTCTGTTCCACCATGACGATGGTATAACCCTTGGATTTCAACATCGTGATCATGCGCGCCAGCGCCTGCACGATGACGGGTGCCAGGCCTTCGGAAATTTCATCGAGCAGCAACAGGCGGGCACCAGTGCGCAAGATACGCGCTACTGCCAGCATTTGCTGTTCGCCACCGGACAGACGTGTTCCCTGGCTGTTTTTACGTTCCGCCAGATTGGGGAACATCTCGTAAATTTCGGCCACTGACATGCCCTTGTGATCTTTCGATACCGAAGGTGGCAACATCAGGTTTTCTTCTGTGGACAAGGACGAAAATATCCCCCGTTCTTCCGGGCAATAACCTACACCCAGATGCGCCACTTTGTGCGTGGGCAGATGGATGGCCTCTTGTCCATTGATCTTGATCGAACCCTTGCGTGCACCAGTCAGGCCGACGATGGCACGCATGGTGGTAGTGCGCCCGGCGCCGTTGCGACCGAGGATGGTCACCACTTCACCCTGGTTCACTTTCAGGTTCACATCATGCAGGATATGCGATTCGCCATACCAGGCTTGCAGGCCGGTAATTTCCAGTGCAGGGCTGGTGTTGGTACTCGTATTTTTACTCGTGGCACTCATGCATGCGCCCCTTCCAGCTCGCCACTGGTACTGCCCATATAGGCTTCCATGACTTTGGGATTGGTAGATACTTCGCTGTAAGTGCCTTCAGCCAGCATGGCACCACGTTGCAAGACCGAAATCTTGTCGCAAATACCCGACACCACGCTCATATTATGTTCCACCATGAGGATGGTGCGGCCAGCCGACACCTTCTTGATCAGCTCGGTCACGCGGTGCACATCTTCATGACCCATGCCTTGCGTAGGCTCATCCAGCAACATCATTTCAGGTTCCATGGCCAGGGTGGTGGCGATTTCCAGGGCACGCTTGCGGCCATAGGGCAAATCAACCGTCACTGTGTCGGCGAACGAAGTCAGGTCAACTTCGGCCAGCAATTCCATGGCACGTGCATTGAGCTGGTTCAAGGATTGTTCGCTTTTCCAGAAGTGGAAAGAGGTGCCCAGTTTTCTTTGCAAGCCTATGCGCACGTTTTCCATCACCGTCAGATGCGGGAAAACCGCCGAGATCTGGAATGAACGTATGATGCCCTGGCGCGCAATCTGGGCTGGTTTGGCCGAGGTGATATCGCGGCCATTGAACAGGATTTGTCCCGAAGTCGGGACAAGAAATTTGGTCAGTAAATTGAAACAGGTGGTCTTGCCGGCACCGTTAGGGCCGATCAGGGCGTGAATATGCCCACGCTGCACCTGCAAGTTAACGTCGCTTACAGCTGTGAAGCCCTTGAACTCTTTGGTCAAGCGCTTAGTCTCCAGGATGACGTCGGTCATCTCTTCTCCTTATTGTCTGGCTTATGGTATCTAATCCCACTACATCCAACGCGACAACACTTCCTTTTACAGGACTTACGCAAAACCGTCCCAGCTGCGTTGTTAGCTCCTAGTCGTACTAAAGTACTGTCTTCGTCGCTACGCCTTGCTGGGACAATTTTGCGTAAGTCCTGTTTTTGGAAGTTTTTTATATTAGCTTTTTATAATACCCAGCAAACCGATATCTAAACAATACGGTATAACTACCATAAGCAATTCCACGCAGAAAAATTTATTCCTGTCCTGATTCAATTTTCGCCGATTTAGCTTGCCAATATACTCCTTGCCGCCTTCTCTGCAATCATCACAGTAGGTGAGTTGGTATTACCTGAGGTTATAGTCGGCATAATAGAAGCATCAGCCACGCGCAAGCCATTTATGCCTATTACGCGCAAGTCGCTGTCGACTACTGCCGCAGTATCGTCTACCCGTCCCATTTTGCAAGTGCCCACCGGGTGGAAAATCGTCGTGCCTATATCCCCCGCTGCTATGGCCAATTCTTCTTCGGTCTGGAACTGCACCCCTGGCTTCATTTCTTCCGGTTTGTACTTCTGTAAAGCAGGTGCAGCAACTATCTTGCGCGTCAGCGTCAGGGAGGCAGCTGCTATTTTTCGGTCTTCTGCCGTCGTCAGATAATTGGGCACGATTTTTGGTGCTGCAGCGGCATCATTGCTGGCAATGCGCACATGGCCACGTGAAGTAGGGCGCAGATTGCAGACGCTAGCCGTGAATGCCGGGAAATCATGCAGAGGATCACCAAATTTTTCCAGCGACAAGGGCTGCACATGGTATTGCAGATTAGGGGTCGCCTGGCTGGCATCCGAACGGGTAAATGCACCCAGTTGTGACGGTGCCATCGACATGGGTCCGCTCTGGAACATGGCATATTCCAGCCCTATGCGCGCCTTGCCTATCAGGCTGTTGGCCATCTTGTTGAGTGTTTTGGCACCGGTGATCTTGAATGCAGAACGTATCTGTAAATGGTCTTGCAAATTGCCACCAACCCCGGGCAATTCATGTACCAGATCAACTCCAGCCTGTTGCAAATGTGCCGCATCACCGATGCCGGATAATTGCAAAATCTGGGGTGAGCCTATGGCTCCCGCGGCCAGTACGGTTTCTTTCATGGATTCGGCAAACCAGCTGCGGCCACCTCCTATGAATTCCACACCGGTACAACGCTTGCCTTGCTCATCACTCCTGATGACGAGTTTTTGCACCTGGCAACCGGTCATGATGGTCAGGTTGCCACGGTCAGCCGCTGGCTTCAGAAAAGCCTTGGACGCATTCCAGCGCACGCCACGCTTCTGGTTCACGTCAAAATAGCCGCAACCTTCATTATTGCCACGGTTAAAGTCATCACTGTTAGGGATGCCGACTTCAGCTGCAGCATTGCGGAAGGCATCCAGGATTTCCCATGACAGCCTTTGTTTTTCCACCCGCCACTCACCACCCTTGCCATGGAATTCTGCATCACCGCCGTAATGGTCTTCGCTCTTCTTGAACAGCGGCAAGACATGCTCCCAGCGCCAGCTATCATCACCCGTCAACTCTGCCCATTGGTGGTAATCCCTTTCCTGGCCACGCATGTAGATCATGCCATTGATGGACGAGCTGCCACCCAGCACCTTGCCACGCGGATAAATCAGGCTGCGGCCATTCAGGCCCGCCTCTGCCTCGGTACGGAACATCCAGTCTGTGCGCGGATTATTGATGCAGTACAGGTAACCAACGGGGATGTGTATCCACACATAATCATCCTTGCCACCCGCTTCTATCAGCAAGACCCTGTTGTCAGGATTCTTGCTGAGGCGGTTTGCCAGTACGCAACCTGCAGTACCGGCACCGACGACGATGTAATCAAACTGTCCTGCTGCTTCCATACCGTTTTCCCTTGTTCCTGATTAATCTTGCATTTCCGCGATCAGTGCAGCCATCAGTTCGGCCACACTCAAATCTCTCACTGCTGCCATGCCCTGCCCGGCCCACATGGACATCAGTTCAGTATTCGCGGCCTTGCCTGCTGCTGCACGTATGGAACCCGTCAGTGCATTCTGTATCGGGTAGGCTGGCACTTTGTCCGCCACTGCATCCATGGTTTGCATGAAATGGTTGTCGAGGCCACGCGCAATACGGCCAGAAAAAGCGCGGGTCTGGCGTGTGCTATCGCTACTGCTTTCCAGCAGACGCTGTTTATAGGCAGGGTGTATTGCCGATTCTTTCGTCGTCAGGAATGCCGTACCCATCTGCACCAGTTGCGCGCCCGCCTGTAGTGCATGTTTGATCTGCCTGCCATCCATGATGCCGCCAGCAGCAATGATGGGCACCTGCATATGCGGCTTGCAGGCTTCCAGCAATGCGAACAGACCGAGGGTCGAATCTTTTTGCGCGCCGATGAAAGTACCACGGTGACCACCCGCCTCCACTCCTTGCAGGCAAACCGCATCTGCCCCCATGGCTTGCCAGACGATGGCTTCCTGCAGATTGGTGGCAGTACCCACTACTTTTATTCCCGCATCATGCAGGCGCTGCAACTGGCTGCCATGCAGCACATCAAAGGTAAAGCTGGCGACAGCAGGGCGTGCTGTGATCAGGGCATCGAGCTGGGCTTCAAAGTCTTCACACCAGCGCGTGGGGGTCGGCAGAGTGTCCCAGCCCAGTTCCTGGCAAACCGGTTGCAGCAATAACTTGGCAGCTTCCAGTGCCGCAAAATCGACTTGCGGCCGGGTTTGTACGAAGAGGTTGATGGCGAAAGGCTTGTCCGTCAGTCTTCTGATGTGTTCAGCCTGTTCTATGATGGCGAGTGGGGTCAGCAAGGGGGCTGCCAGGGAGCCCAGGCCGCCTGCATTGGACACTGCGGCCACCAGCTCAGGCGGAGTGGCGCCACCGGCCATGGGGGCCTGGATGATGGGGTGGGGGCAGAGGGTTGGCAGGCTGGGCATTTGGGGCTCCAATTAAATGTTATTTATGTGTGTCGCTGGAAATAGGTAAATCAGACTTTCTTCAATTTTTGTGTTTATACGCTAACTCATTTACTCACTTCTGTCACTGTATTGCGATTGCAGGTCGGGGGTAGCCCGACAGCTACTCACTTTTCTTGTCTCGCCAAGAAAAGTAAGCCAAAGAAGGCGACCCAGGCGTAGTCGCCCCTGCGGGGTTCCCGTTTGTGCAGTACAAAAAATGGGAAATGCCCGAAACTCGCTCCGCTCAAACACGTGCATTTCTTAATCCATTTTTTGTACTGCACAAACGGCGTCTACACATGGGAACTACAAAAGTCAAAAACAGCAGCAACCCCAAAACCCAGGTTGATTGGCCACTCTCAACGACATTATCGTAACGGTTGCATTGACGTTGTAGTTGCTGTTGTTTTTGACTTTCATCCGCTTGGGACGAAGCCGTTTGTGTGATGCAGAAAATGGAAAAAGAAGTGTCCGTTGTTTGAGCGCAGCGAGTTTCGGACACTTCCCATTTTTTGCTTCACACAAACGGGCACTCCCGAAGGGAGCGAGTCTGCGGTCGCCTTTCTTTGAATACTTTCTTTGGCGAAGCAAAGAAAGTATTTCGGCCACCGGGCCGAGACCCGGCTTGTGTCTGCAAAGTGCAATCGTCTTAATTAAAGCATGGCAAACACAACGAACGCCACTGGGCTCCTGCCTTCGCAGGAGCGACGAATTTGAGATTGCCGTTTATCGACAGAACCCCATCCTCATCCCTACCTTCTCTTTGAAGGAGAAGGAGCCCGCTCACCGCTACTTCGCCACCGGCATCGTAAATTCCGCCCCTTTATCTATACTATCCGGCCATCTCTGCATGATGGATTTATAGCGCGTATAAAAGCGTATGCCCTCTTCGCCATAGGCATGCACATCGCCAAACAAGGAGCGCTTCCAGCCGCCAAAAGAATGCCAGGCCATAGGGACGGGGATAGGCACATTGATGCCCACCATGCCAACCTGGATGCGGCGGGAGAATTCGCGGGCTGTGTTGCCGTCTGAGGTAAAAAGCGACACGCCGTTGCCAAATTCATGGCGGTTGATGAGTTCAACAGCGGACGCAAAATCAGGGACGCGGACTACGCACAGAACCGGGCCAAAAATTTCTTCGCGGTGTATCTTCATGCCTTCCTTGACATGGTCAAACAGGCAGCCGCCGAGGAAGAAACCGCCTTCATGACCAGGCACTTTAAGGCCGCGTCCATCAACCAGCAATTGCGCGCCTTCGGCTATGCCTTCAGCAATATAAGATTCGATTTTTTCTTTATGCTGGGCTGTTACTACCGGGCCCATTTCGGCATCAGACTCCATGCCGTTCTTGATCTTCAAAGCTTCCACTCTGGGCACCAAAGCTGCTACCAGTTTGTCGGCGACATTGCCAACGGCAACAGCGACGGAGATTGCCATGCAGCGTTCGCCGGCAGAGCCATAAGCTGCGCCCATCAGGGCATCGACGGCTTGCTCCAGATTGGCGTCAGGCATGACGACCAGGTGGTTTTTTGCGCCGCCCAAAGCCTGCACGCGCTTGCCCATGCGGGTGCCTTCGCTATAGATGTATTCAGCGATAGGTGTGGAGCCGACGAAGGAAATGGCAGACACATCAGGGTGCTGGAGCAAAGCATCGACAGCCACTTTATCACCCTGCACAACATTGAAAACGCCATCCGGTAAACCGGCTTTTTTGAGCAAGTCCGCAATCAACAAAGAGCAGGAAGGATCACGCTCGGACGGTTTCAAAATGAAAGTATTGCCAGTTGCAATCGCCAGCGGTGCCATCCACATAGGCACCATGAAAGGGAAGTTGAAAGGCGTGATGCCAGCCGTCACACCCAGCGGCTGGCGCAGGTTGTAATTGTCTATGCCACCACCGATATTGTCGGAGAATTGTGACTTCAACAGTTGCGGCATGCCGCAGGCAAATTCGACGATTTCTATGCCACGCGTCACTTCGCCCATAGCATCTGACAGGACCTTGCCATGTTCGCGGGTGATGAGGGTAGCCATTTCCTTGTGATGCTGGTCCAGCAATTCCTTGAACTTGAACATCACACGGGCGCGTTTTAGCGGGGCAGTTTCTGCCCAGGCAGGTGCGGCAGCCTTGGCAGCAGCGATGACGGCATGTACTTCCGCTATGCTGGCGAGGGCAACACTGCCCGTCACTTCGCCCGTAGCAGGATTAAATACATCTTGCTGGCGGCCACTGGCAGATGCATAAGCCTGACCATTCATATAATGCGCAATTGTGGATGTCATAAGTAAACCTTAGGGGTAATGTGAAATTTTTTTGCGGTGACACAGAGATTAATTCACTCGTCCCACTTAATCCAATGAGTTATTATCAATAGCAATATAAGGATTGCTGATAATGGACTTGATACAACTACGCGCCTTTGTCGCCGTGGCGAAAGAAGGCAACCTGACGCGGGCAGCGGAGCAATTGCATGTGACCCAGCCTGCCGTCAGCCTGCAAATCAAATCCTTGCAAGAGAGCTTGCAACTAAATTTATTCACACGCAGCGCCAGCGGTATGCGCCTCTCCAATGATGGTGCCAAACTCTTGCCATATGCAGAAAAAGTCATTGCCAGCATGACAGAGTTTCGTCAGGCTGCACATAGTATGCACAGCACCATTTCTGGTGAGCTCGCGATAGGTACCATACTTGACCCTGAGTTCACCCGCCTGGGGCTATTTTTGAAGCAACTGGTCGAGACTTATCCACAGTTATCCACAAAGTTGCAGCAAGGCATGTCGGGCACAGTCTTACAGCAAATTCGCGCAGGTACGCTGGATGTGGGATTTTATCTCGGGCAACCACCCGACGATGGTAAAACACCCTGCCACTGCCAGGTGCTGACACCATTTACCTATCGCGTAGTAGCACCCAAGGGTTGGAAAAACCGGGTAGCAGGCCAGGGCTGGGCCAGTCTGGCCAGGCTGCCATGGTTGTGGACACCGGCAGAATCAGCACATCACCGCCTGCTGAGCCAGATTTTTGCCGGGCTTGGCGTGACTCCCAACAAGGTCGCCCTGGTGGACCAGGAACCAACCATGCTGGATCTGGTGAAGTCTGGCGTTGGCCTTAGCCTGATCCGCGACTCCATCGCCATACGCGAAGCCCATGCACATGGCCTGGTGATTGCTGATGCGGTCAGTATCACGACAGAACTAAGCTTTATCTGCCAGGAAAAACGCCAGCATGAAGCAATGATTGCGGCCAGTTTTGCCTTGTTGAAAACGATCTGGGTCTAGATTGCAACCCGCACTGTCTCCTCAGCCGCACACCGGAGTGCAAAACAAGAAAATATCTGCCTTTATTAGAAATTCAGCGGTATATTTCCACCACTTATCTATTTCGGAAACAAAGTTCGTGAAATTCTTGCTATCCAGTTTGCTGGTATCTCTGGCCACCGTTCCTGCATTTTGCCATGCAGAAACGATCAAACTGCTTATCCAGGAATATGCACCTTTCACCCATACCGACCTCAAGACCGGCGAAATCCAGGGTGCGCTGACTGAAAAAATTACAGAAATCCTCAAGCGAGCGGGCGACAATTACAGCATCAGCAGTACTTCCCTCGCACGCGGTTTGAATTCCACGCTGAATGATGACAATACCTGTTTGTTTGGTTTTCGCCGTACATCCGACCGGGAAAACTCGTATAAATGGGTAGGCCCGCTGGTCACCGACACCTGGGTTTTGTAT
Organism: Pseudomonadota bacterium; assembly: GCA_040390835.1. Taxonomy (GTDB): domain Bacteria; phylum Pseudomonadota; class Gammaproteobacteria; order Burkholderiales; family Burkholderiaceae_D; genus Undibacterium. Next base: position 41,294 of record JAZJXP010000032.1, read on the forward strand.
AGCCGTAAAACCGATACCCGGACTTTGAAAAGTCTGGAAGACGCCAAAGCTTATTCCATAGGCTCTTACAAACATGCAGCCACAGGCTTGCAACTCAGCGAGCAAGGCTACAAAATAGAATTTGCCAGCCAGGATGATGACAATCCACGCCTGCTGGTGAATGGCAGGTTGAACTACTGGATAGTCTCAGAATCGCATGGCATGCACCTTGCCCAACAACAAGGATTTGGCAATGACATTGCGCGCGCGGTCAAATGGAAAAGCATAGAATTGAATATGCTATGCAATGTCCGCATGGATAAGCAGCGTATAGAGCTGTACAACAAAATAAATAAAGAGCTGGATAATGACGGCACTATGGAAAAAATCATGCGCAAATACGGGATCAAATAATGGCCAGATCAACCAAGGCCGCTTATGCTGTCAACCGCCTGCGCGAGCGTAGCAATGCAGCTTATTCCATGGTCAGCCTGGCCGATGGAAGGTTTTCCCTGACCCTGACCAATCTGGAACGGCCAGATGAATTACCAACCAGCGTTAGCGAAGCCATGGAAATGGATGAATTTGTCGCCTATGTGAATAACTTGCAAAAGCTGGCGCCAAAAAAAGCCAGCAAACTGGACATCGCCTTTGAGAAAAAACTGGCGGCAGCCAAGCAAAAATAAAAGCACTATCTATATGGAAAACCGAATGAAATACAAATGTCTTAGCGCCCTGCTCGTCAGTACTCTGTTCACTGGCATCTTGTCCACCTCACCAGCTCAGGCCCAGGCACAGACGCCTGACAGTGTGGTCATCAGCAGGCTGACTAAAATCGATGAAAAAGTTGGCACCGGCAAAGAAGCCATGGTCGGCAACACCGTCTATGTACATTACACAGGCTGGTTGCACGACCCTTTCGCCAACCGCGAACGCGGTACCAAGTTTGACAGCTCGGTAGGCCAGCAGGCTTTTTCATTTTCCATAGGCTCAGGCCGTGTCATCAAGGGCTGGGAACAAGGCGTTGCCGGGATGAAGGTAGGTGGCAAACGTACTCTGATCATCCCGCCAGAACTGGGCTATGGTGCGGCAGGAGCAGGCAATGGCATGATACCGCCGAATTCCTATCTGATTTTTGATATTGAATTACTGGATGTGAGATAAATCCAGATATCTCTGATTAAAGCCTTCAGCTTAACTGTTTGGCTTTGATTTCCTGGGCATCTGTCCAGATGGATTCATAAGAATAGATGGCATAGAAAAAGATGGAAATCGCCAGCACCGTCGCCATAGTGCCTGCATAAAACAGCAGGCTCAGGCCAGCCGGGAAAATATATTGATACCAGCCCAGCAGGCTGGTGGCGACCATGGCAAAAAAAGACAGGTTAATCAAACGGCGGCTTTTACGCATGGTGCCAAAGGCAAATAAGACCAGCACCAGTAAAGACAAAGAAAAATTGAATAAACCTGCCACAGAGTTGCCTTTCTTGCTTAATATTAAATCAATAATCTACTATATCAAATTCAATCCTGTTTGCCATTGCACTAATGGCTAAAATTGTAACCAGACGTCAACACCAGGCTGAAAATTTTTCATTCTGCATTTTTCTGATCTTCTTCCATGAGGTTCAGATACATCAGGAATTTTTATGACATATCTGCTTGCACTAGACCAGGGTACTTCCAGTTCACGCAGCATCATTTTCAATGAGCGTGGGGAATTAATCGCCAGCGCCCAGCAAGAGTTTCGCCAGATTTTCCCGCAACCTGGCTGGGTAGAGCACGACGCCATGGAAATCTGGCAAAGCCAGTTCGCCACCTGCCAGCAAGTCATGGCCAAAGCCGGTTTGCAGGCAAATGACATCGCCGCGCTGGGTATTACCAACCAGCGCGAAACCACGGTATTGTGGGACAGGAAGACTGGCCAGCCGCTCTACCATGCCATCGTCTGGCAAGACCGCCGCACTGAGGCTTATTGCGATGAATTGCGCCAGCAAGGCTATGCTGCACGTATACAGGCCAAGACTGGCCTGATACTTGACCCCTATTTTTCTGCCACCAAACTCAAATGGCTGCTTGACCAGATTCCTGATGCGCGTCGCCGTGCAAATGCTGGTGAACTGGCTTTTGGTACGATTGATAGCTGGCTGGCCTGGCACCTCAGTGAAGGTGACTTGCATGTCACTGATGTCAGCAATGCCTCGCGCACCATGCTGTACAACATCCACGATAAGCAATGGGATGAAGAATTACTGAGCTGGTTTGATATACCCAAGGCGCTGCTGCCCCAGGTTTTACCATCCAGCCACCAGTTCGGGCATAGCAAGCTGCTGGGTGCAGCCATCCCCATCGCCGGTATTGCTGGTGACCAGCAAGCTGCCTTGTTTGGCCAGGCCTGCTTTTCGCCGGGCATGGCCAAAAATACCTATGGCACGGGTTGCTTCATGCTCATGCATACCGGTGATCAATGCCCAAGTTCGCAAAATGGCCTGATCAGCACGGCGGCCTGCCAGACCGATAGCCGGGCACAATATGCGCTTGAGGGTAGTGTCTTCATAGGCGGTGCGGTAGTGCAATGGCTAAGAGATGGTCTCAAAGCCATACAGCATTCCACCGATGTAGAACAACTGGCAGCAATGGTGCCGGATTCTGGCGGCGTCGTCTTCGTCCCATCGTTCACTGGCCTCGGTGCGCCTTACTGGGTGCCTTCGGCCAAGGGAGCCATCCTGGGCCTGAGCCGTGGCAGCACCGTGGCTCATATCGCCCGCGCTGCGCTGGAATCGATCGCCTTTCAAAGCACTGCCCTGCTGCAAGCCATGGTCAGGGATGCTGTTTTCCCCATCAAAGAATTGCGCGTCGATGGCGGTGCGGCAGCCAATAATATGTTGCTGCAATTCCAGGCTGATTTGTTGGGCATACCCGTGATACGTCCCAAAGTGACAGAAACCACGGCGCTGGGTGCCGCTTATCTGGCAGGTTTAGGAACCGGTGTGTACAAAAATATGGAAGAATGCGCTTCGCAGTGGCAAATGGAAACGCAATTTACACCAGCCATGAGCCGAGATGAAGCTGCCAGCCTGATGCAAAACTGGGAAGTCGCCATAGGAAAAGTAAGATAATCCAGGCATGAAATATATACAACTAAATATCTAGGACTTACGCAAAATTGTCCCAGCAAGGCGTAGCGACGAAGACAGTACTTTAGTACGGCTAGGAGCTACAACGCAGCTGGGGCGGTTTTGCGTAAGTCCTAATATCAACTCTTTCCACCATTTACATTACTAACAGGAGAATAAAAATGAAAATTATTAAATGGTCTGCAGGCATACTGATTACTGCCATCGCCCTGATACTAGCGATAGCCTATTCGCTGCCCAATGAATACAAGGTCGTGCGCAGTGTGCAAATACATGCTACACCAGCCAAAATATTTCCTCTGATCGCCACACCCAAGGAGTGGAAAAACTGGTCAGTCTGGAACCAGCGTGACCCAAATATGAAGATGGAATTTTCTGGCCCTGAATCAGGCACGAATGCCGCCTGGGAATGGAAAAGTGCATCACAAGGCAATGGCGGCATGAAACTCAGCCACGCCAGTCCCTTCCGTGAAATTGATTATGAGCTGCACTTTGAAGGTATGGGCAAACCATCGACTGGCAGTTTCTTGCTGGAAGCTCAGCCTGACGGCACCAAAATCACCTGGACCATGCTGGGCACTACAGAAGCCAATTTGATGATGAAGCTATTTGCCCCATTTATGGATAAAATGGTGGGTCCCGATTTTGAAGCTGGCTTAAGTAATCTGAAAAAGTTTGCCGAGAAAAATTAATTGCACTTGTAGTCAAAACTACATCGCATCTTCTACCCGATTGCATCAATGAAACTCAAGTATGTCCTGATCCTGGCTTTGCAAATGCTGACTGCATTGCCAGCTTCCCCGGTTTTTGCTGCTGCAGCCAGTAATACATCTAATACATCTGCTCCGGCCAAAGCAGCGCCAGGTACGCAAGCGGTGTTTGTAGTTGCGCCAGAAGATTTGCCCAAGCAAAATTCTGGTATACAGATAGACACACCTAAGCAAGCTGCCACTGAGAAAAGCAATAAACCTGATGTACCCATCCTGGTATGGTCAGGCCCGGTCCCTCTGGCTGGTGGCTTGTGGATACTGGTCGCCTCCATGCCCGTACTGGCTTCCCTGTATTTTGCTTATCAGTTATTCATGTTCATCAAAGCCAGACGCCGCCGCTTATCCACAGAGCGGGGTAGTTGAGCGCTGAATTTAAATAAAAAAAAAGACTACAAAAGGGGACTTATACAAACTCGTCCCAGCAAGGCGTAGCGACGAAGACAGTACTTTAGTACCGAACTTGCAAACTACGGGAGCTGCAACGCAGCTGGGGCGAGTTTTTATAAGTCCTTATACGTTTTTCACATAATCTTCATCAATCTGTCACTAACCTGTCACCTCTGCATCCTAAAGTCTCCCTTAACCTACAACCATAAGCGGAGACCAGCATGTCCACCAAAGCCCTGATAGACAGTGCCGTTTTCAATTCCACCACGTCTGGCCGCAAGGGCCTGGCAGACAAATTGTTTGCCCACTGGTTCAGCCGCCTTGTGTATGCCCAGATTTGGGAAGACCCACAATCCGATCTGGATGCCCTGCAACTAAAACCAGGCGCGAATATCCTGACCATCTCTTCCGGTGGCTGCAACGCCCTGGCTTACTTATCTGCCGAACCGGCAGCAGTCCATGCCGTGGATTTGAATGCCGCTCATCTGGCCATGCTCAATATCAAGCAAACTGCCATCAGGCATTTGCCCGACTATGACGCGGTGCTTGCGTTTCTGGGTAATGCCGATAAACCCGATAACCTGAAACGCTATAAGCGCCACATACGCCCACAATTGTCAGACGACGCCAGCAACTTCTGGGAAAGTCGCTCTTTGTCTGGCAAGCCGCGCTACCATTATTTTACTAGCCAGGCTTATCAGCATGGCTTGCTGGGCAACTTCATCGGCTTTGCGCATTTCTTTGTACGCCTCATGGGTGGCGACATAAGCAAGCTTATGCAGGCTAACAACCTGCAGGAACAGGCACAATTATTTGAACAATATGTCGCCCCTGTATTTGAAACCCGCTTGTTCCGCCTCATTGCCAGCCAGCCACTGGCCCTGTATAGCCTGGGAATACCGCCTTCGCAATTTGCTGAATTGAAACACGAAGCCAAAGATGGCCTGCATCTCTTGTTCAAGGAAAGAATGCGTCACCTGGCTTGCGATTTTCCGCTGGAAGAAAACTGTTTTGCCCAACAGGCATTTGGTCGCCGTTATGACACTAAAAAACAGTCTGCCTTGCCCATGTATCTACAGCAAGAACACTTCCACACCCTGCGTCGCAATATAGACAGGCTGCATCCCCATCATCAAACCCTGACAGACTTTTTGCTTGGCCAGCCACGGGCTTCCATGGATGCCTATCTCTTCCTTGATGCCCAGGACTGGATGGATCAACAACAATTGACAGAACTCTGGCAAGAAGTGAGTCGCACTGCAGCGCCAGGGGCCAGGGTGGTATTTCGCACCGGTGGCAGCGAGTCCCCGCTGGAAGCCAAGTTACCAGCAGAAATACTGGCAGCCTGGCATACCGATGTTGCGCATAACCGTGCCCTGTATGCTACTGACCGTTCTGCCATCTATGGCGGCATGCACCTTTACACCAAGATTTAAGCGCCAAATTGCATACCTCATTACCGCCACGCGTGGTGGCAGATGCGCTGTGGCTGTTGACTGCGCGTTCACGTGGTGGCCAGCACTGGATCAATAATGCCACTTGCGATATCGATGCCATAGAAATCGCAGGACAAAGCCAGCCAGTCACTTTGCTGGAGCAAAGCAGCTGGCAAGAATGCTATGTCGCCAGTCCACGTTCTACCTGGTTGCGCTACCCACGCCAGGAAATGCTGCGTCAACTCAGTTCACTCGGTCCTGGATGGGAGCAGTCCATCAAACTGGGTAGTTGCGCCATCTTCGGGCTGCTCTCTGTCCTGTTCAAAGCCAGCAAACTGGATCGGGCAGCCATTATTGCCAACCATCTCGTCTCCACCAATCTTTACTCTGATTGGTCAGCAACAGTGATCAGCACAACTACCGATAAGTTGCTAAGCACTTATCCCCAGCGCCCGCTGATGATGCGTAATATATGCCCACAGGTGAATCCTGGACTGACTGCAAGTCTGGTCAGCGCTGGCTGGCAATTATTACCCAGTCGCATGATTTACTTGTGTGACCCACAACAGGCCAGCGTCTGGAAACACAATCATGTCAAACAGGATGCCCGCTTGCTGGACAATGCTGAAGTAGAAGTGCTGACACATGAACATCTGCATATGCAGGACATCGCCTTATTACAGCAGCTCTACCGCCAGCTCTTCATCGACAAACACTCTTACCTTAATCCCGACTTCAGCACCGCCTTCTTTGAACTTTGCCTGGAAACCCAATTCCTGGAAATGCACGCCCTGCGCTGGCAAGGCCGCCTGGTTGGGGTGCTAGGTATTTATACACATCCAGAGCACGGCTGGCTGACAACACCACTGATAGGGTATGACACCAGTCTGCCAAAAGAGCTGGGTTTATACAGAAGGCTAATGGCTTTATTACTCAAAACAGCCAGAGACAGGAAGCTGAAACTGCACTACAGCTCAGGTGCCAGCCAGTTCAAACGCGCTCGCGGTGGCATCCCGCAGCTTGAATATACCGCCCTCTATAACCGACATTTATCCACAACTGCGGTTCAAAGTGCCGCAATATTTGGCCGTCTACTCACCACATTTGCTCCAGCGATACTGAAAAAAGTCGACGGTATTTAAGGCCTGACAGCACAATTTTCCCTATTTTATCTGTGGATAAGCCTATGCATATCCACAGGATGAACTGTGCAAAACCAGTGAAAGTCGTAGCTGAAGATTTTTTATCCCAAAACCATCCTTTTTTCATACAGGACTTATCAGCACATATATACATGAACTAAGTACTTGTTTCTGTGGATAAATTAAGACTTATCCACAAAATATCGCGACGTTAACTACTATTACTATGTATATATAAACTAAGTTATCTAATTAAACCCTTTTTGGAAAACCTGAAGGCTTTTCCTGAAAGAAATGGTTTTTGATTCAAATAAAAACGATTTATTTGAAAATTCAAAATTTCAAAAAAAGTGAATTTGGAAAACGCTCTTTATCTTTCAAAAATTTCGACTTCAAAAAAATAGACACTACATTTTCTTTATTGCAGGCAAATTCAAATTCTTGAAAACTGTATGGCCTCAAGTAAAGCGTCAACTGGCCTCACAAAATCCCGTCGATATCGCTTTTTCCTAAAAATCCCGATCTGCAAAGCCATAAATCAGTCTTTTTTAGGAAATTCACGTCGAAAAACAACATTTTTCAAAAAAACTTTGTGGATAAGTCTGCTGATATCCACTGCATCCATTGTGCGTAACTCCAAATTTACTCATCTACAAGTTTACTGTTCAGATTTTGTCCTGTGGATATACAGACTTTTATCACCGCCTTATCATTTACCTAAACTCTTGATCCTGTGGATGTTTACTGACTTATCCACAGCAACATGCCTGCGTTAACAACTACTACTATTTATATATAAAGTTATTCAAGTTAAAGGTATCCACAGCTCAAAAAAAGCAAAAAAACAAAAGCAAAAAACTGTCGTAGAATCCGTAACTCATTCAATCCTCTTGGGAAAACGCCATGAAACTGTGGTCAAGTTTGCTATTCACTGCCTTGCTGGCTTGCGGTACTGCTCATGCAGAAAGACCGACAGAAGCATCGGTAAAGGAATTGCTAATCTTGACGAATAGTCAGCAAATATTGAAAAGTACAGAGGCACAAGTAGACGGCATCATGAAAAATATGATGAAAGCTGCCCTGAAAGACCAGGTTGTCAGTGCAGACCAGCAAAAAATACTGGATAAATTCAGGGATAAGGTCGTAGATATCCACAAGATAGAAATGACCTGGGAAAAACTTGAACCAATTTTTGTTGAAATTTATGCCAATTCCCTGAACCAGGAAGAAGTTGACGGCATTGCTGCTTTCTACAGATCCCCGGCAGGCAAGGCTTATGTCAGCAAAGTCCCGCTTATCGTTCAACAAAGTCTGGTAGCAATGCAGAAAGTGATTACGCCCATGATGGACAAGATGATTGAGGCTTCCAAGAAAATGGCTGAAGAATTACGCGAGCTGGACCATAAAAAGTAAGTTTCCAGCTAAATTTAGCGACTAATGCAGTGTAAATAAGAGAATTTATCTACTTTATACAAGAAGAGCCTTTTCAAGCAGATAAAAACAATGGCTAAATCCAGGCATTTCATTTTCCTTGGTGTAGGTACACTGGGGGATATATTCCCTTTCCTGAGCCTGGCAGTCGAAATACAGAGACGTGGATATATGGTCACGATGCTGCTGGCACCAGTCCACGCCATACATGCAGAAATGGCTGGTATTGCTTACAAGATTTTGGGTACCCAGGCTGAGTATGATGCCGCTATGCGTAATCCCGATATATGGGATGTACGCAAAGGTCTGGCTATCGTACTTGAATCATGCAAATGCATATTTACAGAAATACCTGATTACTTCGCTTCTTTGCCGGGCAATCAGGATTGTGTATTTATTAGCCACCCTTTGGGATTGCCTGTAGCAGATCTGGTGCGTAGTTTTCGCCCTGATATTACTGTCATCGGGGCTTACCTGGCACCCTCCAATTTAAGAACCGTGCATGATCCATTGGTCATGGGTGACTTATTCATACCGCGCTGGTTTCCAGTATGGATGCGTGAATGGCTGTGGACATATGCGGACAAGAATTTTGTTGACCCGCTTGCTGTCCCCATCATTAATCAAGCAAGGCAAACCAGGAATTTACCGCCAATTACCAGCCTGCCACCGTATATGTATGCTGTACCAGACTTGAGCATTAGTTTTTTCCCGGCATGGTTTGCTCCAGCGCAGCCCGACTGGCCAAATCCTATTGTCATGGGGGAATTTCAACTATACGACAGCAGCCCTGATAAAGACTTATCCACAGAGCTGCAAGAATTTCTTGCAGCAGGCGATGCTCCACTGATTTTCACTCCAGGTTCAGGGAATATACAGGCTTGCCATTATTTTCAATGCGCGCAGCAAGCAGTGCAAAAACTGGGTTTGCGGGCGATTTTCCTGAGTTCTCACCGTGAACAGATCGTGGCAAACTTACCGGAGAACATACTCTGGCAAAGCTATTTGCCCCTGCGCAGTATTTTGCCACGTGCATCCGCACTGATACACCACGGTGGCATAGGCACGACTGCAGAAGCACTAAGAGCAGGCATACCGCAACTGGTGATCCCGCAGGCTTTTGACCAATTCGATAATGCTGCGCGTGTGAAGAAATTGGGTGTTGGCGACTATCTGCGCATGTCGCGTCTGACGTCACGTAAATTAGAGCGCAGTCTGTCACAACTGCTGGTTTCGGTATCAATCAAAACCAATTGCGGACTTGCTGCTGAAAAATTCAAGAAAACTGGCCATGCAGATTCTTTATGTGATGCGATTGAAGCGGTAGAATTGAAAAAAACCAAGTAGTCAATTTCAACTGCAAATATAGTCCAACTTAAATAACCAAACTTATCCACAGCTTATTATTGTTTATAGGTTTTTTTTATGCGCGATTTCAAGTGGTCTGATACAGAAAAGAAAATTGCAAGGGCGGCTTATGACACGGCATTGCAAAAAGAGTTGGCGGCGATCATGGCAAGATTTAAAGAACTTGCTAATGCTGCCAACTCACCTGGTGATATGTGGGAGATAGAACTCTATCTTCAAAATGCAAGGAAAAGCATAGATGCCAAGTATGTCTATCGTTATTCACGATTGCCAGTATTGTTATCCCAGTTTGTGTTTGAAAACCTGATCAAGCGTGAAGACTTGCAAAAACTGGCACAAGATAAGCTGGAAGCAATAGACAGGCTACTGGAAATAAATAGAAATTATTTATCTACAGATGACGAATAAGCGATAAATATTTTATTTTTTAAGTTCAGGCAACAGCAGTCTGCGCAGCTATTTAAAACGCGAATACTTCTTGTACCCAGTTAAAAAATAAAAATCTGGGAAACCTGCAAAGCCACGTCCAGCCTGGCTTCTGGCGCTGTTTTAAGCAGTCCGGATTACGCGACTATTCGACATGGATGAAGACTTTTATCATATCCAGCATCAATCACATGATTCTGTCTGGAGTTTCTTATGTCTTTATCTTCTCAATCTTCACCGCCATTGTCTGCAGCAGGCACGATAAGTGGCATCAATGTTTTTCTTAAACTGCTTCCCCTGTCGCTGGCCGTTTTTATCGGTTTTCTGACCATGGGCATGCAGTTACCTGTATTGCCGCTGTACCTGCATGAGACCCTTGGCATGAGTACCCTGGTGGTGGGCCTGGTCATCGGTGCACAATTTACTGTTGCCCTGCTGTCACGTGCATGGGCTGGCAACTTTGCCGATATGCGTGGCGCCAAACGTGCGGTAATAACTGGCTTGTTCATTGTCGCCAGTTCTGGTTTCGTTTATCTGGCTTCATTACCCTTTGTAGCTACACCTGCTGTATCGGTCTGGATATTGCTGGCAGGGCGTGTCTTGCTCGCCATAGGTGAAAGCCTGGTCGTTACAGGGGCCATGGGTTGGGGTATAGGCCTGGTGGGGCCACAGAATGCCGGTAAGGTGATGGCCTGGGTGGGTATCGCCATCTACGGGGCATTTGCGCTAGGCGCACCGATAGGCGTGGTCGTGAACGCGAACTGGGGCTTTGCCGGTATCTCCATGGGCACTATATGCACACCTTTGGTGGCATTACTGGTAGCCGCCACTGTGCCAGCGGTATTACCCACAGCAAGCATCCGCATTCCTTTTTACAAAGTACTGGCTTTGGTGCTGGTACCAGGCATGGGCCTGGCACTGGCCAGCATAGGTTTTGGTGTGATTACGGCCTTCATTGCTTTACTGTTTGCGGCAAAAAACTGGGGTAATTCTTCCCTGGCTTTCACGGCCTTTGGTGTGGCTTTCATAGGTGCACGGATATTATTCGGCCACCTGCCAGACAAGTTGGGTGGTGCCAGGGTTGCTCTCGTTAGCGTAGTCATTGAAGCTGCGGGTTTACTGCTTATCTGGTCGGCAGATACGACGACTATTGTCTATCTCGGCGTCGCCCTGACAGGCTTCGGTTACTCACTTGCTTTCCCAGGTTTTGGTGTAGAAGCTGCGCGCCGTGCACCGCCGCAAAGCCGTAGCGTCGCCATGGGGGCCTATGTCGCATTCCTGGATATCTCGCTGGGTATTGCCAGCCCATTGGCTGGCCTTATCGCCGGACAGTGGGGCGTGCACACAGTGTTCCTCGCAGGTGGCGTGGCGGTTGGATTGTCATTGCTGGTGGCTATGCGTTTGCTGGGTAAAGCATCTGCAAGTGCGTAAGATGCTTAAATTTTGTAGGGTAATGAAATGGACACTGTGCGCATAGCACGCCCTACAAAACCGTACTACATAAATTGATCAGGTCTTTATGAAGCCTGATCAATTTCATTTTTTCCTTTGACGTTGCTCAGATAAAAACAAAACATATCGGCCATGGCATCCGCATAGTCATCTATCCTGTCGGCAGGATAGCCATTCGCCGAGACATGTTCGCCAGCGCCGCTCAGCGTGGTGGAAATCAGTTCTTCAACGAGGGAACGTGTTGTTGCCGACGCTTCGGGCAGCAACTCTTCTATAAATACCTGCACGGTATGGTCCCAGTATTGCCATGCTTCCTGTGCTTCCGGGTCATCATTATATTTCGGCGCGATATCGCTGAGGGCATTGCGCATTTCAGCCTCTTCACATTCAGACCGCAAGAAGGCATGGACAAGGGTACGCAAGCGATCCAGTGGTGCCTGTTGTGCATCCTGGAGGATGTCGCGTAACATTCCGCCAGTCTGCCGCCATTCGTCACTTTGCAAGCGGAACAGGATGGCCGCCTTGTTGGGAAAATACTGATACACAGAACCTACGCTGACCCCCGCTCTTTCTGCCACTCGCGCAGTGGTAAATTTTTGCGCGCCTTCTCTTTGTAAAACCTGAAGGGCAGCTTCCAGTATGGTGGCCACCAGATCAGTCGAGCGGCTTTGCTGAGGGCGCTTTCTTGAAGAAATAGGTGGGGTTTGAGGTTTGCTCATGGAAATATGAAATGAAATTCAAGCTAGGGAATCTCTGATTAAGTAAACGCAACCTGATTAAGAAACGTTAATAGAAGCATGTTCCACCGTCAATCATTAAAGCCATGAGACAGACTACATTTGCCCAAGGAGGCTTTGAACGTTACGCCAAGACGACGAAGCGAGCAGTATTTCTATCCGAGATGAATCAGGTTGTTCCCTGGTCAATGCTGGGCGAGCTGGTTGAGCCTCATTATCCGAAGGCTGGAAACGGACGCCCACCAGTAGGCGTAGAGCGCATGCTTCGAATCTACTTCTTGCAGCAATGGTTCAACCTGTCTGATCCAGCCGTCGAAGAAGCCTTGTACGAATCAGTTTCCATGCGCAGTTTTGTCGGCATAGACTTGGGAAGCGAGCCTGTTCCTGATGAAACAACGGTGTGCAAATTTCGTCACATACTGGAACGTCACGCTCTCGGCAAGCGTATCTTTGAGGAAGTGGGTCGTCATTTGCAAGAGCGTGGAATGAAGGTGTCGGGCGGCACCATCGTTGACGCCACCATCATTGCAGCGCCTTCTTCGACCAAGAACAAAGATGGGGAACGTGATCCGGAAATGCGTCAGACCAAAAAAGGGAATCAATGGCACTTCGGGATGAAGGGACACATAGGCGTGGACAGCAAGACCAAATTGATACACAGCGTTGTCGCAACGGGTGCCAATGTCCATGACAGCCAGGTGTTACCTGACTTGCTGCATGGACAAGAGACGCGTTATTGGGGCGATTCTGCCTATATTGGTCAAAAACAGGCCGCGCGTAGTAAGGCACCCAAGGCGAAAGATTTTACGAACCGCCGCGCTACACGTAGCCACGCATTGACAGATGCAGAGCGGTTGACCAACAGCCGCAAGTCGAGTATCCGGGCCAGGGTAGAGCATGCCTTTGGCGTCATCAAGCGCGTGTTCGGATTTGCGAAGGTGCGTTATCGCGGATTGCAAAAGAACGCGCATCGCTTGTTTGTCACCTGTGCGCTGGCGAATTTGTTCATGGTCCGCAGGCGCTTGATGCGCATGCAAGGGGCATAGTGTGCCTATTGTGCGAGAAATCGCGCAAGAACAAGAAAAATTGGAAACATTTGCTCCAATTTCCACTATAAAACATGCTCTCGCGAGCATGTTTTATGAATGAGCGGCACTTGGTTTCGAAGTTTAAGAAAATTAGAACTTAATCAGATGTTCCCTAGTTCTGTAAGTCTATACTTTGAGCTGATACCTGTAGTCGCTCGCATTATTTGCAAATGCGCTTGCAATTGATTACCTCAGTTTACACTTCCCTTCCAAGTGTTCATACTGCTTGCGAATGAAATTTTCAGGTAAGCTGACATCCCGCTATCCCTCTGAGTGTCAACCGCTCGATTTCAAATAACGTCCTGGAGTTTCGCCAAGAACTTTGCGAAACATGACCACAAAATTGCTCGCGTTCTCATACCCCAGACCGTCTGAGATATCTTGAACCGTTGCGCCCTTTGCCATCCATTGCAGGGCGAGCAGAATATGAAGTTGTCTGCGCCAGCGTCCAAAACTCATGCCGGTTTCCCGGGAGACCAAGCGTGAGAGCGTACGCGGGCTCACGTCCATCCGGCGTGCCCAGGAGTCTATGCTTCCCGGATCAGACGGACTCGCCATGATCCACTCGACCAGTTTGCGAAGGCGTTTGTCTGTCGGCAGGGGAAGATGAACTTGCCCCGGCTTCGCCAAAGCCATTTCATCAAGCAGGAGCGCCATTATTCTTGACGCCATGCCCCCTTCTTCGTAGCGCATCGGCAATGCCGCTGAACGAATGACCAACTCCCGCAACAGCGGCGTCGTTGACAATGTGCAGCAATCTCGCGGCAAAGCACCGCCCACGGCAGGATCTACATAGACAACGTAACATTCAATCGTGCCAGCAGTATCCATTCGATGCTGCACGCCACCGGGTACCCAAATGGCGCTTCCGGGCGGCACAAGCCAGAAGCCGCCTGCAACCTCGCAGGTGAGCACACCGCGCATCCAGAGCAAGAACTGTGCTTTTCGATGGTGGTGGAAGTCCGCTTCCTTGCGGCCATCAATCGCAAGCGCATCGTCATGTCCTTTGACAGCCATGTCCACGCCAGCTGCTCCAAGAGTGATCACTGGCCTTGGGACGATGTCAGGGTCCTCCCAATCGATAGACGAATCTCCACTGAGAACAGACATTGGCAGCTTTCAAGAATGATGGATCAGCGTGGCAAGAATTCAATATAACATGACATGTTGGATTATTGTGTCCAGTGCATGGAGCACCTAACATAGTCGTTGAAATCACAAACACGAAAGCTCTCAGCATGGAACGAAGGAAGAAAATATTGATCTGCGGCGGCGGGATCGCCGGCCCGGCATGTGCCTGGTGGTTGACCAAATACGGTTTCTCGGTGGTTGTCGTCGAAAAGGCAAGTGCGTTCAGGGATGGCGGCCAAAACGTCGATGTGAAGGGCGCTGGACAGCAGGTCATCAATCTCATGGGTTTGACAGAACAGATTGAGGCTCACGATACGCTGGAATGCGGGCAAAAGTGGCTGGACGCAGCTGGCAAGGTGGTGGCAGTTTTTCCTAAGGGCGGTTTTGGCAGCTTGACTAGCGATTTAGAAATCCTTCGTGGCGATTTCGCACGTGTTCTGTTCGATGCAACCCGCAGCACCTGTGAATACCGTTTTGGCACCTCAGTCGCTGGCATTGAAGAGATTGAGGATGGTGTGCGTGCGACCTTCGTCGATGGCTGGACAGAGGAATTCGAGTTAATCATCTGCGCCGATGGATTGAGTTCGTCGACGAGGGACCTGGCGCTTGCCCAAGAGACCCAACTGCGTTACCTCGGCGCCTACATGGCGTTCTTCAAGATTCCCCGCCGTCCTGAAGACGACTTCTGGGCCTGCTCCGTCAACGGTATCGGCGGAACAATGATCCACCTAAGGCCTGGAGGCCCGACGGAGACAACCGTCCTGATCACTTATCCGGTCAGTGATCCTGTGCCGCAAAGGTCGTCGATGCTATCCCGGCAGGACATGCTCCGTGCAGCGTTGAAAGGCCGGGGCACGGTAGCTGAGCGTATCGTTGATGAACTGGATGAGGTACAAGACTTTTACTTTGGACCGATGAGCCAGGTGCAAGCATCTGCCTGGTCGAAAGGCAGGCTGGTTTTGCTGGGTGATGCGGCGCATTGCCCGACTCCGTTCACAGGGAAGGGCACAGCTTTGGCTCTCGTTGGAGCCTATGTCCTGGCGGGGGAGATCAAGATGCGCTCAACCCATACCAAAGCCTTCCAGACATATGAAAGTAGCCTTCGTCCGTATGCGGAGCGTTCGCAGCAGGAGCTAAGCCCTCGACTCATCCGGTTCATGCACGTAAAGACCCGATTCGGAATCTCTGTCGCCCGTATTGTGCAACGGTTCTTCGGCAGTACGCTCATGCAAGCGCTGTTGAAGCCGAGCGCTGCGGCCCAAGCCCGCAAGATCAATGAGGACTTCGCGCTCCCAGTCTATGAATGATGCGCCGTACTATGCCCTATCTGGGTGCTGCAGTTGGAAGTGGCATTTTGTTTCCTTGGCACCCGATTGTTTCCGTTTCCCCTCTTCGCCCCCGCTACAAATACTAACTATATCCTCCAGCTATAAAAAAAGCTCCTGAATCCAGGAGCTTTTTCAGTTACAGCGACAGTACAAAAAGCGATCAGGTCGCCAATGTCATCAAACTCGCATTGCCACCTGCAGCCGTGGTATTCACACAGAGTGCCCGCTCTGCCATCAAACGCCACAAAGGGATTTCTGCATGGTCCTGGGTTTCGACAACGGAGACGATGGCATCATCCAGCCCCGCAAACAGGAGCTTGTAATGCGACAGCAAGCCACCTTCCACCAGGGCCAGCTGGGCACCGCATTGTTCTGCTTCGGCAGCGATGATGAGCTTGCTGACTTCGGTTGGTAAACCTGCAGGCAGGATCGCCAGGGTTTGTGCAGGCAAGACAGGCAGGTTGCCGGTGGCCAGCGTTGCCGCCAGCTGATTGATGACGCAATTGACTGTCGTTGCCGCGCAAAAGATACGGCCACGGGGTGCAAATGACAGGGTATTACGCTCACCCGTCGGGCCAGGCAAGACCTGGGTCACTTTGTAAGGACTGTTGTGGGCATAGTGTTCACCTAGTTCAGCAATCTTTTGATGACCCTGTTTTTGCGCCCAGACCAGCAAGGCTTCCAGCGCTGGTGGTGACTGGCGTTCATACACGGTATGTCCACCCAGCCCAGTGACAGGGGTGCGTTGCAGGCGCTTCAGGTAGAGCGGGCCACCGGCTTTAGGGCCGGTGCCGGATTTGCCTTCGCCACCAAAGGGCTGCACACCCACCACCGCACCAACGATATTGCGGTTCACATAAATATTGCCGACATGGGCGCGGGAGACGATGAAATCGATGGTTTCATCAATGCGGGTATGGATGCCCAGCGTCAAACCAAAACCGGTGCCATTGATCTGGTCTATCAATGCTGGCAAGTCATTGCGCTTGTAACGCAATACATGCAGTACCGGGCCGAACACTTCTTTTTTCAGGTCGTCGAGATTGGCGATTTCTATGACGGTAGGTGCTACAAAAGTACCAGCGCGGCAAGTGGCAGACAGGTCCAGTGTGTAGAAGGACTTGGCTTTGCCACGCATGCCATTGATATGGCTCATCAGATTGTTTTGTGCTTCAGCGTCGATGACCGGGCCGATATCAATAGCCAGACGGTCGGGCTGGCCTATACGCAATTCCTGCATGGCACCGTGCAGCATTTCTATGGTCTTGTCGGCGATATCTTCTTGCAAGCACAGTACACGCAGGGCAGAGCAACGCTGGCCTGCACTGTCAAAAGCTGAAGACAAGACATCATTGACGACTTGCTCAGGCAAGGCACTGCTGTCAACGATCATGGCATTCTGGCCACCGGTTTCTGCAATCAGCGGGATATCGATACCCTCAGCCACAGCGCGTTTTGCCAGCGTGCGGTTGATGATTTGTGCGACTTCAGTAGAGCCAGTAAAGATCACGCCCTTGACGCGGTGATCAGCCACCAGTTGGGCACCAACGATTTCACCTGTTCCTGGCAAGAATTGCAGGGCACCGCGCGGCACACCAGCTTCATGCATGAGTTGTATGGCGCGATAGGCAATCAGCGGGGTTTGCTCTGCCGGTTTTGCCAGCACCACATTACCTGCAGCCAGTGCGGCACTGACTTCACCAATGAAGATGGCCAGTGGGAAATTCCATGGGCTGATACAGACTACGGGCCCCAGCGCCTGGGTATTTGGCAAGCCTTCTACCTGGGCTGCGTAATAACGCAAAAAGTCTACCGCTTCGCGAACTTCTGCCAAGGCATTCGGCAAGGATTTACCAGCTTCGCGTATTGCCAGCGCCATGAAATCCAGGGTTTGTGCTTCCAGCAAATCGGCCGCGTTTTTTAAGGCAGCAGCACGTTCTACCGGGGCTGTGGTTTGCCAGTCCATCGCATATTGTTCTGCTGCATGCAGGGCAGTTTGTACATCCTGGGCATCGGCTTCTATGACTTCACCGACGAGATCCAACTGGTTAGCAGGGTTATTCACGGGACGTGCATGCGTGGCAGATACCTGGCCATGCAGGATAGGGGCAGCTATCAAGCTGTGCTGGCTGCTTTCGGCAAAATGGGCGCTGATTTTTTGCAGTTCCAGCTCATTGGAGAAATCCAGGCCAGCAGAATTTTTTCTTTCCTTGCCAAACAAATCCCTGGGCAAGGCAATGGCTGCATGTGGCGCGCCACCCAGTTCACGCGAAACCGCGATAGGGTCAGCCAGCATGGATTCTATCGATACATTTTCATCAACGATCTGGTTGACGAAGGAAGAGTTCGCGCCATTTTCCAGCAGGCGGCGTACCAGGTAAGCCAGCAAGGTCTGGTGTGAACCGACCGGGGCGTAAATGCGGCAAGGCTTGTCCAGCTTGTCTTTACCCACCACCTGGTCATACAAGGTCTCACCCATGCCATGCAGGCACTGGAATTCATAATCATTGATACCGGCTTTTTGCGCCCAGGTATAAATTGTCGATAAGGTGAGGGCGTTATGCGTGGCAAACTGTGGATAAATCACATCAGTCGCTGCCAGCAGTTTTTGTGCGCAAGCCAGGTAAGACAAATCGGTGTAGACCTTGCGGGTATAGACCGGGAAACCGCTCATGCCATCGACTTGTGAACGCTTGATTTCTGCATCCCAATACGCGCCTTTGACCAGGCGCACCATGAACTTGCTGCCGCTGCGGCGTGCCAGGTCAACCAGGTAGTCGATCACAAAGGGGCAACGTTTTTGATAGCCTTGCACGACAAAACCTATGCCTTCAAAACCTTTGAGGTCGGCATCAAAGGCCAGTGCTTCCATCAGGTCCAGCGACAATTCCAACCTGTCAGTTTCTTCCGCATCAATGTTCAGGCCAATATTGTATTGCTTGGCCAGCAACAGCAATTTTTTCAGCAGCGGCAGCAATTCACTCATTGTGCGGTCACGCTGGGCGCGGGAATAACGCGGGTGCAGGGCAGACAGCTTGACAGAAATGCCGGGGCCATTCTTGATACCACGCCCATTAGAGGCCTTGCCTATCGCATGGATCGCAGTTTCATAGGCCTTGTAATAGAAGGCCGCATCCTTGGCAGTCAGTGCTGCTTCACCCAGCATGTCATAAGAATAACGGTAGCCGCGCTTTTCATTATCCAGGCTGTTTTTCAGGGCTTCTTCTATAGTCTGGCCAGTGACGAACTGGTTGCCCAGCATGCGCATGGCCATATCGACGCCTTTGCGTATCAGTGGTTCACCGCCCTTGGCGATCAAACGTGTCAGGGCAGAACCCAGGCTTTGTTCGCTATTCGTGCTAACCAGCTTGCCAGTCACCAGCAAGCCCCAGGTGGCGGCATTCACAAACAAGGAAGGTGATTCACCCAGGTGCTTACGCCAGTCGCCCTTGCTGATCTTGTCGGCAATCAGGCGGTCAGCTGTCTGATGATCGGGGATACGTAACAGAGCCTCGGCCAGGCACATCAGGGCCACGCCTTCTTCTGACGACAAAGAAAATTCATGCATCAAGGCATCGACACCAGAAGCGCGGGTGCGTTGTTGGCGTACATTGCTAACCAGGCGGTGTGCCAGTTCTGCAACACTCTTTTGCTGGTCCTCATGGGCATTTACATTGCCGAGCAGCCATTGCACAGCATCGGGCTCTGATCGGCGGTATGCTTCTGTTATGGCAGTCCTGAGAGGGCTGGCAGGGGGGAGCAGCTCTGCTTGCAGGGCAGAAAAAGGCGGGTTATTGGTTGGCACGGTGATCGCAATCATATAAAAATAATCAAAACAAATATGATTTCATTGTATAGATGCTCTTCGAGGATTAATTCTGGAAATCAGAACATATATCGAAATTTTCTATTTTGTGAGAAAATTATGCCGAATATTATTAACCACCACACTGACGATTTTTGACTTCTTATGCTCGACAAAATCAGTAAAAGAATTCTGGCCGAATTACAAAACGACGGCCGTATCAGTAATGTAGAACTGGCAACAAGGGTTAACCTCTCCCCTGCTGCCTGCCTGGAACGCGTGCGCAAGCTGCAAGAGTCCGGCTACATACTAGGATACACAGCCCAGCTCAATCCGCATCTTTTAGATGTGGCCTTGCTGGTTTTCATTGAAGTTGTGCTTGACCGCACGACACCAGACGTGTTCGACGCTTTCCGGCGTGGCGTACAAGCCATCCCTGAAGTGCTGGAATGCCATATGGTGGCCGGTGGTTTTGACTATCTGGTCAAGGCGCGTGTCAAAGACATGAATGCCTACCGCGACTTCCTTGGCAAATCCCTGCTGCAATTGAACGGTGTGCGCGAAACGCATACCTATGCAGTGATGGAAGAAGTTAAAAATACCAGTTGCCTGCCAATTAAGTAATATCGGTAGTATTGAGCAAGCAGCTTGTTCAGGTATTTCTTCAGACTCTGCTGAGCCTGGCATTCATGCCGCATTTCTCAAGGATGCGGCATGTTTTCATTTGCGCTTCTGCTTCCTCTTTTTTTGATTTCTAATCAATGCTTGCCTGACAGGGCCAGCTTGATACCAAAAGAAACAAACATCAGACCGATAAAGCGGTTCAGCCACAGCGTGACAGCCTGATTGACACGCATGCGCTGTCTGGCAAATGCCGTCGAGACAGCCAGAAAGTGGCACCACAACATGCCATTGAAATTAAAGATGCAACCCAGGAAGATCAGCGCCAGTGGCTTGTTGCTGGCATCGGCGGCAATAAATTGCGGCACAAAAGCCAAAAAGAAAATCGCCACTTTTGGATTCAATACATTCGTCAAAAACCCTTGCATGAAAATCTTGCGGTGGCTGAGTACAGGCAGGCTGATTTTAGCCTCAGTATTCGCTGCAACAGATTTTGCCTTGCTGAACAGCATGGACGCACCTATATACAAAAGATAAGCTGCCCCAGCCAGTTTGACGACTGTGAAGGCGGTTGCAGAAGTAGCCAGCAAAGCCGACAAACCCAGTGCCGCAGCCATGATATGCACCAGTGTACCTGTCCCTATGCCCAGCGCAGCTGCCGAACCCGCACGCCAGCCCTGCGTCGCGCTGCGCGTCATGATCAGGATGGAATCGGGACCGGGAGCGATATTGAGTAAGATACCGGCAATGATGAACTGAACGAGGTCTTGTGTGCCTAACATGGATAACTCCTGTGTGGGATGGGGCGGACAAGAACTCGATTATACTGATAATCAACTAAATGCTTTGTGAAGTGAATTTTTCCATGTTCGCTTATTCAACAATGAAATCGTTCTGGCAAAATTTATCCCCGCTCTGGAAAACCCTGACAATCTGCCTTGTGACGGAAGTCATTTTGTTTGGTCTGCTGATCGCACTCAGCCATTCATTGGCTTTCACTTTGATCGTGCAGGTAGTAGTGTTGGGACCAGTAAGTATCTTCCTTGCACCTGCTATCTACAGAAAATATAAAGCCGCTGCCAAGAGAAAAAAGTTTTCACTTTCTAGATGAAGAGAATTGACTATAACTGGGTCTGCCATGCCTGCT
Source organism: Pseudomonadota bacterium (assembly GCA_040390835.1). Taxonomy (GTDB): domain Bacteria; phylum Pseudomonadota; class Gammaproteobacteria; order Burkholderiales; family Burkholderiaceae_D; genus Undibacterium. Next base: position 62,679 of record JAZJXP010000032.1, read on the forward strand.
CAGCAGAAAACGGCAAGTCTTTAATGCAATGCCAGACTTGTGGCTGTGCTGCTTTTGTTAGCCTGCAGGCCATGGAAAAACATGCGAAGGGGCAGCGTAAAATTGATTTGCAGATATCGCGTGAAGTTGCGATGACCGTGCTGTTTTGGGCTTTTATAGGCGGCATCGCGTTTTTCTTCAAATTGGCGGCGTAGTTCTGAATCCTGCCTTTTGTGCTCCCGCAATAATCCCTTTCCCAATATGTTGCATAATGATGCTTTTAGCAGGCATTTTCGTTTAATTTCGAAAAATTAAAAGTTACTACCGGGTCCGGTGGAGACTTGTCGCTAACTTGTTCAATTTCTTCAGCATTTCATGTCTACCTCTGCGCAAACAACCATATCCCCAGACTTATCCACAGTGCAAACCCTGGCAGAATTATTTGCCTGGCGGGTCGCACAAACCCCTGATGCAGAAGCCTACCGGCAATTTGACGAGGCCAAAGATCAGTGGATATCTTATTCATGGCAACAGACGCAAGAACGCATGCAGGGCTTTATCAAAGCCCTGTCGCCACTGGCGCTGGAACATGGTTCGCGCGTCGCCATCCTGTTGCCGAATGGCTTGCATGCAGTCTGCATGGATCAGGCAGTACAGGCTTGCGGTTTTGTGCCTGTGCCCATGCATGCACTGGATAATCCGGCCAGTATTGCCTATATCCTCAGTGACAGCGATGCTGCGTTCCTGATCGCGGCAACTGACAGGCAATGGAAAGATATCGCCAGTGCAGGTCTGGAGCTGCCCGCCTTGCGCCAGGTTGTTGTTCTTGAAAAAACGCTGGAGGCTGCGGCCTTGCCAGCCAGTGTCCCCGTCATGCAGATCGATGAATGGCTGGCCAGCGCAGCGCATCTGCAGCCCACTGTAAAAGCTCCGGTAGCCGATGACCTAGCGGCGTTGGTCTACACTTCTGGTACCACTGGCAAACCCAAGGGTGTCATGCTGACGCATACCAATGTGGTATCGAATGTGAAGGCGGTTGTCCACAGGGTGTCGCCTGTCATCAGCGATGTGTTTTTATCCTTCCTGCCCTTGTCGCATACCTTTGAGCGCACTGCCGGTTATTACCTGCCGGTGGCGGCGGGTGCCTGCGTTGCCTTCTCGCGCTCGGTCAAGCAATTGCCGCAGGATTTGCTGGAAGTGCGGCCGACAATCTTGATTTCTGTGCCGCGTATTTATGAACGTGTGTATGGCGTGATCCAGACCAAGCTCTCTGCATCAAAACTCCAGGCGTATTTGTTCAATCTGGCGATTGCTACAGGTTGGCGTCGCTTCAGCCGTGAACAGGGTTTGCTCAAGGGGGATGGCATGACGGCCTTGCTGGATGGCTTGCGCTGGCTGGTGCTTGAACCTCTCATCGCCAGCAAACTCAAGAACCAGTTTGGTGGTCGCTTGCGGGTTGCCGTCAGCGGTGGTGCGGCTTTGTCGCAGACGATTTCGCAATGTTTCCTCGGTCTGGGTATACCTATCGTACAGGGCTATGGCATGACCGAGACCGCGCCTGTGGTTTCCTTTAATGCGCCGGATGATAATGACCCTGCCACTGTCGGCCGCGCTGTTGAAAATGTGGAAGTACGTATAGGCGAGAACGCAGAATTACAGGTACGTGGCCCGAATGTCATGCGCGGCTACTGGAAGCGTGAAGAAGATACCGCCAAGACTTTCATCGATGGCTGGTTGCGTACTGGTGACCAGGCTTCGATAGTTGATGGCCGGGTGCGTATCCTGGGGCGCGTGAAAGAAATCATCGTCACGTCGACAGGTGAAAAAATCGCCCCGGTTGATCTGGAACTTGCGATCATGAATGACGTAGTGTTCGAGCAGGCTTATGCCTTTGGTGAAAACTCACCGTTTATTGCCTGCGCTGTTGTGCTGAGTCGTGCGTATTGGCTGGAGCTGGCCAGCTCGCTGGGCCTGAACCCGGATGATGCCACCAGCCTGAAATCGCCACAGGCACAGAAAGCGGTCGTGCAGCGTATCAAGGCACTGACGAAAAACTTCCCTTACTACGCACAACCACGTGCTGCGATTTTGACGCTGGAACCCTGGACGGTGGAAAACACCCTGATCACTCCTACCCTGAAGCTCAAGCGCAATAACTTGCTGGCGCATTTTGCTGAGGATATCAAGGCTGTTTACACTCGCTGATGAACCGAGCTTGATCTCAGTCGCTGATGATAAATCAGGACTTATTCACATGCTGGTGCTGCAGGCTTGCAGCACCAGTGTTCAAAGTCAGCCAAACGGAATGAAATCTATACCGTTCTGTATCTTGGCTACCACCTGCACCTGGTTCTCTGTGCTCTCACTAAAACTGGCCAGTATGTCTGCACGCGTCACGCCTCTGCTGATTTCCCCATTCCAGTAATCAAAGCCTGCCTGGTCTGGCGTCCGGTGCAATACATTACTGTACAGGGCAGTCAGGAAGGCATTGTCAGAGATATTCGCCCCATACAATTGCTTGAACTCGGCCGAAATGACGAAGCTGGCAGCAACCTGGTTCAGGGTTGATCCTTTGTCCATTTGCCCTATCCAGTAACCCAGGCCTGGCAAATCCGGGGTGCGGTTGAAGGCTGCCTGGTAAATACGGTAAGCCACGCCAGCCGTGCTATTGATATCCAGCGCCACGGACATGTCGGAAAATTGCAGGCGTTCTACCTGATTCTCGGTATCCGTACCCTCTGCCCCTGTCTTGTCTTGCACGGTGAAGCTTGCGCCAGTTGTGCCAGAAGCGGTAATCGTAAAGTCAGCACGTTTACCTGCATAAATCGCTGTATCCAGCCCTGCACCGCCATTGATGATGTCATTCCCGGCCAGGCCGTTGAAACTGTCATTGCTGGCTGTACCTGTCAGGGTGTCGTTGCCTGCCGTGCCTACAATGCCGCCTGGTACGGTCTTTGCCACCGTGGTGAAAGAATAAGTACTGGTACCAATGAAGTTGTTACCCGCAATGTCCTTGATTGCACCAGAAGGAATGGACAGTTTGTAAGTGCTGCCATTATTCAAGTCATTGGTCGGGTTGATGGTGACGGTATTGCCATTGATCGTGACATTGCTGCTTTGCGCGATGTTGTAATTGGCCACCACACTGCCATCGGCATTCATGAGGCTGACGGTGCCACTACCCGCCTTCACTGTTTCACTGAAGGTCAGCACGATATCGCTATTGGTCGCCACGCTGTTGGCCAGCGTGGCCGGACTGAAACTGATCACCGAAGGTGGCGTGGTATCACCAAAAAAACTCACCAGATCCAGTAAATCCTGACCATTATTGAACAACAAGCGTTCCATATTCAACAGCGTGGCATGCAGCTCGCCACTGGCACCGGACAGCGTATCAACATGGATGGAGCCATCCGCCGCCTTGGTGATCGTATATTCGGAGCGCAAGGACGTACCGAGATTGAGCGTGTCTATGCCACCCTTGCCATCAAGCGTAAAGGTCGAAGGATTAATAACGGTCCAGGTGTTATTGCCGTCGTCGCCAACTATTGTTGCCATGATAAATACTCCTTAAATGCTCTCTTCAGGCGGTAGCCTGAGTGTGTACTTTGCCCTGTTGATCTATTGCCAGAAAACGTAATCCGGTTTTCTGCAAATACTCCAGCGCATCTGCTTCTTTCAACATGCCTATCGTGGTGCAACTGCCAGCCAGTGCGGTCAAGGGTGCCAGCACGCTGATACTGCGCCAATGGCTGACCGGCATGCCGGTCAGCGGATTCAGGATATGGCAATAACGCTGCCCGCCCACTTCAAAATATCTTTCATAATCACCACTGGTCGCAAGCGCCCCTGTCATCAAAGGGATGCTGGCAACGATCTTGTCTTGCTGGCGCGGGTCTTGTATGCCCATGACCCAGGCTTGCTCATCGGGTTTAGGGCCAAGTACCCGTATATCACCACCCAGATTGACATAGCCACGAGTCACACCTGCTGCCTGTAATACCGCCGCTGCCCGGTCTGCCGCATACTCTTTGCCAAAGCCGCCAAAATCAATTTCCATACCCGCCAATGGCAACCTCAACTTGTCCCCTGCACGTTCCACTTTTGCCCAGCCTATACGTTGGCACAAAGCCTGCAGTTCATCTGTTGCGGGCACTCGCTGGCTCTTGAAATCCCATGCCTGGCGCAAGATACCTGCCGTGATGTCGAACAAGCCATCACTGGCCTGGTGCAGGGCCTGGGCATAATCAAACAGGGCCACGGTTTCTTCATCACAGGCCACGGCTTCACCCCCGGCCTGGCTATTGATGCGCGAGACTATGCTGTCCGGGCGATAACGTGAATACTTGACTTCTATCCTTCTTACTTCCGCAATCGCTTCCTGTGCCTTGGCGAACATCAACTGTTCATCGGTATCGGCGATAACGACTTCACAGGTGCTGGCCATGGCCTTGAAAGGGATGCGGTAAATCTGCATAAAAACCTGAACTCAATCACTAAACTCAATAACTAAAACTGGCGCGACAGTCCAACTTGTATGGTCTTGGCATCAAATGGTAACAAGCCAGTGCTGCCACTGCCAAACAAACGGTAGGAAGCACGTTGCTGGTATTGCTCAAATTTCACATCGACCTGCCAGTCTTCATTAATCTGCTTGGCCACTTTGATGCCAACGGTGCGTGCGCCATAGGCCGACACCCTCTGGTCTTCAGAATAATTCTGCGCACCATCTGGCGGGTTAGGCGCAAACGGATAAATATCTGGCTGCGCATCTACATAAAAACTGGCCGCGCTCTGGCTGTAAAAACGCACAATCGGTGTAACGCTCCAGCCCTGGCCAAACGGTTGGGTATACTCCAGGTTGAAGGTGTGCGATCTGATTTTCCAGCTATCACTAAAATAGCGGTAACTGAGTCGTGCACTGCCGCCTGTGGCATCAAAATGGTGGTTCCAGCGAGTCAGCAGCGTATAGCTATTGCGTTCATCCGGGCGCTTGTCAAAAGCTTTGTAGGGGTCAGACAAATAACCCTTGGCATGGGCCAGGCCAAGGTTGATTTGTAGAATATCATTCATGCTCATGACCTGGGTCAGGCCCAGCAAGGCATCGGTCACCTGCTTGTTTTGACCCCTGACCTTACCAGTCGATGCACTGACGGTATCATTGGCAAAACCCAGACCTGCAGTCCAGGTGGTATTTTTGTCCTCACTGAATTGGCTGCCCTGTAGCGACATGCCGCGCGAAATATAATCTGCTTCGCTCGATGCGCTGGCACCCAAGGTCAGGGTATGGTGCGGGAAATAACGGGTGACTTCAGCATCCAGTGCCCGGCGAAAGTCCCTGAGCTTGACCAGGCCATAGCTATGGAAGGCTGGCGAGGCACCAGAAATACTGTCTGTCACATAAGTCGCACCGACCGACCATTCATCCGACAGCGGTGCCATGACCTTGAGCGCACTGGCCTGTACCTTGACGCGGTCTTCACCGGGCTGGCTGTCTTTATAGTCAAGTAATTTCAGGCTGATAACACCCTTGTCCGGTGCCGATTCTGCGTGGGCAGCCTGCATCATGGGCAGGGCCAGTGCGGCAGCCAGCAAAGTGCTGGCCAGATTGTCAGGTGTTATGGGCTTGACTGGCTTCATGCTTTTTTCCTGGTCTTAATCATGCTCATGCTTATTCATCGATAGGGCTTACGCAAAATTGTCCCAGCAAGGCGTAGCGACGAAGACAGTACTTTTAGTACGGCTAGGAGCTACAACGCAGCTGGGGCGGTTTTGCGTAAGTCCTAATTAATTGCAGCCACAGCCGCCGCCGCCTACACCGCTGCCACCAAAGGCAGATTCCTTGCTGGAATAAGTATGCTCGGCAAATTTATTTTCCAACGCGTCGTGGTCGAAGGTCATTTCCTTCTTGGCCAGCTTGCCTTTTTCCCAAGGCTGTACGGCTTGTACCAACTGCATATTGCTGCAGGCTGTGCAAGACAGCACCAGGCCGAGCAGGGCCAGCAGAGCCGGTTTATGCAGATGTTTGAAGTTGCCAAGTTGTTTCATCATTTACTCCCCAGACTCGTCACGATGGCTTGTTCGATTTTAGCCTTGCTGGCTTCATTAAAGCCCGCATGCTGCGACAGTATCTTGCCATCCCTGTCTATCAATATGCTGCTGGGCATGCCCTTGATTTCATATTGGCGAGGCATTACGCCCTTGGGGTCATAGGCTATATGAAAATTGCCAGGAGTGGCTTTCAAAAATTCCAACGCATCTTCCTGTTTGGTATCCAGATTGATGGCTACTACCTGGAAACCTTGCGCACCGTATTTGCTTTGCAGCGCATTCATCCACGGAAAGGATTGCTTGCATGGCCCGCACCAGGAAGCCCAAAAATCCAGATAGACAACTTTGCCGCGATAATCAGCCAGTTGTATATTGCCCTTGCTACCCTGAGCAGTAAATTCCGGTGCCGGCTTGCCGGTTTCCAGCCCCAGCGCTGGCACACTTAAGCCCAAGGCGAAAGCTACAGATGCCGCTGTCGTTATTGCCGTCTTCAGATTCAGAAGTTTCATGGTGCTGCCTTGCCTGTCTTGCAGGATAAGTTGTTGCCGACGCTGCATAAGTAGCTTGCGCTAACATCCATCATAAGCCTTGTGCAGCGCAAATAAATCTTGGCTTAGGTAAAGATACCGGGTTTTCTGTAATGAACTGTAACGGGACAATGTTCTTAAAACAAGTCTGTCCTCAAACAAGTTTCCAAATTAACATATTTTCCTTTGAAAACGGCATTGCTGCCTAAAAACAACAAATTGCATTGCCGTTTTGACCCTATATTCTGATCTGGCTAGCATGCCTTTTTATGGAAAATTAAAACGGAGCCCATAGCAATGGAAAAACCAATGGATAAGCAAACAGATCAACAGTTTCAAGATGGCCTGCACATACGTAAACAAGTCATGGGTGATGCCTTTGTCGAAAAGGCATTCAGCAATACCGATGCCTTTACTGCTCCCCTGCAGGAATTTGTTACACGTAATGCTTGGGGCACGGTCTGGTGCCGTGATGGCCTGGATTTAAAAACCCGCAGCCTGATCACACTCTCAATGCTGACTGCCCTGGGGCGCGCCCACGAGATCAAGGGTCATGTGCGCGGTGCAGTCAACAACGGCGCAAGCATGAAAGAAATACAAGAAGTACTATTACATGCCAGCGTGTATTGCGGCATGCCGCTGGCGATTGATGCCTATCGCTCTGCCCATGAAGTCTTGCTGGAAATGGGCAAAATAGACACGGATAAAACTTAGTCACCTGATTTTTTAACAGGAAACCGATATGACAGAGAAAAGAAAAGCCATCGCACTCACTGAAGAAGGGGTAACCCGTCCATTTGCGGTGGAGGATGTACCTTGGGATGAATATTCCCATGGGCAGAGTTTTGGTTCACGTTATCGCCAGCTCGGTCAATATGGCGGCTGTCAGAAGGTAGGCGTGAGCCTGGAAGAACTGGCTCCCGGCAAACTTGCCTGCCCCAACCATTATCACTATCTGGAAGAAGAACAATTAATGATGCTGGACGGCAGCCTGACCCTGCGCATGGGTGAGCAGACTTATGTCATGAAGGCGGGTGATTACATGGTATTCCCGGCCGGGCAAAAGGTCGGCCACAGCCTGTTCAATCATACCGATGCGGTATGCCGTTACCTGGTTATAGGCGAACGTAATCCCCATGACGTGATTGTTTATCCTGATAGTAACCGTATCAGTGTGGTGCTGGCTGGTGAAGGCTATGACAAGGCGGCGACGCTGGAATACTGGGCGCGTGAGAAAGATTGAAAGGGATTAATCAGTGGCGCAGGCTCTGCAACTAAGCTCCCTAATTCCTCATTTGGTGTCATCGCCGTAGCTGTCTGGCAAGAATTGCCTGATACTGCATGCATGGCTCAGATTTGTGGAAAGGATAGGTAATGCGCCGCATGTGGCTTTTTTATACCCTAGCATGGATAGCATATTCCATACTGATCGCTTTCGCGATACAGATTGATGGCCTGTCCAAAGGACAATTTGATCTGCAACTGGCGATGTATTCAGAGATCAATACCTTGCCAGCAGCCGTGACCCTGGCTTTTATCTGGCCCCTGACTGGCCTGATAGAGCGTAAGGGTTTGCGGCCTGTCAGTATCGTGTTCATCCATATCCTGTTGTCCGTGGTATTCGGTTTTTTCTGGCATTACCTGGTCAGCGGCTTCATGCAAATGATAGTGCATGTCAGGGAGATAGAAGAAGTCCGCCCCCTGAGTGCCTATATCTGGCCCTTCCTGTATAGCCTGATGATGTATGGCGTGGTCGCCAGTATTTTTCATTCTGTGCGCTCCAGCGACGCGCGCCGTATGCAGGCACTGGCCGCGAGCCAGGCCCAGGGTTTGCTGGTGGTGGCGGAGCTGGCCAGCCTGCGTAATAAACTCAATCCCCATTTCCTGTTCAATACCCTGCATTCCATCATTGCCCTCATGCGCAAGGATGGCAAGGCCGCTGAGGCCGCCTTATTCCGCTTTTCCGACATGCTGCGCTATGTGCTCGATAGCGAGAAAAACGGTACCACCCATGTCGCCCTTGAAGAAGAATTGAATTTCGTGCGCGATTACCTGAACCTGGAAGCCTTGCGCCTGGGACACAGGTTAAACGTCAACTGGCAGCTCGATGAGATGGCAGGGGGCTTTGGGCTACCAGCCTTGAGCGTGCAACCGCTGGTGGAAAACAGCATCAAACATGCCTTCAACCCGCGCGCCCAGCCTGGCAACTTGCTCATCAAGACCAGGCTCAAGGCCCTGCATGGAGAACTGGAAATCACCATCAAGGATGATGGTCCCGGTGCAGACCTGGCAGAAGTACAGGCTTCCAGCGGCATAGGCGTGAAAACCGTAGAGCGTCGCCTGCACCTTGAATATGGCGGGCGTGCCAGCTTCACCATCAATACTGCACCCGGACAGGGTTTTGAAATATGCCTGACGATACCTATCTCCTCGTTGTGACGCTTGGTTGGACTAATCATGACTAAAATAAAAACCGCCTTTATCGCAGAAGATGAACCACTGGCCCGCGAAGTCTTGCGTGATGCCGTCAGCGACCGGCCAGAACTCAGCCTCATCGGCGAAGCTGCCGATGGCGTCACTGCCCTCACGCAAATCAATTTGCTGAAACCCGACGTGGTGTTCATGGATATACAGATGCCCGAGATGACCGGCCTGGAAGTCTTGCGCCGCCTCAGCCATTTACCTGAAATCGTCTTCACTACCGCCTATGACCAGTATGCCGTGACCGCTTTTGAACTGCATGCAGTGGATTATCTGCTCAAGCCTTTTACACGTGAGCGCTTTGATGCCGCCGTAGACCGTTTGCTGGACGCGCCACCATCCATGCAAGCCATGGAACACGCCCTGAACCTGGCAGCAGGCCGTGAAACCAGTCGGCTGGAACGCATCCTGGTGCGTGACCGTGGCCATATCTTCCCGGTCAATGTGAATGACATCGCCTACCTCAAGGCCGATGCCAAGTACACTGCCATCATCGTCGGCGACCGTACCCACCTGGTCAGGCTGGGCATCACTGAACTGGAAACCCGGCTGGATCCTGCGCGTTTCATACGCATACATCGCTCATTGTTGGTGAACCTGGATTTTGTCGAATCCATGAAGGCGGATGAGCAATCGCAATTGCGTTTGCATATGCGCGATGGCAGTGTGTTGCTGGCGAACCGGGAGGCTTCGAGGATGTTGCGGGATATGTCGATTTGAATTTTTGCCGCGGATTTCTAAGCCGCTTGCAAGCGGCGTGGTGGGGAAGGTTGGGATGAGGATGGGGTTCTGTCGATCAACTGCAATCAAAAAGATAAACAGCAGTCATATTATCGTCGCTCCAGTGCAGGCTGGAGCCCAGTGGCGTTCGTTGCATTGTCGTACTTTGATTCAAGCGATTGCACTTCGTAGAACCAGGCCGGGTCTCGGCCCGGCGGCCGAAATTCTTTCTTTGCGTCGCCAAAGAAAGAATTCAAAGAAAGGCGACCCAGGCGTAGCCGCCCCTACGGGGTGCCCATTTGTGCAGTACAAAAAATGGGAAAGTCCGAAAACTCGCTACGCTCAAACATCGGCCTTTCTCTTTCCATTTTCTGTACTGCACAAATGGCGGTTACACATGGGAACTACAAAGATCAAAAACAACTTCAACTTCAAAAACAACAGCAACGTCAATACAACCGCTGCCTGACTTTTATTTGTAACACTTGGCTACGCATTTATTGTCTGTTCTCAACCCAAACCGCCAAACCTCTCCCTGAAAAACCCCGGCGTAATCCCCAAATGTTTCATGAAACTGTGATGCAATGTATCCAGGCTGTTGTAGCCTGATCGATCTGCAATTCTTGCCAGAGGCCAACTGGTGGTGATCAACAAATTCTTGGCAAATTCCAGACGGGCGGCTTCTACGAAGCGAGCTGGGGTGCTGCCAGTTTCCTGCAGGAAGTTGCGCGAAAATGTACGCTCGCTCATGTGCACGCGGGCCGCCAGTGCCGGGGTGCGCAGGTCGCCAGTGGGTTGGGCAAGGATTTCGCTGAGTAATTGCTGCAGGAGTGGGCTGGATTGGGTTTGGGATGAGACCTGGGTTTGCAGGGTGTAGCTGTATTGCGATTGCCCTCCGGCGCGGCGCATATACAGTACCAGTTCACGTGCTACTGCCAGGCTCAGGGCCGGGCCGCCGTCGGCTTCCAGCAGGGACAGGCACAGGTCTATGCCAGCGGTGACACCGGCTGAGGTATAGATGGGGCCATCGGCTGTGAAGATGGCGTCAGCATCGAGTTTTACTTCGGGGAACAGATTTTGCAGCAAGGCGCAGCTATTCCAGTGTGTGGTGGCACGGCGACCATTTAACAAGCCAGCAGCGGCCAGCACTAGTGCGCCAGTGCAGACGCTGGCGATGCGGCGGGTGCGGTTGCTTGAGCTACTACGTCCCTGCAGCCAGGGCAGCAGGATATTTTCAGCCGCAGCTGCGCGCATCGCCGCTTCACTGCCCCCGGTGACGATGATGGTATCAATCTCTGTGGGCAAATCCCTGAGTGCACATACACCATGTATTTCCAGTCCTGCGTTAGTAGTGATGCTGCCGCCATGCGGGCTGGCAACGATCAGGCGATAGGCCGGCATGTTTGGCGGTCTGTGCTGATTGGCGACAGCAAATACTTCCATGGGGCCACTCAGGTCCAGGCTTTGCACATCATTGAGAGTAATGAAAGCGATAGTACGGGTATTGTTATCCATGGCAGAGTTTGCGACAAGATTGGCATTTACGCCAAGATGTTGATGATTATAGTGTGCCTGTGGATAAATCCCCGGTGTACTGATGAAAACAAAAATCCTGCTCTTCTTGTTCCTGGCCTTGAGCCTTTCCATGACGTCTGCCAATACCTTGCCCACCTACCAAGCGCGGTTTGGTCGTGACAAGCCCGTCATTGCCGTGGTCGCAGATAATGAAATGACTGAGCTGACTGATTTTGTCGTGCCTTATGCGGTACTCAAGGCTTCAGGTGCGGCACAGGTCTTTTCAGTGGCGACGGGCAGCGGCGTGGTGAACCTGTATCCGGCACTGAAAATGCAGGCACAGGCAAGCGTGGCAGAATTTGACCAGACTTATCCACAGGGGGCTGACTATATCATCGTCCCGGCTGTGCATAATGTGCAGGCGGCTGTCCTGCAAAACTGGGTCAAGGCGCAATCTGCCAAGGGCGCAGTGATCGTCGGTATTTGCGACGGCGTCTGGGTGCTGGCGCATGCCGGTTTGCTAGACAAGCACCGTGCCGTCGGTTTCTGGTATTCCATGGATGGATTGCAAAAACAATTCCCAACCACGACCTGGGTGCGCAACCAGCGCTACCTGGCCGATGGCAAGATCATCACCACGACCGGGGTGACGGCATCTTTGCCCGCATCGCTGGCTTTGGTCGCAGCAATTGCAGGCCATGAGCGCGCCACTGCCCTGGCAAATGAACTGGGGATAAAAAATTACTTATCCACACACGACAGTCAGCAATTTCATTTGAGTGCAGCCCATATCACCACCATCGCCAGCAACTGGCTGCGCTTCTGGTCACATGAAGAAATCGCCCTGCCACTGAGTGAGGGCGTCAACGACATTGCGCTGGCCCTGTATGCCGATGTCTGGTCGCGCACTTACCGCTCGCAAGTGAAAACCTATGCCAGCAGCATGCAGGCTGTGAATACGCGCTATGGTTTGCAACTGTTGCCGGATGCAGTGGCTGATGTACCTGCCATGGACAGAATGAAAAAAGAATACAACTGGCTGACTGATATCGCCCCGGCCAAGGCCATGGACAAGGCCTTGCAGGAGATAGGCAAGGCTTACGGGCTGGCGACCAGGGCGCTGGTCAGCACCTTCATGGAATATCCACAATAGAAGAATCAGGGAACCAAGTCATTGTATTCAGGTCAGGTAGACTATGCTGATGCGAAAGGGTATCCATGGCTACTTATAAAATCAAATTACTGGCATCGCTGCTGATGAGTTTTGCGCTGGCAGGCAATGCTGCTACAGTTTTCCCTGGCACTGAATGGGACAGCGTTGCCACGACTGGTGCAAGCTGCAAACAGGGCCAGGCCGAGCTGGATGGCTACGCGCAAAAACAGGCTACCACTGCCTTGCTGGCCATCAAGGATGGTCGCATCCTGTATAGCTATGGCCGTACCGACGTGCCGGGCATCATAGAATCACAACGCAAAAGCATCTTGTCCATGCTGTATGGAAAATACGTTGCCAATGGCAGCGTCGATCTGGAACAGACCCTGGTTGCGGCAAATATTGATGACGTTGGCGGCCTCTTATCCACAGAAAAGCAGGCCAAAGTACGCGATCTGTTGACGGCACGTTCAGGTGTTTTCCACGCCGCAGCCAACAGCGGCGACGATCTGGCAAATGCCCCGGTACGTGGTTCGCAAACACCGGGCAGCTATTTTTTGTATAACAACTGGGACTTCAATGTCGCAGGCACCATACTGGAAAATGCCACCCACAAAAACATCTACCAATTATTCGATGAAGACATCGCACAAAGTCTGCAATTACAGGACTACAAACTCAGCGCGCAAAAGAAATTTGGCGACAGCAGCAAATCCATACACCTGCCCTATCATTTCCTTTTATCAACCAGGGACATGGCACGCATAGGCCTGCTCGCCCTGCATGAAGGCAACTGGAATGGCAGGCAGTTGATACCAGCAGACTGGATGCGTTTGACCACCAGCGTTTATACTCCTTCATCCGACATGCACCCGGCCAGCACTGCCGCACGCCATGTTGCTTATGGCTATATGTGGTGGGTGCTCGAAGAGCCTGCAGATTCGTCATTGCACGGAGCATATATGGCCTGGGGTTTGCATGGGCAATACTTGCTGCTTATCCCCAAGTTGGATATGGTGATCGCCCACCAGCGCCGCGTGCCTGTGGAGGGGAAATGGGATGTGCCTAAAGTGGGTAAGAATGCGTTTATCCACATGGCAAAATTACTTGCGCAGAGTTGTTCGTGATAAGAATTAATATGAGCCTGACATGAATTTAAAACTTGAACCTTGCACGCTGGATGATGCTGTGCATCTGGCCGAAATACGCGTCCTGGCCATGCGCCCCAGTCTTGAGCGCGTTGGGCGCTTTGATGCAGAAAGGGCGCGGCAACGCCTGCTGCAAAATTTCGCAGCCGAGTGCACCAGGCTCATCAAGCTGGATGGATCACTGGCAGGTTTTCTGGTGCTGCGTCCACAGGACAACGACCTCTTGCTGGACCATTTCTACCTGCATCCAGATTTCCAGCAACGTGGTTTGGGCCGTGCAGCTATTGAGCTGGTTCTGGCAGAAGCCGACGCACAGGGAAAAATTATTCACGTTGGTGCCTTGCGCGATAGTGACGCCAATCGCTTTTACCTTCGTCACGGCTTTGTTTTGCGTGAAGTAGCCGAGTTTGATAATTACTATTTGCGTTATCCACAGGCTGGGCTACGTAGGCGCGAATAACTTGCGTATTCGCACGCTTTATTTAAAGTGGTTATTGATATTTTTCAGCCTCGGGTGTGCGTGCGATTACGTTGCACTAATCGCACCTACACGGGCCGAAAATCAATCGTAACCTGCTCCATTTGATTTTTCAAAAGTGACATGAGCAACTTTACTTTTTCCTGTTCCCATAGTTCCTATATATTTAATTGTACGTCGATGCTTCTTTGCACTGGCCTGAAGTTTTTCGACATTATATTCTTCACTAACTGGAAGGCAAATGAACTCTAATTTATTCATGGAAATCAAAGTATCCAAATCTAATCCTATATACGATACTTTTTTTAAGATGAACTTCGTTAACTTAACCATACTTCCAATGTGAGACAAATCCACGGCAACACGAAGATTGAATGCGTCTAAAGTTTGTATACTCTTGATATCCCTTAGGTCGATGAATTCCTTGAGATTCGGCAATTCACTTAAATTCAAGTTTGAAAGGTGTTTGATATTTTTCAGATCATCTAAATTTTCCAAGGTTTTTATTGCGCCAAGTGATATGTCCGTCAAATGTTCGCACTTCTCTAATCCATGTAAATTCCTAAGCTTACCGCCGCCGAAGCTAATTTTTTTGAGGTTAACGAGAGAGCCTGGTAATTGACAATCTAACATAGTGAAATTTTCAATACTGAGCTCAGAAAAAGGTTGAAAGGAAAATATCCACTCCATTCCCTTTTCGTAATTGCAAAGTAAACTCCTTAAATGTGGGAAAAAATTAAGATTCAATCCATTTTTTGGGATAAAGTCCTCATGAATAATTTCAACATTTATAAATTGTTCCAATCCACTAATTTGTCCTAAACCTTGTAATTCGAGTCTTTGCACCTTTAAAGCTGCCAATCCAAGATGCGGGATATTCACGCCCTCCGCGTTGAAATCTTGGATGGATAAAGTTTCAAAAATTCCTTTTTTAAATGCCTCGGCAGCGTCATCAGGCCATCCGTCTTTAACACAGAAACAACGCGGATTTGATTCACTTACACCAGGTGGAAAGCGAAACCAATACTTAGCATTATTCGCCATCACCAACATATCCTGTTTTTTATTGAAATCAAAGTATTTCACCTATAAAAAAGCTGGAGTTAAGTCTCATAATCATATATTTCCAAACTCTCTGGCGATTACGAGTGGTTAATTCGTGAGATAGATTTTCCAGTCACAGATAATCACTGACGCCTAAATGCCCGTCCAGTTTGATTTGCTCTTCAGTGTGCAGCGTCGCCCTGTGCGCCCTGATGGTATAGCCGCCATGCATGGCACCATTGTGATTGATCATCCAGTCTATGATTTCCGCATCTTCGACATTGAAAGTGTCGCCAATTTCATGATCGCGTAGCTCTGCGGGTACTTCAAATAACTCGCCTGTAAAACCTGTCTTGGTGCTTTCAACTACTCTCAGCCACACAAACATATTGCCACTGGCAAGTGCAAATTTGGTTTTGATCAGGGGAAAGAATCCTGCCGCAGTATTGCTGTGGATAAGTTTGCGGAAGTGTGGCAATGATTGCCGGGCATCTGCAAACGCTTGCTGCATGCTCGCGTCATTTGAGTTGCTCATGGTGATTTTTGCACCGGGGTCGAGATCAGGTTTGCGGCCCATTTCTCTCCTGCACATTTGCCAGTCATACCAGCAGTTTTCAGGATCGATATCATCATAGCCGCGTGATTCGGCAAGTGCGTCAACATGGGATTTTTCCATCATGATGACACTGGCATTGTCACGGATTTCTATGACTTCTCCATAGCTTAAGGGGCTGCCTTTCTTGTCTTCAGCATTGACCAGAATAGCGACCAGTGCCGGGATAAAAACGGGAACTAATTTTTCTTCACTCATGTTGATTCCATCGTACGCAGGATTGCCAGAAGAGGAAATTCTACTCTGGCAATCCTGTGTGTATGGAAATTATCTATGCAAAGAAAAATTTTATTGTGACAATTTATTTCTTGGGCGGCGGATTATTGTCCTTGCCTTCTGGTGGGCGAGGTGGATGCTCAGGTCGGGCAAACAGGCCTTTGGGCGATGTCGTGCAAGTGGCAGAAATCTTGCCTTCGCGTGGTGTGGTGATTTGCACGACAGTGCCCTCTTTCTTGCCTTTGCAATCTTCATAGGCTTGTGGTGGCGGTTCACGCGGTGGCCTGTCGTCCTTGCCTGCTTCAGGCGGTTTCTTCTGGTCACCGCCAGGTACTTGGGCATGGGCGCACAGGCTGGCACCTAATGCCGCCATGAAGATACTGGCGCGGGCCAGGTTTAGTAAGTTTTTCATCCTGTTTCCTTTCAAGGGTGTTGATGACAGGATAGATCTTAAGCAAAAAATATGAAGAAAAAGTGAAGATGGCCGTTTCTTTACATAGCTTTACCTTGTTACGCTAACGCTTATCCTGTCATAGCGTCCATAAGCATCAAAGGCAGTAATGTCGTAACGCCCGGCCTCAGGGAATTCTATGATCTGCGACTGGTTCGCCAGCTTGTTCGCCACCAGACGACCATTTACCATCCAGCTGACTTCTGCCTGTGAGCCACGGATTTCCAGCCTGGCCTTGGGCACTTCCTTGCCGCTGGCCCTGTGCAGGATTTCACCATCGCTGAGGCCGACTATCTTGATGATTTCATCGGCATTGTAGATCGCTGCACATTCTGCTGCCCAGGCCGGTGGCAGGGCGACCTTGCGCAAGCCTGCGTCCAGCCATGGTTCGAGGGCTGAGGGCCAGCGTGCGGCCTGCAATTTATCCATGGGGCGTTTGCTGCATTCGGGGGCTACCCGCAAGCCGTTCTGGCTATCGACAAAGTAAGTGAAAATTGGTGAGGCGGTTTTCAGACGGTCAGCAAAACTCGGTGGTGCTGCGCCATTCAAGATCCAGGCCGTGCGTTGCAGCGGACAGAGTTTTTCTATTTGCTCGCTGGCGCGTGTCCCCAGTGGCCAGCAGATTTTTTCCTGGCTGACAGTGGCTGGTGGTGCTGCCGGACTGGGGTTGCGGCCATCGGGTATGGCAGTGAAAATATCCACCAGCAAGGGCGCTGCCACGTTCGCGCCAAAGAAGCCGGGATTGGGCGTGCCATCTGGCCGCCCTACCCAGACACCTATGGTGTAGCGGTTGCTGACGCCGACTGCCCAGGCATCGCGAAAACCAAAACTGGTACCAGTCTTCCAGGCGATGCCGCGGTAGCTGCCATTGCCTTCAACGGCGCGCGCCACTGGCCCGCCGGTTTCCAGTATGTCGCGCACGATGAAGGCGGCACCTTCACTCATCATTCGTTGCTCCTTGCGCGGTGCTGCTGGTGTCATGCGTGGCACGGCTGCCATGCCCTTGCGTGCGAGGGAAGAATAGGCACCGACCATGTCTTCCAGCTTGGCGCCTGCACCACCCAGAATGACGCTGAGATTGGGTGTCGCGCCACGCGGGAATTCCAGCTTCAAGCCACCGCGCCTGAGCATGGACACAAAGTTTGATGATCCCAGTTGTTCCAATACTTCGACGGCAGGCACATTCAGGGATTTCACCA
Organism: Pseudomonadota bacterium; assembly: GCA_040390835.1. Taxonomy (GTDB): domain Bacteria; phylum Pseudomonadota; class Gammaproteobacteria; order Burkholderiales; family Burkholderiaceae_D; genus Undibacterium. Next base: position 80,254 of record JAZJXP010000032.1, read on the forward strand.
GGGCTTCAGACACGCTGACCGGGCCGTGGAAGTTTTGCTGGAAATTGCCTGGCTGGTAGCCAGAAAAAGATTGCGGTGTATCTGATAACAAAGACTCTGAATGGATAAGGCCTTCATCGAGCGCAAACGCATACAGGAAGGGTTTCAGGGCAGAACCAGGTGAACGCGCAGCCCGCACCATGTCGACATCACTGAAACGATCACGGTCACTAAAGTCTGCCGAACCGGCATAGCCCAGCACTTCAAACGTGGCATTGTCCATCACCATCGCGGCCATGGAAACATGTGGTGGCAGTTGCCGTATGCGGTCAGCCAGCAGGGTTTCTACCGTTTGCTGGATTGCTGTATCAACCGTGGTCTGGATCACGGTTTGCTGGCTTTTGCTACGTCTGGCCTGTTGCTTCATGCGCAACGCCAGCAAGGGTGCCAGCAGGGGTTCACGCACGACCTGCGCCGTAACAGGCTCGGTCAGGGCATCGGCAATGATGTCCTTGCTCCAGTTGCCCTCCATACGGCGTATCACCTTGTCACGCGCTACTTGCGCACGTTGTGGATAACGGTCTGGCCGCAAGACCGAGGGCAATTGCGGCAATACTGTCAGCAGTGCGGCCTCAGCATGCGTGAGGCGGCTGGCAGGCTTGCCGAGATAGGCGCGGCTGGCGGCCTCCACGCCTTCCAGTACGCCACCCATGGGGGCATAGTTGAGGTAGAGAGTCAGTATTTCTTTTTTAGAGTAATGCGCTTCCAGTTGCAGCGCGCGGGCAATCTGTTTGAGCTTGCCACGCACGGTATGCGGAGTGGGATCAATAATGCGCGCCACCTGCATGGTGATGGTGGAACCACCGGATACTATCTTGCCATTGTGCAGCCATTGCCATGCTGCCCGCGTCAATGCGAGTGGGTTGACACCAGGGTGCCACCAGAATGCGCGGTCCTCATACTGCGTCAGTGCATCGACATAATAGGGCGAGACTTCCTGCAGGCTGATGGCGTGACGCCAGATGTGGTCTTTGTCTGGGAATGCGCGTAAAGGTGTGCCGTCGCGGGCCAGGACTACCATGGCGTAGGGGGAATCACGACCGGGTTTGGGCAGGGGAAAACAGAGGTCGGCGATGATGAAAGTCAGGGCGACGATGATGATTGCTGCGCATTTCTTTTTATGAGCGAGCAGGACTTTGCGCAGAGAAGTGAAGTTGGTGTACTTCTTGAAATTGAGCGTCATTCGGGTAGGTCTTTATTAGCAGCGCATTCAGGAAAAATAAGATAAAAGAGCGAGATATGGCGTTATTTTTATAGTGATCAAATTACCCTGTTTTTGATCTTGTTTTTGACTCTGCTTTTGACCTTCAACCGCTTGGGACGATGTAATTTGTGCTTCACGGAAAATGGAATCAGAAGAGCCGATGTTTGAGCAAAGCGAGTTTCGGATCTTCCCATTTTTTGTGAAGCACAAATTATGCTGAAGCGTAGCGTAAGCACCTGAAGGGCGAGTCTGCGGTCGCCTTTCTTTGACTCCTTTCTTTGGCGAAGCAAAGAAAGGAGTTCGGCCGCCGGGCCGAGACCCGGCTGGTATCTGCGAAGGGAAATCGTTTTAATCGAAGTACGGCAATGCAAGGAACGCCGCTGGTGCGCCAGCCCGGTGGATTCCTGCCTGCGCAGGAATGACGATATTGCGACTGCAGCTCATCAAAACTCCGACCCCGCCTTACTCAGTTTTTTCTCTGTGTCTCCGTGTCTCTGTGGTGAGAGGTTTTAAATCAGGCTTTAATAAACAACTACGTTATTCAAAGGCCCAGTGTTGGGCTGATGAAACGTAGCCCAACCTACACCCCCCGACCAGCACCATAACTACTTCCCACTCTCCACCACAGTCAACACATCCGTCCCGCCCGTTTGCCCATACAAATCCGGCCTGTACATATCTTCTGCATACAGTGGTGGTATGACGAATTTACCTGGTGTCACTACCCGCACGCGGTAGAACAGGTTCAGTACATTCCAGTCCATGCGTACTGCTGCCACAAACCTGTCATCGCGGAACTCGACATGCTTGATGTGCGGGTCTTGCATGGCTTCGGCGGGGTTGATTTTATCTATCGTGACCACACCCATTTGCTCGCCCTGGACGATGTTCGTGTTCTCGATTTCCAGCCCAGCCGGGATGCGGTCTACGATCATGCCTGTGCCCATGGGGTTGCGGCTGCGGGCTGTGATGCGCATGATGATGGTCTCCCCTACCTTCAAGGCGCGGTTGCCGATTTCTGAACCATCCGGTGCATACATCTTGCGGCTGAGTTCTATGACGTCGCTCTTCGCAGGTGGCAGCTTGACCGGGTTGCCGTTCATGGACAATTCCACATACAGAATGTCTTTGCTGTTATTGCTTAGCTTGACACCGGCAGACAATTCACTGGCCTGCAATTCACGGAACAGCGTGGCCTTGGCTGACAATTCATCGGTCTTGCCAGCAATCGCCAGGGTACCTGTCCATGGTGCTGTTTCACCCGTGCTGTAAGTACGGCCTACCAGGAACAGGGCGAGTTTTTCCTGGGTGCTGTAGTAACGATGTTTTTCCATCTCGTTGGCAATGACGCCGATCAGGTTATCGCGACCATCCAGCTTGACTTGGTGCTTGTCCAGCAAGGCATAGGACAGGGCAGCGTCGCGCAGGTTGCTGCCGTAGTCATACCACCAGTAACCATTGTCTCGGCCTTTTTTGACGCCTTCGGCCAGGGCCACATCGCTGCGTGCCTTGTCACCCATTTGCTTCAAGGCTATGCCCAGTTGTATCAGGGCCAAGCCGGATTGCGCGTGGCCACGGGCATCATGCATCTGACGCAGTGTGGCCAGCGGTGCCTTGTTCTGGCGTGACAGCACATACGCACCCGCTGCCAGTACACCGAAGTGGCTATTGTCACGCACACGGTTTTCTTCCCACAAATTGGTACTGGTACCAGTAGTTGTTGCGGCGGCTACCGGTTTTGGACTGGCGGGCATGCGTGCCACCCCATCCTGCAAACCGCGCAGGAGGTAATCCAGAGCCTTGTTATACATGGCATCTGGTACACCAAAGCCCTGTTCACGCGCATCCACTAAAAAGCCGGTGACATAGGCAGACAACCAGTACTCATACTCTGACACATTCCCCCACAGGCTGAAGCCACCATTGGGTGCCTGCATGGTTGCCAGGCGGGCGATGGCCTTGTCCAGCATTTCCACTCTTTGCTCGCGTGTATAGGGTTTGAGTCCAAAGCGTTTGGCGGCTTCTTCATCAATGAATACATGCGGGTAAGCGGTACTGGTGGTTTGCTCGGCACAGCCGTACGGGTAAGTCAGCAAACCCTGGATGGCAGCGCGGATATCGATCGGTGCCTTATTCGATACCACCATGTGCGCCAGCAGAGATGCCTTGTGCAAGCCTGCCAGGTCAGCCTCTTTGATATCCAGCGATTCACCTGCTTTTACGGTAAATCGCTTGGTGATCTGGGTTTGTGGCGTAGGAGCTTGCACGGTAAGCGCAAAGCTTCTTTCCATCTTGATGCCAGAGCCGCCGATGTTGACGGTGATGGTATGCAAACCCGGTACAGGCTTGGCTTCGATAGGGAAGCGCAGGGTTTGTTTTTGCTGGTCTTTGAGGCTCACCGTACGTTCGGCTTCCGTCAGTTTCAGGGCTTCGCCGCCATTGATGCTGACTTTCAGGTTTTGTCCAGCACCCGACAGATTATGCAAATCCAGCGCGACGATGGCCGTGTCACCAAAGGACAGGAAGCGTGGTGTCGCCAGTTCGGCAATCAGCGGCGCTGCGACGGTCATCTCGGCATCCTTGGCACCAAAACGCTCACCACCAGCCACCACGGCCATCAGGCGCAAGGTACCGTTGAAGTCTGGAATAACTAATGGTATCTCAGCCTCACCTTGTTCATTCAGTTGCACAGGCCCACTGAAGATGTCGATGAGTTTGACCTTCTTCGGCAAGCTCTTGGTTGCTTTGGGCGTGTTATCACCACCAAATTTCAGCTTGCCTTTCTGGCCCTGCATTTTTTCTATGAGACGGCCATAGATATCATGCTGGTCCGGGCCATAACGTAATTTGGCAAAGAAGAAGGCATGCGGATCAGGCGAGACAAACTTGGTGATATTCAAAATGCCCACGTCTACTGCCGACAAGGTCACCATGGTTTTCTGGCCCTTGGCTTCTGGCACCTTGATTTTTACCTTGACGGTGCTGTCAGGCAGCACTTTGACGGGTGCTTCCATGGTCACGGCAAATTTGCGGTCCGTCCTGTCCAGCGGGATATGCGCCAAACCGAGTGCACGCGCCGGTGTCACCTTGTCGCCCTCATTACCGGGGCGCAGCACTACCGCAGAGACATACAGGTCGTGGCGTTTCCAGTCCTTGTTGAGGGGGATATCGATCGTCGTTGCACCAGTGCCGACAGACATGCGTTTTATCCACAGGGTCTTGTCACCTTCGACCGTGATCAGGGCTTCACCCTTGTGCGGTGGGGTGAACGTCAGGCGTGCTGTGTCACCATCCTTGTAGACGGGTTTATCCAGCTTCATGGCGACCTTGTCAGGGCGCACGCCCTGGCTTTCATCTGTGCGTGCACTCCAGCCTACATAGAAGCGGTAGACTGCTTGCATCTTGGTATCAGGGTCCAGCACTTCGAGGCGATAGCGGCCATAGCGTACCGGCAGGCGCAATTTGCCACGGCCATTGGCGGGCACGGCAACGGCACTGGTTTCTACCAGTTCATCCGTTTCAGTAAAGCCAGATTGCCAGCCGCGCTGGTCTTCAAAGCGCCAGTAGTAATTGCGATCTTCGCGGAACAGGCGTACCGGCAAAGTTGGCGATGCCTGCAATTTGCCATCCCTGTCCGAGCGTATGACTTCAAATTCCACCGGGCTGCCTTCAGGCGCATATTCACCAGTGAACATGGGGCGCAGGCCCACCAGTACGGGGGCTGGCCAGACTACCCGTTCCATACTGCGCACGACAGGGCGGCCACCGCTTTCCAGCAGGCTCAGGGTAGTGCGTACTGTGAAAGGTGAACGACGTTTGGCGATAGGTGAAAGGTCTACATCGACAGATGCCTTGCCTTCATCATCAAGCTTGCTTTCTTCCAGCTCAGTACGGGTCTTGGCTTCGTTTTCAGTGACATCACCAAATTCAAAACCGGGGTATTGCTTGGCCAGCGGATTCTTATTGCGCTCAAACTGGGCCACACCCAACAGGCGGTTACCAGCCGCCGGTGCGCCATACAGGTAGTTACCAACCACATCAACACTATAGTCACTGTCAGCCGCCAGCGTTGCCAGCTTGCTGGACAGATCCAGCTTCATGCGTTCCGGCAAGAATTCTTCAACACCGAAGCGGAAGACTGTACCCGGCACCTTGTCGGCAGGGTCAGCCCGCAATTCCAGGGTCCAGAAACCGGTAGGTGCATCGGCTGGCAATTCTATGCGTTTGACGAGATAACCGCCAAAGCGCTGGTCTGGCCGCCAGGTGGCGGTGAACTGGTCTTTGCCATCCGGGCGTTTCAGCCTGGCCTGTATGGCCTTCGCAGGCACGGCGCGGCCATCGGCATCGCGGGCCAGTACCGACAAATCAAATTGCTCGCCAGGACGGTATAAGTTGCGGCCAGAATAGGCAAACAGACGCGTCACCTTGTAGGGCGAGCCAGTGATGTCGTATTCAGACAAGTCGAGTGCAGGTTCTTTCAGGGCCAGCACAGAAATCTGATCACCCTTGCGTGCCATCAAGACCTTGGCGGTCTTGGGCTGTTCGGCAAATGTCACGTGGCCATCGCCATCGGTATCAGACTTGGCCAGCACCTTGCCCGTTTCATCCATCCAGGATACTTCAACGCCGCTGACGGCCTTGCCATCAGTCAGAGAACTGACAAAGGCATCCGCTGACTTGTCATACAAGCGCGTATGCAGGCCAAGGTCGGACACATAGAAATAAGTGGTCTGGTATTCATAGCGGAAGCGCCCAGGCTGGCTCATGACGGCGACGTAGACGCCGGGGTCCTTGAGTTCCTTGATGTCTTCTACCGAGATATAGGTAACGCTGCGCTTGTTGGCTTTTTGCTCGGTCATGAAGCGGCCAAGGTACACGCTCTCCGACATCTTGCGCAATTCATCAAGCTGGTAAACCTGGACAGCACCTTTCAGGCTGCTGCGTTTCCAGTCGTAGTTATAATCACTTTCACCTTCACCCTCTTCGCTGTCGGTTTTTGCCGCATCGGCTTTTTTGGGCTTGCCATTGATGACGCTGTCGAGGAAGCGCGGCAATTGATCATTTTTCACGCGCAGGAATTGCACATCCACTTCCGGTACATTCACTGTGACAACAGGCAAGCCACCATTTTGCTTGGCAGGCAAAACCATGCCATTGCTGGCGAAATAATAGGAAGGGGAAACCGGTGCCGAGACGATGGAATAGCGCGCCTCGCTACCCAGGGTCTTGCCATTGCGGGCAGGCAGGCCCAGCTGCACCTGAACTACATAACGGGTTTGCGGCTTGATATGCGGGAAGTACAAGAGACGCGGGTTTTCACCGACCACCCAGGCACCAGCTACGAGTTTGCCACCCTTGCTGTCAGTATCTTCTGCAGTAGTACTGACGGTGCTGACCTTACCCTTCTTGATCTGACCATCATCGTCATAGCCATTGTCTTCATCATTGTTATTGTTGGTTTCGGCTTTTTTCAGGTCGGCTGCCGAGGGCGGCATCTCAAATACCTGCAAATATTTCTCATAGGTCTTGCTGCTGTCGAGCGGAATGCTGAAAGTCAGCGCCAGTGCTGGCGCACCATCGAGGCCACGGTCAGCTGCATCGACCAGGGTGAGCGGCGCATTCGGATCATCATTGACCACCAGGGCACCAATCCCGTCAGATGCTCCAGGGCTCTTGTTCTTGTACCAGTATGCGCCGCCTATGATGGCAATGAATAAGGCGAACAACATCGCCATTTTGAACGATTTGCTTTGCATGGTGCTTCCCTGATTATCTGGATGGATTGCTTAAATTTTGCCCAATGATTATGACATGGGCATTGTCAATATTTTCACTTGTTACGATATCTTCCGGTGTTACGATTTCTTCCGTGGGGGTAAATGCAACAAAGCTTCGTAGGATATTTTCAGCGCTCAGGGAGTGGGTCGCAGATAAGTAAAATAGAACACCATCAACAACAAGGCTGCGGCGAGAGCACCAGTCACTATAAAGAAAGCGATATTGGTCTTGCCGTAAGTTGCCTGGCACGCGGCACCTATGCACAGGCAGATAGCGCGTATGACGGTAAGCGAACTCAGGAAAGTGATGAGACCAAATATCTTGGCATAGCCAAATGCAGAGTTAAAGAATTCTGTGTTGCTGGGGTTGCTGCCATGTCCGCCCTGTCCGGTGAACCCAGCAAGGACGACGATGCCGACTACGATGACGGTCGAGACGATGAGGAAGAGTACAAAAACCGGTATCGAGATCAGCAGGGCGCGTATCGCCTGTCCCCAGGTAACGATGTGTTCGTTCTTGATGGCATTGCTGAAGTATTCAATCACGATATTCCACCCGGCTTATTCATGCAGATTTTTAGACTGCATGACCTACATAAGACATGCCCACCTTGCATACTACAGAGGTGGAATACAAAAACACAGCCTACCAAAGTAGGTGGTCGCTGCGACAGTCAAAAATCAATACGGCTCAAAATTGATCTTATTCTTTTGCAAGACATCCAGCATCAAAGCCTTCCATGGCCCGCTGGGTGCCCAGACCTTGCTGACGGCTTCATAGGCGAGGACCGGGTCTTCCTTGCCGACCACGACGCGGTACAGAAAGACCATGGTGGATGCGCGCATATTTACCTGACAGTGCACCAATACCTTTTTATTTCCCAGGCCTTGCAGGATGGCGGCGAAGGTTTCGTAGTCGCTGACCGCGGGCTTGTTGAAAACTATCGGGATATTCACAAACAGCATGTTCTGGCGACCGACGATGATGTTCTCTTCTCGCACGGCATCAGATACATGTGGTGGGGCCAGGTAGATGACGGCTTCATAGCCTTGCGCTGCCAGTCCTTCCAGCGCTTTGGCGGTAGGCTGGCCTGAGCTGGTCAGCCGGGCCGTGATGGGGACAACATTCGGTGCATCAATGTTTTGTGCATAGGCACCTGTGGATAAGCTTGTACATAAGGCTGTGGACAAGCCTAGAAAAGCATTGCATAAGTATGTAGATAAGTGTGTAGATAAGTATGTTGACAAGCCTGTGGATCAGCTGTTGAACGATAAGCGGAAAAGCGCGCGCATGCTCAGGCTCCCGGCTCAGGCTGGGTTTCCAGCGTCAGCAGATTGGCATCGCGGCAGAGTCGCCATTTGCCATCAGCCTGCAAGCGCCAGATACTCAGCACATTACCGGCACGCCGCATTTGCGGGCCTGCCTGCTTCGGGATGATCTCGACTTGCAGGTAAGACCAGGTATAGGCAAGATCAGCCTGCACGACAATTTCCTGTATTTGCGAACTGGAAGCGATGTGATGGGTCTGCAATATGTTGCGCAGGTTCTGGGCAAATTGTTCGCGCCCTTTCATGGGTGGATTGCCCGCCACCAGGAATACCACCTCTTCATCCATCAAATCGAGCAACTTATCCACATCCCCGGCAGCGGTGGCTTCCTGCCATAGCTGGATATTGTTGCGTATGGTGGTGGCTGCTTCGCTGGCTTGCTCAGTTCCTTCATTGTGCATGGCTATCCTTTTTGATGTTTGGGGCTGAAGCAAGCGCAGATCAAGCTTATTTGGGTGGTGGCACCTGGGTTTGTATGATTTGTCCCAGGTCCTTGCCTTGCTGTGCCAGCAGGCTTTCCAGCGCTGGCATGAGTGGCCCCAGGGTTTCTGCCAGCATATTGCGTACAGTATCGACCACGACTTGGGTGGTTCGTTCAATTTCTATGTTCAGACTGGCACCGGTTTTTTTCTCGGCAAAGACGGTCATGCGCAGGGTTTCCGGGATCAGCCAGACTTCAAACCAGCCTTCCTGGCGGTTGACTTCGGCTATCGTCAGGCTGGCACCATTGATGGCGATATAGCCTTTGGCGAAGATATAGCGCAGCCATTCTGGTGGCACAGCGATGCGTATTACGTAATTGTTTTCCAGCTCGCGTATCTGGGCGATATGGGCCTTGAAGTCGATGTGGCCGGACAAGGGGTGGCCGCCGATCTCGGCACCATCTTTGGCGGCACGTTCTACATTGACGCGGCCATCCTGTGCATATTCACCGAGCGTGGTAATCGCCAGACTTTGTTGCATGACATCAAATTCTGCGGCATTGTCGCCGTGCAGGGCGGTCACCGTCAGGCATACGCCATCAACGGCGACGCTGGCACCTATTTCCAGGTCCTTGCAAAAACCGCCAGGGAATTCCAGCTGATAAGTGCGCAAGCCGGTCTTGTCATTGAGTGCTGCGATGCGGGCTATGCCCTGTACTATGCCTGTGAACATGATAGATATTGTTGATGTGCGTTGAATGTCAGTGATTGTAAGCCATTCCCGCCGGGTCAGATATTTATGCCGCCAGCGGTAGTTCCACCATGAAGTTGCACCCCTGGCCTACCACGCTTTCGCAATCGACCTTGCCACCGCAGGCTTCACTGAGTTTCTTGACGATGGACAGGCCCAGACCGCTGGAATGTTCACCCGCAGTAGGCAGGCTGGAGAGTTTGGAGAATTTTTCAAACAAATGCTGTTGGTCAGCTGTGGATAAGCCCGGCCCTTCATCCCTGACCTGGAAAACACCAAATCCTGCAGTGCTGCTGACATTCAGCCAGATGCGCTTGCCCAAGGGTGAATATTTAACCGCATTCGACAACAGGTTATCAATGATTTGTACACAGGCATCAAAGTCTGCCCTGATCATGACGCCATCCTGTATATCCAGTATCACTTGCAAGTCTTTGGCTTTCAGCATCTCGGTATATTGCTGGGCCACGTCCTGCAAGATCTGGCTCAAGTCCAGGCTTTGCAATTTCAGATGCAGATGGCCGGAGTCGAGGGCATTCACATCCAGCAAATTACTGATAATGCGCATCATGCGCTGGCCGCTATTGCTGATGCGTTCCAGATAATGCTGGCGCTGCTGTTCCGGCATGTCTTGCTGCAGTTTGCGCAACAAATCGCTCATGCCTATGATGCTGGTCAGGGGATTTTTTAAATCATGGGCGGCAATGCCAAGGAAATCATTCTTGTCCTTGTCCAGTTTTTGCAGGCTGGCCACGGCTTCTGCCAGTTCAGCAGTGCGCTGCCTGACCTTGGCATCGAGCTCTTGTTCAGTACGCTGGGATATTTCCAGCAGTGTGGCCTGGGTCTGGGCATGTTCTCTCTTCATCAGGCTGATGTGATAAGCCTGGGCCAGCGCCAGCAAGATGGCTTCTATGGCCGAGCCTATCTGGAAGCCATATTCGGTTGCCCAGCTTGGCTCCAGCACACCCATATTGCGCAGTGCCACCAGCGAAAGCCCGGTAATCCAGGTGGCCGATGCCAGGAAGACGATATAACCAGGGCGATAACCACGCATGCCCACCAGCAGGCAAACCGGCAAGATCACCATCATCAAGGCGAAGCCCGTCAACTGCATGAGTGGTGCGACCAGCTGGTAGTAACCGGCCAGCACGGCCAGTGACACGCAGGCGCAAATGATCTGGGTGAAGATGAACAGGCGATTGATGCGCGGCATTTTTTCATGCAGACGCAAGAAGCTGGCGATGAACATGGTGGAACTCATGACCACCAGCGGCGAGAGAAAGCTGGGCAGTATATCCACCAACTCCGGCCAGTCAGGCAGGAAGTACATTGCAACATGGCCGTTCAGGCTCATTCCTGCCAATAAGGCTACGCAAGACAAAAACAGGTAATAGCGCAGCGCCACGTCACGGTAAGAGATGGCCAGCAACAGGTTATACACAATCATGGCCAGCAGGACGCCATAATAAATGCCCATGAAAATGGACACCTGGTTCGAACTCTCTACAAAGGCATGTGATTCCCACAAGCTGGCCCGCAAAAACACGGCGCTGCTACTTTGCAAGCGCAAATACAGATGTTGTACTTGCGCATCCGGCAAATGCAGCGCGAACAGTGGGTAGTGATGTTTGAGTTCCAGGCTGGAAAAAGACTGGCGGTCACCGGCACGCTGTACTGTCGTACTGCCGTCAGGGTGAACCTGGTAGAGACGGATGTCATCGAGGATGACCGGCGACAACTCCATCAGCCATTGCCTGGCTAGTGCTGCCTGGCTGGCTTGTATATCGAGCTTGAGCCAGAATACGGATTGGGAAAATGAGGCATTCAGATTGCCTTGCAGAGGCCTGAACTCTGCCGTACTGGCTGGTTTGAGTATGTCCGCAATGTCAAGTCTGCCACTTTTATCTTCATAGACCCGGAAGGCAGATCGTAAAGAAATTTCATTTTTACCATCATCGAGCCTGACAATTGCTGCATGTGCAAACGTCGCGCAACAGCCCAGGCAAAATGCGAGCAGTAACAAGAAGCGTAAGCAAGTATTGCGGACTGCGGTCATATTGATAACGGAAATCTCATGCACGTCATACTGCGAATTGGTAGCCAGGTGCACTGGCTGCCACAATAGTAAGCAAATTCCTGTTCTTCTTCCATTCTTGCTTAATGATGATGCTGTTTTATCTGAATCTGGCCTCAGGTGTCCAGTGTTACCTCATGTTCGAGTTCGGTAATCAGGTTCGAGTGCGTCATATCCACCAGGTTGCTGCGTATCCACTGGTGGGCAGGGTTACGGCTATCCCTTTCATGCCACAGCATATCGACGTGCACATCAGGCATGGCGAAAGGCAGTTCTTTCCAGACCAGGGCTTCGGTCATGCCGGTTGCGGCAACCAGGTGGCGCGGCAATACCGTCAGCAAATCCGAGTTGGATACCACGCGGCCACTGGTAAAAAATTGATTGACTGTTAACACTATGCGCCTTTCTCTCCCCATCTGGGCCAGGGCTTCATCGACGAGGCCATGGGCGCGGCCAGAAAAACTCACCAGCAAATGTCTGGCATTGCAATAATCATCCAGCGTCAGTTTTTTATTGGCAAGCGGATGATTGTGGCGCATGACAACAACATAGTGGCCCGAATATAGTCTTTCATGGCGAATCGCACTATTGGCTGCACCTTGCCCGCCCGTAAGCTGGGCCACAACGCCAGGGAAAAAACCGATAGCGATATCAATATCGCCACGCATCAGCATGGGGCGCGGTTCACGCGTGGTTAGCGGCACCATACGCACATTCACACGGGGCGCTTCTTTTTCAAGGACATTCACCAGAGTTGGCATCCACAAGGCGGCGGTAGCGTCCGACATCGCCATCCTGAAGGTGGTTTGTGCCTGTGATACATCAAAGCTGGTAGGGGCAATCGCACTTTCCAGGGCGGACAGTGCCTGGCGTATCGCCGGCCACAGGGTTTCTGCACGCGGCGTCGGCTTCACACCATAGGCCGTGCGTATCAATAACTCATCCCCCAGCGAATGACGCAGGCGTTTCAGGGCATTGGAGACGGCTGGCTGTGTCATGGCCAGCTTGTCCGCCGCACGGGTCAGGTTTTGCTCGATCATGACAGCATCAAAAACACGCAGGAGATTCAAATCCAATGTCAGAAAATTCACGTTATTTGCTCCAATTAGTAAAACACCAATATTTACTGACAGTTATTCATGAACAGCATAATTGATATGGTAAATCAAAATTAGAATTATATGATGCACTGCAATATTATGACGTCATTACAAAGTGTTTAAGTGTTTAAAAAGAGTGGAGTAAATCATGACTTTCCTAAATATCGCATTCCCGGCCGCCAGTGCCCTGCCAGTTTCTCAAATCGCTATCAGTGCTGTTGTTGGTGCTGCCCGTCCATTGCTGGGCCTGGGTATCCTGGCCACAATGTTGATCGTTTTCAAGCCTATGTTGCTGGGCATGTTGCGCGCTGCCTTGCTGGTCATCAGCCCAAAACAGTCCCGTGAAGAAAAAACAGCTTCACGTAACTTGCGCAATATGCTGACTATCCGCCGTATCGCCAATGACCTGGACCGTAGTTCGCCAAACATGGCAGCTGAATTGCGTGCCCTGGCTGCGCGTGGCTAACCGCCCGTGGCTAAACAGTAGCACGATTAAATAAGTAATTGGCCTTATGCAACATTCATCTGCGTATTCTCTGGCAGGCAGTTCAGTCCAGAGCCCGGTAGTGGCACAGCGCCAGCCACGTGTAGTGGCTGGTTCCAGGAGTCTGGCATCCATGTTGCCTACCATCCTGACGACAGGTCTGGTGAGTCTGGTGGCGACAGCGGTCTTGCGCCTGATGTGGATGGGCTGGGGCCATGATTTTGTTGGCGCATGGATGGAAGCCTGGCTGACTGTTTGGCCTATCGCTTTTCCGGCAGCCTATATCAGCAAGCCGCTGGTGAATAAATTGTCGCGTATGCTGAGCAAACCTGCAGTAACTGAACATGCGCTGGGTGCCAGCGCCATCATGCAAGCGTCTGAACAGGCGACGGCCAGGAGTGGTTTGAAACGCAAACCCATCTTGTTGCCTGTACATCGTTGATCGCGCATAAGCAACATTAGTAGTACATTGAAGAGCCGCAGCTAACCTGCGGCTTTTTTGCTTTTGGCGTTTGACAGCCCAAAAAACAAAAAACGCGACCGTAGTCGCGTTTCTGTTATTACTCGCAACTTAAAACTCAGGCTGCCAGACGTTTTTCCAGAGCGATGCGGGTCGCTTCCAGGTCGGCTGGCAAGTGATAGGCCAGTTTTTCAAACAGCTCGGCATGCAGTTTCAATTCTGCATCCCAGGCGGCTTTGTCGATGGACGTGATGGTGTCGAACTGCGCTTGCGTGAAGTTCAGGCCATCCCAGTTCAGGTCGGCAAAGGTAGGCGTGACACCAAAGATGTTTTCCACACCGTTGGCCTGGCCTTCTATGCGTTCCAGCATCCATTTCAAAACGCGCATATTGTCACCAAAACCTGGCCAGACAAATTTGCCATTCTCATCTGTACGGAACCAGTTGACGCAGAAAATCGCTGGTTGTGTCGCGCCAGCCGCTTCTATCTTCTTGCCCATGTCCAGCCAGTGCTGGAAATAGTCGCTCATGTTGTAGCCCATGAATGGCAACATGGCGAAAGGATCACGACGCACCACGCCTTGCTGGCCAACGGCAGCAGCCGTGGTTTCTGAACCCATGGTGGCAGCCATGTAGACGCCTTCTACCCAGTTACGGGCTTCAGTCACCAGTGGTACGGTCGTCGAGCGGCGGCCGCCGAAGATAAAGGCCGAGATAGGCACGCCAGCCGGATCATCCCAGGCTGCGTCGATAACCGGATTTTGCGTTGCTGCAACGGTGAAGCGCGCATTTGGATGGGCAGCTTTGCGGCCTGTCTCTTTGGCGATTTCTGGTGTCCAGTCCTTGCCTTGCCAGTCGATCAGGTGCGCTGGGGCTTCCTTGCTCATGCCTTCCCACCAGACATCGCCATCATCGGTCAGGCCGACATTGGTGAAGATGGTGTTGGCGGTGAGCGACGCCATGCAGTTGGAATTGGTGGCGGTATTGGTACCTGGTGCCACGCCAAAATAACCTGCTTCCGGGTTGATGGCATACAAACGGCCATCCTGACCAGGTTTGATCCAGGCAATGTCATCACCAATGGTGGTGACTTTCCAGCCCTTGATGGCGGGGATCAGCATGGCGAAATTGGTCTTGCCGCAGGCAGACGGGAAAGCTGCTGCCACATAATGCTTTTTACCTTCTGGCGACTCGACACCCAGGATCAGCATGTGTTCTGCCAACCAGCCCTGGTCGCGGCCCATGGTGGACGCGATACGCAGTGCAAAGCATTTCTTGCCCAGCAGCGCATTGCCACCGTAGCCAGAACCAAAAGACCAGATTTCGCGGGTCTCAGGATAATGCACGATGTATTTGGTGTTATTGCATGGCCATGCAACATCGGCCTGACCTTCAGTCAAAGGTGCGCCTACTGTATGTACACAAGGGACGAAATCACCATCGGTGCCCAGCACGTCGTAGACCGCTTTGCCCATGCGCGTCATGATGCGCATGTTGACGGCGACGTAAGGGGAATCAGACAACT
Source organism: Pseudomonadota bacterium (assembly GCA_040390835.1). GTDB lineage: Bacteria > Pseudomonadota > Gammaproteobacteria > Burkholderiales > Burkholderiaceae_D > Undibacterium. The sequence continues at coordinate 95,418 of JAZJXP010000032.1, forward strand.
CCACGCCGATATGGGCGATCGGTGAACCCAGCGGGCCCATGGAGAAAGGTACGACATACATGGTGCGGCCACGCATGCAACCATCAAACAGCGGGTTCAGGGTGGCGCGCATTTCTGCCGGTGCCATCCAGTTATTGGTCGGGCCTGCATCTTCCTTGTTGGCTGAGCAGATATAGGTGCGGTCTTCGACACGGGCCACGTCCGACGGGTCGGAACAGGCCAGGTAACTGTTGGGGCGCTTGGCTTCATTCAGCTTTTTCATGGTGCCAGCGGCAACCATTTGTGTGCACAGACGGTCATACTCGTCTTGCGAGCCGTCACACCAATAGATATTGTCAGGTTTGGTCAAGGCCGCCATTTCGGCGATCCAGTTGATCAATTTCTGATGTTTCACGTAAGCGGGTGCGTTTAATGCAGCCACACCTTTCATGATGGGTTGATTCACGATACTACCTCCAATGCCATTTCAATAAAAAAACCGGTGTAGCGGCACGGCAGGATCGTCGTTAGATTGTGGCGATGCGATCGCAGGAGCGCTCAAGCAAGGCGAACACCATAGCGGCGGTTCTGTCGGATAATACGAAGACAAGAGGGTGTCTTGGCTCCTGGCTTGCGCCCGGCAGGATGGCGCGGGGCGGAAGAATCAAAAAGCTACGTAGGCGAACATTGTACACGCGAGTCTGGCAGGAAGCGAATTTTGCGTCAGTTTCATTATCATTGTTTTACGTTTTGTGAAAGTGAAGATTTTTCAACTGAGGCATGAATGAAACCAAGAATAAAGATTTTCCCTGATTTTAGAGAATGAATAAGGATGAACCATGAAAATAGCCATACTTGATGATTACCAGGACGTAGTCCGGCAACTGCCTTGCTTTGACTTATTGAAGGATCATGAAGTCAAAGTCTTCAATAATACTGCCGTGGGCACAGGCCAACTGGCGATACGACTGCAGCCGTTTGATGCTGTCGTGCTGATACGCGAACGCACCCGCCTGACCCGCGCCCTGATGCAAAAGCTGCCAAATTTGAAGCTGATTTCACAAACCGGCAAGGTGGCCGGCAATATTGATATGGAAGCAGCGGCTGAACTGGGTATTACGGTGCTGGAAGGTACCGGTGACCCGACTGCACCAGCCGAGCTGACCTGGACCCTCATCATGGCCGCTTCGCGCCGCCTCACCAGTTATGCACAGCTCTTGCAGGAAGGTGCCTGGCAGACCTCATCCCTTAATCCTGCGCATAACCAGCTGGGACGGGTTTTGAAGAAGCGTACCCTGGGTATCTGGGGCTACGGCAAGATCGGCAAGATGATTGCAGGCTATGCCCAGGCCTTCGGCATGCAAGTCATGGTCTGGGGACGTGAGCCTAGCCGTGTACAGGCAGCCACAGATGGTTTGCTGGTGGCCGCATCCAAAGAGGCTTTTTTTGCTGAGTGCGACATCATCAGCATGCATCTGCGTTTGAATGAAGCCACCCGCGACATCGTCAGCCCGGCTGACCTGGCCCTGATGAAGCCCGATGCCTTATTCGTCAACACCAGCCGTGCAGAACTGGTACAGGCAGGTGCGTTGGAAGCTGCACTGGATGCCGGTCGCCCCGGCTTTGCTGCGATTGATGTTTTCGAAAGTGAACCTGTCGCCATTGATCATCCACTGCTGCACAGGGAAAATGTATTGGCTACGCCGCACCTGGGTTATGTAGAACAGGCCAGCTATGAATTGTATTTCCGCATCGCCTTCCAGAACATCCTCGACCATGCTGCAGCACCCTGATCTTTAATGTAAGGCATTGCACAGGCAGCATGCGCTGCCTGTGCAAGCCCAGCGACTCAATCGCCGGTTCCCACATCTCCAGCAGCCCCACACCTGGCAAACGCCATGTTCCAGAATGTATGCCTATTGTAGCTTTAGCTTGCTACATGGTTACCGACTTGTAGTCTGTGTAATCTCTGGTAACAGCCTCTTTGTAGTCAAAAAAACAAAGCTAGAATCAACACGCTTTACATCATAAGAAGAAATCATAAGTAGAAAAACAGGCATGCTTTCAAAGCCCGTTCTGTACCAGGGCAGCGATCTTGCGTGTCTTACCGTAATCCCCGAATGACGATTCTATCCAGCTCAACAAGTAGCAAACTCCAGGGAGCATTTCATGAAGTCTTTCTTTCAAGCAGCCGTGCAACTCGTATTTTCATTTCTGTTTCTTTTTGCCGGTAACAGTTTTGCACAAAGCCTTGCGCTGCCAGCACCCGACTGTACAAGCAAACTGCCAGTCGCCAAAAGCCACACCATTGCTTATGTCAATTACCAAAATCAATCAGGGCAAATTACATTCTGGGAAAGTGATAATTTCTGTTATGCCGACAAGGCAGTCTGGTGGGAACCCAGTTCTGCGGCCTACCTGACCCAACGCGCTTCTGTCTATAGCCCGGTTAATCCTGCGACTGACCCGGTGGGTACCAAACGACCTGTCATCATTTTTACCCATCCGAATGGTCAGACAGAAAAATTCATGTTCAAGGACAGCAGTACACCTAGCGACAACCCTTATGCGACTTCGACATTATTCCAGAGCGTGCTGGTGCAGGCATTGAATGCTGGTTACACCGTGATCACACTGGAATTCAGGCATCCGGTTGCATCCTATGATGCCAACATTAATCCTGCACCTGGCAACACCGATATTCGTGACGGCATACAATTCATGCGCTACAACGCAGAGCAGTTGCACATTGATCCCGACAATCTCTTTTTGGTAGGTCAGTCACGCGGTTCATTGAACATGCTGTGGGGTATCAAGGACAATGCGGCTGGTAGCGATGCCCAACGCCCATGGCGTTCAGCGTCTTCAAAAGCCAATGCCATCTGGGATTACCAGGCACAGACTTGTTATGACCGCAGCACGGTAGAAAATACTTTTGTGTTGCCCTCTTCTTATGCCGTTTTTGAAGCGGATCCAAAGTTCCCGCAACCGCCGGGCTACAAGGCTGGCTGCTCACTGGGTGCAGTTGGAAATTCTTCTTCCATTCCACCCATGGTGCTGATGTATGACGAAGCGCCAGCGAGTGTCAATGCGGTGAGCTTGCAGAATTATTGTTCTACCGACTGGTCCAACCAGTATTGCTGGAAAAAATTGAAATGGCATGATGCCGATAACATCTGGAATACCTGGTTTGATGAACATGACGCCAACTTTGGCGTGGCGATGAACCAGGCATACGGCAGCGCTGGCGCCAGTACAAAAATACAGGCTTGCTATGGGGTTGCCATCACCTATGATGATCCATCAGGTCCATGGAATGGCTATCGCGGTTTCACCAATTTCTTTGATCAACACCGGACTGTGCCAGTATTGAATGCTGCTGCGCCTTTCCAATGTCCGCAGGTTAGGCATACGCCACCCAATGTATGAGTGCTACTCAGGCTTGCCCAGGTCCAGGAGCAAGCCTGAGAGACATGAGGCTACAACAACTTGAACTCGCAGTCTGGCCGCGACCTTGCATGGTAGGCGGCCAGCAAACCAGCCAGTTGCGAGCGCGTGCCTACGTTGAGCTTGTCAAATATCTTCATCAGGTGATGTTTGATCGTGATTTCACTGAGGCAAAGACTTTCAGAAATTTCACGATTGGTCTTGCCCTGACCGACATGCAGTGCAATTTCTGACTCGCGTTTAGTCAGCGTATTGAGCTTGCTTTCAAACTGGCTGAAATCATTGAAATGATCGATGACCTTGCACATCACTTCATGAATAAGCGGGCACAGTTGCCTGAGCAATGCGGCTTTCGGTTCATCGAAGTCCTCATCAACATCAAAAAAACTATAGTAGGTGCCAACGCAGCGCTGGGCATCAAACACGCCATGTGAGGCGAGATTTTTCAGGCCGGTACTGCGAAAGTGTTCGAACCATAGAGGTGGAATATCCGTCCATGGATTGTTAACGGAAAAAAATTGCGGCTCCTGCGTCGCAATCCAGCGTCGCAAAATTGGCGAATCCATGCCGCCAGCTTTATTGCGTATATTGTCGAGATGGGCAAGCGGGAAATTATCGGTAATGACGTAATCAAGTCCCACACCTCCAGCATGCACGCGGCCATAACCGCAGTAAATGGCAGCATGCGGATAAAGAGGGTGAATAGACTTGCGCAGCCATTCTTTAAAATCAGCAACGGTAATAACTGATGCCGCCACTGACTGCAATTTATCCGTCAAATTCTTCCCCAAAAAAGTCTGAACCTGTTTGAGCTTATCTGCAATGCTCTTGCACTGTCAACGTAGTGCGGGAGGATAGAATTGGGTAATGTTTGCGTTACCAAGTGATGGTTAAATTCTGTGCTGATCTATGACAAGTCGCTTGCCTCCAGAGAAAAAATCAATAGATCATAATTTCACCATGCAAGCAGTTTTGCACTTGTTTCTTTGCGACATTTTTCCTGATTCAAATGCTTACAATAAATTCCAGGAATGAGCGCCTGGATACAACAAAATCAGTTGCTCTGATGATGGCGATGCATGCCTACTTGTTCAATAGTCGTTTGTTCGAAATAGGCTGCGGATACAAAGCATATAAATAAAAGAAAAGGGTACATACATTGACTTGTCCACAATGGCAAATGCGTCAAACCCCATGCCCATTTGCAGCGTTAATCGTCATTGGCTTTAGTGGCTGGCGGGAGCTGCGAGAATCTGAAATCGCAATGGCTCGCGCCGCCAGCCAGGGTTTGTGTTCTTTCCAGGTGGATGCCTCGCGCTGCATAGACAACGAAATCCAGCCCACAAATATTCGGCAAGATTTCTTTATCTCCGTGGCAAGCGGCGAATTTGCAAAAGCCGCAAGCCTTGTAGTTGATGCCAAATTCAAAGTTGTCACCCGGACCCGGCTCGACGAAATCGTAGACGAAATCTTCCGGAAACTCTTCCTGATGGTTTTTTGTCGCGCTTTGAGCAGCATGCTCGCGCAGCAAAGCCTGGTTCTCTGGCGACATGAATTGACGTCCCGAGGCAAGGCGTTCCACTTCGGGCACGGTGAGCAATTGCGCCTGGCAGGTTTCCCGCTCGATGTCGCCGATCACGGACTGCGGCACGCCGTGACGCTGCAGCACCCGGCTGATGGCCATAAAGCCCAACAGGCGCATGAAGAAATCGCTCATACGACTTGCCGCACCCCCGACATAGGGCATTTGGGTGAGCACGATGTCGAATTCGTCCATCACCTCCTGCTTGATTCCATCAATATTGGACAGATGCGTGCGTTCGCATAACATCGCTTCGGCAAGGTCAAGACGATGGCGCATGGCGGCCTCCATTGCACCGCGATGCGACTCGTAAAAGGGATGAATGATTTCAGACATTGAACACCTCTCTGACACAATTAGCCTGTTGCAAACTTATTCGACAACTCATCATTCGACAACTCATCACCATAGTATCACCAAAAAAATTTGCTCAGACCAACTCTCCGCTTGCTATCCTGTACCCTCTGCCAAACAGGTTTTATGAGATTCAATTTTCGTCTAGCGTGTCAGTCGGTCAGTTTGCTTTTCTTGCAAAAATGGATGGCTGGTATGAGCGTATACCCTCACCCGCATTGTTTGCATATAGTGTTGACGGTTGATTGCCGGGAGGTGCTGGGTTTTCCATGTGCGCCCAAAGGGGCAGTCTGATTTTACACTTGCCAGCTAGATCCGGTTCCACCGATGATCCCCGGAACGACTTTGCGAAGGTGGTTGGCAAATTCAAGCAAGTGAGGTGACAGGTGGCCGGTGCGCGACCAGGTTGCTTCAAAGCTGATGGTCAGCTTGCGGCCAGATTGATCGGTGATTGGAGATGAAGCGTGCCTGCTTGCTGTCACTTTCGATTCTGGCAGTATCGCTGATCCGATACCCAATGCGGCCCACTCCTCCAACACCTGGTAGCTCATGGCTTCGCCAGAGTATTCCTGGAGCTTGCGACGCTGGCTGCGAAACAAGGCGCGGGTTGCACGCGACAACCCGCAGGCGTCGGGCACCATGACATAGGTTTCATTTGCAATGTCTTTGAGTTGTACCGACTGTGGGGGGCGCCCGCCCGGCCACACTACGCTTCGTGGGATGAAGATCAGCGGTTCTTCATACAGGAATGTGGCGACCCACGCTCCTTGGTGAACATGTGCGACGCCAAAAACAAAATCCAAAAGACCTTCACCAAGCATGCGGTAAAGGTCCGTCATGTTCATCTCTCGCAGCACCACGTCAACGTCTGGGTTGCGCAGACGGAACGGTTCTATCATCAGGCTCAACAGCTTGGCACTGATCAGCGGTGACGTGCCGATGCGGATCAAACGCTTTTCTGGATTGAGAAAAACCTGAGTCTGTTGAACCAGGCTGGTCTGCGCGCTCAGTACCTCATTAATGTAGGGCAAGACATGCACCCCAAAGGGCGTCAGCGCGACTTTTCGGGTCGTGCGAACGAACAAGCGTTCTCCCAACTCGTCTTCCAGTTGCGCGATGCCGTTCGACAGCGTTGGTTGGGTCACGCAACATTCCGCCGCAGCGGCCGTGAACGAACCGGTGGAGGCGATGGCACTGGCAAAGCGAAGTTGGCTGAGATTCATTTGTCATTTATAGCATATATGAATGAATTATATGTGAAAAGACAATTTCCGAATGAATCTGGGAATGAGTAAGCTTCATGCATGTCGGCATCCTGCTGGCGGAAATCTCAAGGAGAATGAAGATGGTCTATTTGCAAATCGGTCTGAATGTCGCGGCGAAGGATAGACCCGCAGCAGCTGCGATCTACACCCAATTCAAAGGCTTGTTCCTGGATCAGGTGAAAGGTGCGTTGTCCAAGGACCTGCTGATCCGCGATGAGGACGTGCAGGTCTTGCACAGTTTCGATTCGGTCGAGAACACCAGGGCCTACCTCTCCAGCACACTCTTTAAGCAAGACGTGGTCACGGCACTGAAACCGCTGTTGCAAAGTCCTCCCGATGTGCGTATCTACGCTGCAGCCTGAGTCACCGACAACTGTCCCCACATCATTTCACCAGGAAAATCTTATGACGAACAACTTCCAACGCGCGATGACCAAACCCTTATCTGCCATACTTGTCGCTTCAGCCCTTGCGGTACCAGGCTTTGCATTTGCGGAAAAGGCCTACCTCGAAATCACACTCAAGGTTGATCCACAAGACCGGGCTGCTGCTGCAGCGATCTACTCGAAATTCAAGCAGCCATTCCTAAGCAAAATTCCGGGCGCGAAGTCGAAGGAGCTACTGGTCCGTGATGACGACGTTCAGGTGCTGCATGGATTCGCCACCCGAAAGCAAGCCGAAGCTTACCTTAGCAGCGACCTCTTCACGAAGGATGTCGTAGTCAGCCTCAAGCCTTTGCTAAAAGCCGACCCCGAAGTCCGGATTTATTCGACTGACTGACGCGCACTCGCATTGATGCTGAACGATGACACATCTAAGCTGTCATTGAATGAACTCTAACGTTCTAGCTAAGCGGCAGACAACGGCGCTGCCGCTGTTGATGAAGCAAACGAGCGCGCCTGCCGTTTGGTGTCCGCTTGAGCGTCGGGTTGGGCTGGAGAACAATAACCTCCGGCTCCAAACACACGCCGCCTTTTTCAGCCTGGCATTTGCATTACTTCACAACGCTGGCGAGAGGCTTTGGTAATAAACAAGCCAGCCTGCTCTTTGAAGAGTGCAAGACTTGGACCTGCATCATGACTACTCAGCGCTTCTTCATTTGCATATAGCTCAAACAACACTACAGAATTTGAGACCTCAGCCGGATTGAGTATTTCAAACTGAAGTGTTTCAGGTTCCGTTTCTACGCAACGCTGCTTATGGTCGAACAAAGCTTGCAGAAATGCTGCTTTCGACTCGAATTTGTATTCGATCGTAACGACAAGTGCGATTTTTTTCATTAGTGACTTCGATAGACGAGGAAAAACGGAGAAATATAGCACAAGCATCTCAGTTTCACCTTCGCCATCCGTATTTCCTCAGCAAGAAACTCGAGCCTCAGATCTGCTGCAGATAAGAGCCCAACGCCCAAGTTAACCGGCGCCGGAGCGAAGCACGCAGGGCACCAACATGGGTTATCAAAATCGCGAAGCGATAGCCCATGTTGGCGTTCGCGTTGAATGATGGGATGGACTGCAGTTAGTAATTTGCGTCGCCAGGTTCCAGACATGCCCCGATAGGCGCAAGCGTATGCACGCTGCTCTTCAAGCTCCACCAGATAGAAGATCGTGACTCAGAGAAAGCTGTTAAATAGCTCAAAACCCACGAATCGATTGCCAGACTTTACCATGTAGAAAGGGCTTTTTTTATCTTCTTAACGAAGACGCTTACTTGCGTATCATTCAGTTGCTCACTTCTATAAAGAGTCAACATTTCAAATTGGCAGGCTGGAGCACATGTTCCAAGGATTGCAGTTTTCAAGATACGCTTTACAGGCTGACGCATAATTAGTTTATCGACCCACCATGGCGAGCCAAGTGTGGTGATAATCAGGACCTTTTTTAACCTGTCTAATCTTGGTTTGATGGCTCCAAGATCACTTGCATGATCATACGCGATCCCTGGCCCCCATATCCGGTCAAACCATCCTTTCAGGATGGCTGGAAAACCGAACCACCAAGTCGGGAAACAGATGACAAGACCCTCTGCAGAAAGTAAATGATCAACTTCAGCTTGAATCGAACTTGATTCGTATGGATGCCTGAAATAGCTTGCTCTTTCTGTGCTATTCAGAGCAGCGTTGAAATTGTTATGGTAAAGATCTTCAATTGTTGTCTCATGTCCAGTTGCATGCAAGGTTTCGAGGACCTGGGATGCCAATGACTGGCATAGACTTTCTTCCAATGGATGTGCAATGACAACGAGACATTTCATGAGCAGTGCTAGCAGAAATAAATAGGGTGGTAGTGTATCTTTTAAATACACAGAAAAGTAAGTGATCAGCCGGAAATGGCCGCTACTTTGTTTGCAAAATTAATGCAAATTTTATAGTGTCAATATTTAGCACAAGAATAACAGGAGACGGCGTATGTGGAAACACTGGCCCAATTGCTGGACCATCTTTCTTGTTCAAAGTGCTCGGCCGCCACGAGGACGATGGGCACTCTGAATTTTTAGAGCTTCGCAATGCGACCTCATTTGCCATGTACATCACGCAGATAAATACCGACACCAGCATCGAAAGTCGACAGCTTCTAATACGGTGTGGGCGAGGCTGGTGCAATAATTAGTGGCCTGTAGGGATAGGCTCCAATGAACGATGGAGAGTTCGGACTCAATGCCCCATGGTAGCCAAGTCGCTTCGACAGCGATGGATGGCCGCCACTAGCCGCTGGACTATTCAGGGAGGATAGCGCCATGGAGTATCCGTTACCTGGTGATGGCATGGTGATCAGTGGATTGACATTCTTTCCGTGCACATCGAAACCGGCGGCCTGCGCACCAGTATTTCCTGCAAGCTTGGCATATGCCTGGCTGTATTGCACGGCATGATCGGGTCTGTCGCTGTAACACAGGTTGTAGTCAAAGGCATTGAAATTGGCAATACTTAGATTTGTTGTATTGAAACACCGGGCGCTGGCACTAGTATTGGCCCCGAAGAAAATCAGGTTATTAACGACATTGTTACCACTACCTGTCAGCTGGAAAATACCTGTATTTGCCGTGCTGGTGCCGGTAATATAAATTGAATTATTACGTATGGTCAGATCGCTCCCAACCGCATCTTCCCTGGATGCTGTGTTGGCCACTACGCCTTGCACCGTGAATTGCGGAGAGGCGGTCCAGGCAATTACATTGTCTTCTATCTGGCAGTGCTGGCAGGAACCAAGCTCGATCGCTGTCGAGCCAACATTGGAGACGCGATTACCACGCACGATCGTGCCTGCATAGCTTTCTGCGTGGGAGCTGCCACCAGCGACCTGGATGCCGTAGCAGGTGCCTGTAGCACCTGGGGTTTCATCAATGATATTGTTCTCGATGACAAGATCATTCGTAACCCCGTGTACAACCAGGGAAACGCTTTGACATTGCCCCATCGTACCGCAGGCATAGCTGGTCTGGGCATTGCATACACCTGATCGTGTCAGGGTATTGCCACGGACTACAGAGCCCGACAGGGTGTAGAAGCTGTTGTCCGGCACGGCCAGATAGATATTGTGGTACTTGAACAGAGGTGCTGGATAAAACCCATTATTGTCGAAAGTATTTCCCTCAATGAGGGTGGCGGGTCCGCCACCAAAAAGCCCTTGTGTAGAATTGTCGTGGATATAGGAATTACGCAGTGTCAATCGTGCTGTCGTAGCAGAGGGTTCATTGCCTGGCCCAGGATAAACGCCAATACCAAAACCGCTGATGTCCAGATTTTCAAGTAACACATCGCTGGTATCGTTATAGGTAAAAATCCCTGTCGCATCAGCCGCTGCCCCAGTCATACCTTTGCCCATGCACTTGATGTTTTTGAAGGTAAAGCCCTCTTTGTGGTGAGCAATATCACCATTTGTTGTGATAATGAGGCAGCTCGCGGCTTTTCCGGTAAGTTTGATCAATGGCTTTGCAGATCCGCTATAACCATTGGGCGTATAGTCGGCGATGACGATATGATTTGACGCACGCCCCCTATCATTACCTGTATAGAAGGCTGTGCCTTCAGGCGTCCACGAACCGTTTTTTGCAAGCAATATCTGGTCACCTGCGGATGCGCTATTCAATAAAGTATTGGCTGCTGCCAGGCTACGCTTGGGGGCAGTTGGTGATGTGCCGGGGTTGGCATCATTGCCGGGTACGCACATGGCATCAGCGCCCGCCTGGCAGTCAGAAAAATAATAGTTCGTTGCCTGGGCCGAAGCCGAGGCAAGAACCAGCAATCCGTACGCAAGAGTCTTCTTCATGAGTGGTCTTTCGAGTTTGTTATTGGTCATTCGCTCGGCGCGCGATTGCGCAAGGACGCGAATTTGATCGATGGCTACAGGTGGCCGGATGAATGATGTCAAATAGCCCAGTTCAATTTACGGACTACCCTGGACAACTGCCTGGTTCAGGTATTGCAGTTCGCTTTCCGCATCTGTCGTCGTGGCAGAAGCCCAGAAATACCAGGTGCCTGTCGCCAGTCCGTTGATTGATGCTGACAATGCCTGGGGGTTTTGCACCGTTGCCAATAAAGCTGGCGCCAGGTCGTATTGAGTCTTGCTACCATAAACTTTATAGCCTGTCAGACCTGCCAAGCCACCCAGCAAAGAGCCATCTGCCCTGGTCAATGGTGCTTTCCACTTGACGGTGACAGGTGCGCCGATTTGGCCGATAGGTTGCACGTTCGAGTACTTGAAGCTGGCAGTCACACTCTTCGCCGCATTCATTGTGACTACGCAAGTCGGGCCACTGCCTGAGCATGCGCCGCCCCAACTGCCCAGGGTCATGTATCTGTTGGCAGGTGTGGCTGTCAAAGTCACGTTGGTGCCTGCATTAAAATTACCAACACAGGTATTGTCACAGCGTATGCCTGCCGGTTCAGAGGTGATGCGGCCAGTTCCAGTCAGGCTGACACTCAGGCTTACTGCTGTGTTTTGTGCATGGACTGTGCCTGCAGGCAGTACACACGTGGCCACAAGGCAAATGCTTGCCAGGGTGAGAGGGCTAAGTCGCAAAGGGAAAGTCATTGGCCATCCTTTTCATTACAGGTAGTTGTAAAAATGAATCATCGGGCTGAAGCCTGCAAGTCCAGGAATTGTGGTAATTACAGAAATATCAGAGAGGCAAGCGTACTGTCTTTGATTTATGGCGTATATGGCACTTTCGTTCCTTTTTGTTATGCATTGCGCAAGCGACAGGAACCCGGGCTCATCCCGGTTTTGCAGGGGAAGCTGGAAATTTTTACACAACGTGAATCAGACAGGAATGCACTGTAGCGGTCCTGGGATGACGGGTTTTGATGCATCCAGGTCAACACGTCCTAATTTTGACGGTTTCCCCACAGGTAGCAAAATATTTCAAAATTAACATTGCAAATACTTTAATTTTGTAAAAAATGCACTAAACTCTAGCGTCGGGGCCAATGCGCAGGGGCTAGCAATCGTGAGTAATCAATTTCTACCATTTGGAATATTTTTTATGATTGCTGTCGATCAATAATTCCTGACTTGGCTATTGCCTCTGCACCTCTGCGAACCCCGAGCTGCGTCCATATCATTTGATGTTGGGAGAGCCTTGCGATGAGACTATTGATGCCACATTCTGGAATAGTAAAGGGCGTGCTTGGCATGCTGGCCCGGCATGAGCTTAGTGCCAATCAGCGCAAGCCCCATGTCCGGCTGCTTATCTATGTGGCCTTGCCGTGCGCATTGTTGCAGGCTCTGGCAAATTATTTGCAGTCTGGTTATCCTCTGCCTGGCATGATCGTCGCTGTCACAGCCCTGCTCATGTTGGGAACGGCTTTTTTCCTCTCCAGCCAGGAAAAATTGCTGGCCCTGGCCGAATCCCTGCTCTTGCTGTTTGCCCTGCTGGCCAGCGTTGCCCTGGGTTTGCTGGGTGGCATTGCAGGTAGTGGCATCTTATGGATTTATGCTTTCCCCTTCCTGGCATTGTGGCTTAAAGGCCAGAGACAGGGCGCGCAATGGAGCCTGGTATGGCTGCTTGCCATGTCATTCAGCATGCTGGCGGGCAGCAGCATTTTCCCTTTTGCCTATGCCTACGATGAAAAGTTCGTGTTGCAAGCCAGTGCGGCTCTGCTGTTTTATTCCAGCATTGCGCTGGCCTATAATTTTAGCCGTAGCCAACTGGAAGAAAAACTGTATGTCAGCGAACAAGGCATACAGGCTAAAACCCGCGACTACATGGCCAAGCTGGAACAGGCTGCCTATCAGGACGGGGTAACCGGTTTGCCTAACCGTCTGCGCTTGCTGGATATTCTGGGCAGGGAAATCAGCGCCGCCCAGGAACGGGGCCATACCCTGCTGGTGGCACATATACGCCTGAAAAAGATGTTCGAGACTGCCAACATCATAGGTACAGATGCCAGCGACAAACTGATACGCAATATAGCTGCGACCATGACAGCCACAGTGGGTTCACGCGGTATATTTGCCCGCATCAGGCGCGATGAATTCGTCTGTATCTACCGCAAGCATTCAGAAGATATCAGCGCCACTGAAATCATCAAGGATGTGCTGGCCTTCCGTCTCGAATATAAAATCAATGATTATGCAATTCACATCGACCATACCATCGGTGTCGCCAGCTTCCCCAGCCATGCAGGCGATGCTGAAACCCTGTTACGAAAGGCGGCGCAAGCCATGTTGCAGGCGCAGTTTGCCAATCAGGGCCTGGCTTTTTACGATGAAAGGCTGGATCAACAATTCAGCAGGCAACAACTGCTCTTTGCACAATTGCATGAAGCCCTGCAAAAAGGCGGTCTTAGCCTGCATTACCAGGGCCTGATTGATTTACAAAGCGGTGCCGTCATCGGTGCTGAAGCTTTAGCGCGGTGGATAGATCCAGTATCTGGCCCGATAGCCCCCTCAGAATTCATCCCTATCGCAGAAAAGTCTGGCCTCATCAAACCATTCACGCTGTGGGTCATGCGTGAGGCATTTGGCCAGCTTGCCAGATGGCGTGCCGAAGGTCTGGACCTGTTTGTCTCCATCAACCTGTCATCACGGTCGATAATGGATAAGCAACTCGTCGATGATTTGTGCGGCTTGCTCAAGGAATTCAATTTACCCGCCGAATACGTGGTGCTGGAACTGACCGAGGCCAGCTTTGCCGATTCACCAGAAACTGCACTGCAAACCATTTTGAGCCTGCACAAGCTGGGCTTCCGCCAGTCCATCGATGATTTTGGTACAGGTTACTCTTCTCTGTCCTACCTCAAAAACCTGAAGATAGATGAACTCAAGATAGACCAGAGCTTCATGCGCAGCATGGCAACAGATGCCAGCAGCCGCGCCATTGTGCAGTCGACCATACAACTGGCGCATAACCTTAATCTCAAGGTAGTGGCTGAGGGCATAGAAAACGCCAAGACCGAGCAACAGTTAAAAGACATGGGCTGCGACATCGCCCAGGGCTACTATTATTGCAAACCCATGCCTGCCGATGTATTCAATCAATGGGCACGCTCATGGCAAATTAACCGCAGGGCAGTGTTGTCGGCTTGAGTGCATCTTTTTGCAATCCTCTGTAAAAAGGCTTAGCATGCGGGTTCGTCTCCATTATTTGCCATTCCCATGCCCTATTCACTGCAAAAGAAAATCAAACAATTCAGCCTTGGTTTGCTGATCTGCCTCATGTTCATGGCGGCAGCCATTTCTACTCTGGGTTTGCGGGATCAGGTCGTGGTAGCAGATGTCGTGGTGGTGCCGGGCAATACTGTAAATCCTGACGGCAAGCCATCCGAGCGCCTGCGTGGCCGTCTGGACGCGGCGCTGCGTTTGTATGTCACGCAACAGTGCAAAGCCATCCTGGTCAGTGGTGGTGTTGGTGAAGAGGGCCATGATGAAGCAGCCGTCATGAAAAAATACCTGGTTGATCATGGCGTGCCAGACGCAGCTGTCTACACCGATAATCAGGGCATCACTACCTTTGCCACAGCCAAAGCAGCGGCAGCCCTGATGAAGGAAAAAAACTGGAAAACCAGCATGCTGGCCAGCCAGTTTTTTCATATAGCGCGTTTTCAGCTGGCGATGAAGAAGTATGGCGTGACGCCTGTCGGGCATGTGCATTCTACGCATTATGAAGTGCGGGATGCCTATTCGCTGGCACGCGAGGTGCTGGCGTATTTTGAGTATACGTTCAGTAATCCGCAGGTGCAGTGAGCTTGCGGTCACTCAAATTAAGTATCTCTTTGAAATCCATATTGTTAGATTCAGGGTAATCGTAGTAACGTCATTCCACCGGGATGGCGTTAATATGATTTCAGGGGTTGAGAGAAATATTTTCTAGGCATGCCTCGCCAATAATTTCCCAATCTTCGCATCCTCCGCCAGGTGCATCCCAAAATACTCCAACAACATTGCCCTGTATTCATCTTCACCGTGAATAGTATGCACATGCCGCCCCACTTCATCTGTGACTATGCATTTGTTATTAGAGATACTGACACGCCCCGCTACAGTCGCAATGGAACAAATCGATTTTTGCGTAAAATGCGATAATGGCGAAGTCTGCTGATACTCACACATTTCAAAAAATTCTTCTATTGCATGAGCCAGCAAACTGAAGCGGTATTGTGCCTGCTCAGCGCCACCCTCCTTGCCCTGCATGAGTACATAATGACACTCACCATCCGCAAGCAGATAATAATGCAGGCCAAGTTCATGCACGCCCTCGCTACCTAACTGCAGGGGCGTACGGAAGCAATCACCAAAGCCCACATCAGCCAGATATTCTTGCCCATCCAGATGTACCAGCAACAGCATGTGGTCAAAGTCTGGCCCATACTCCTTGCCATTGTGGACGCGCGCCGACAAGCGGCTAACGGTAAATCCCAGTGTTTCCAGTAACAGTGCAAAAGCTTGATTCAACTCATAGCAAAAACCGCCACGGCCCTCGAGCAATAATTTATTCAGCAAGGCATCCGTCGATAAATCCAGCTTCTTGCCCAGGCTGATATCGAGGTTTTCAAAAGCAATCTGTTGCAGATGTGCCTGATGCAAAGCTGTCAGCGTCGCCAGATCCACGGCGCGTGAACCATGATATTGCAGTCTGCGCAGATAAGCATCGACTTGCGTTTCATTCAGCATTCAAGCCCTCCGTAAATCTCTCTATGGCAAGCAGATGCTCGGCATGGATAAATTCATTTTCACAACTGGCATACAGCATGCCTTGATATGCAATGCCAAGATAATCAAAGGTCAACTGGAACACTTGTTCAAAACAGGTGGCAGGTATGGCATCACAACCGGTACCCAACAATGCTGCCTTCTTGGTGCGTAATTGTCGCCCCAGGTCTTTTTCGATTTTTAATAAATCAGAAATCCTGTCCATGAAAGTTTTCATGATGGCGCTGGGTGCATACCAGTACATGGGGGTCGCCAGTATGATGCGGTCAAAGCTGAGTACCTGTTTCATCAGCGTCAGAAAATCATCGTCCCGGTTTTTGAATTCATAGTCAAAGGGGGCGATCTGATATTGATTCAGATCGATGACGCTGGCCTGGAGTTTGCTGGCAACGGCAATCGCCAGTTCAGCGGTATTGCCTGTGCTTCTGGAACTGCCAACGATGATGACGGTGCGGGTTTCAGACATGGATGCGATGAACTACAAGAAAGTCCTGAATATACTCCGGAATGGCAATCCTTGCATTTCTTGCAGATCAGGCCTGCACGGCCATATTGCGCACCATGGCTGTCGCCGTTGCAGTGGCGATCAAATGACCATCCTGATATAACTCGCCAGCCAAAAAACAGATGTCCTTGCCGCGTTTGACTACGCGTGCCTTGCCTTGTATCAGGCCAACCTTGGCAGCACGCAGGTAAGAGACATTCAGGTTCAGGGTAGGGGCAAATTCGCCGACTGCCAAGGTCGCTGCCAGCGCCGGGCCCATGCTATCGTCCAGCATGGCCGCCAGAAACCCACCCTGGATATTGCCAGCCGGATTAGTAAATTCCGGCCGGGCCTGGAACTCGGTTTCTATCGTGCCCGCCTCTGCGTCAATTTGTGTAAAACGTATGCCAAGAGTTTTTGCTGCCGGTGGTGCTGGTAATACACCTGCCTGTATCTGCCAAAAGAAATTTTGCTTGCTCATGTTCATCTCCAATAAAAAGATGAAGGCAGTATAAGTCACCGAACAGGCTACCGAAAAATCAATTGCTGGTTTGCGGCTTGTTCACATAGCCACGCAAGGCATCCTGCAGACTGCTGGTCGATATCTTGCCGAGTAAATGTTCCAGTTTATCGCCATGCAATTGATGCGGACGCTGCCACAGATAGCGCATTTTGATGGCGGCACGCAGCATGGGTGAAAACAGGCCTATGGCCTGCATCAGCAGCCACGGCATGGCTTTGGCTTTCAAGGGCCGGCCACTCAATTGCTCGAGTGCGGCATGCACGTCCTTGCCGGTGGCAGTAATGCCGGGGTAATGCATGGTGTCAAATGCAGGTAAACGCTCACGCTGCTCAGCAACGCGGACAAAGGTTTTGGCCAGGTCCGGCAGGTAAGCCCAGGCATGTGGCAAATCATCTGGCCCCATGTGGGTGACCACGCCTTTATTCACTGACTTGGTGATGGCCATGTCCAGCCAGGTGCCAGTGCCGCCGATAAAATCACCCGCGCGTAAAATCACGCAGCGCAAACCTTGTTGAGTGGCGACAGCCAGGGTCTTTTCCATGGCGATGCGCTGTGCCGCCTTGGGGGTATTGGCGACAAAGGGAGTGTCTTCCGCCAGCACCGCTGGCAAATCAACCCCGAAGTTATATACATTGCCAGGCACCATCAATAAGGCCTGGGTGGCGGTAGCGATGCGTATGACAGCATCTGTGGTCGGCGGCAACAGGGTGTCCCAGCGGGTATAGTCGGGATTAACAGCATGTACCACCACATCCACCTTGGGTACGGCAGCCAGTATGCGGGCAGTATCAAGTAGATCGCATTGCAGGAACTCTATATTTTGTCCCGGCCTTTCATAGCCAGCTGAACGTGCCTGGGCTATCACGCGCCAGCCTGCTGTGGCAAAAGCCTCAACCGCAGCCAATCCCAGGCGGCCTTTCGCACCGAGTACCAGAACTGAGGGGGATTGAGCATTGTTCGCTCTGGATGCAAGATTCATGAGAGACTCCGGTGATGTGCTTGTCAGCAAAAATAAGTCATGCAGGCATTTTCAATCGGGTACGATGTATTTACAATCGACATAAATACATAAGTTCTATTCAAATTTGAATGCCTTGGCCTGTATTTTTCTCGCCTTTTTTGCGTATCTTTTACCTGTCCTTATGATGGAATAACATGTCCAAGCTCACCTTTGACCCAAGTCAGACTGACTGGAACCTGATACGCAGCTTTGTCGCGGTCGTAGAACAAGGCTCGCTGACACGGGCAGCCGAGGTGCTGGGCCTGAGCCAGCCCACCTTGTCACGTCAGATTGCCGAGCTGGAGAGCAGCATAGGTGCAGCCTTGTTTGAGAGAGTGGCGCGTGGCCTGAAGTTGACTGGCACTGGTGAAAACCTGGTCGAGCCTGCCCGCTACATGATGACGGCAGCGCGCTCACTGGGCATGGCCGCAGCAACCCAGAATAATGGTTTGCGCGGCACGGTCAGGATCACGGCAAGTGAAATGGTATCCGGCTTCGTCTTGCCGTCCTTGCTGCGCCAGCTGGCGCAACTACATCCGGAAATCCAGATAGAACTGGTGGCCAGCAACCAGGTCAGCAATTTGCTGGAACGTGAAGCCGATATCGCCATACGCATGATCAGGCCAGCCCAGTCTGCCCTGATTGCCCGTCACCTGACAGACTGGCCCATAGGCATGTATGGACACAGGGATTATCTGGCAGGCTTGCCCAGCTTGCCTTCAAAAAACCAGCCAGCCTCGCTGGAATTGATGCAAAAATTTCGCTGGCTGGGTCTGGATCAGTCTGACCAGTTCATTGCCGGTTTTCGTGCTGCAGGGATACAGATAGATCGCAACTTCTTTGACTTCCGCTGCGACAATTATCTAGTCAACTGGCAAGCCATACAGCAAGGCCTGGGGATAGGCATCGCCATGCGCTGGCTGGCAGAGCGCAATACTGACCTGGAACAAGTACTGGTCGAACAGGAACTGCCATCCCTGCCAGTATGGCTGACCACGCACAGGGAACTCAAGTCCAGCAAGCGCATACGCACGGTATTTGATTTTCTGGCAGATGGCCTGCTACAACATCGGTTTTAGCACCCGCACATCAAGTACTGATCAATATCGAATAAATACCAGCGCCCGCCTGCATTGACAAATATCACCCTATAGCCAGGCTGGTGAATGGTAGTTTCCAGCATGTGACCACGGTGCCAGGCTTCAGCAATGACAAAATCAGCAACGCCATCCTGGTCGATATCTATGCTGGTGATGCTGGCCTGAGAAAAATGCTCGAAGGTATTCGACTTTGCCTTGGTATCGTATTGCAACTTGAATGGCGTCTGCGTCGTCACTGTGGCCATGCCATTCACCGCTGGCAATTCGCTGCGGGTATAAAAATGCAAAATCGCCTCATCCTTGGCCCTGGGTTCCAGCCTCCTCTGCGCCAGGCTTTTTACAATTTCAGGTTGATCCCCGGGCCCTATGAAACGAAAACCTTGTTTGCAATTATCCACACCAAGGCTGTATTTCAAATCCGAGCTTGTCGATTTCAATCGACCACTCAGCATCAGCATATTTTTGATAACGGGCTTTTGCAGAAATACATCGACCTTGCCCAGATCCCACCAACCGATCACATTGATGCCTGCAGGCTCATAGTTATCCCAGTAAGGGCCGCTGACAGGCTTGATGGCATACGGTATCTGATATTGCCTGGACAACTCTTCTGGATTGGCAGAAGGCCTGCCCAGTTCATCCAGTGATTTGAAATATGAGGGGGCCGCTGTTGGCAAATCCAGTTGCCTCAACATGACCAGCACGCCAGTGTAAAACAGGGATGAATGCAAACGGGTCGTAGCCTCTGTAGTCTTTTTGCCCGGGATTTCTTCTGACTTTGCCAGCTTCAGCAACTCTTCCCAAGGAGCTGGGGGCTGGAAATAGGGTGAAGCTGGCTCGATGACGCCCGCCATCATGCGCTGCTTCATGGCTTCAAATTCGGGGATAGGGAAACGCTTGAGTGCTGGCCGTTTTTCCCAGACAAACTTGTTGTCTACCGTTTCCAGCGCTTTTTGCTGTGGACTCAGCATGGTTTCCTGGAAATAGGAACCAGCATCTTGCAAACGGCTAAAGCTGGGTGCCATCCAGAAAGCGCGCGCCGGGAAGTAATTCGAGCTTTCGCTAGTCCGGTTATAACTGTCAACAAAGTCTTCCAGACGCAAAGCCTTATCACCCAATAAATTACAGGCTACAAAACCCTGCTGTTTTTCACCCCAGGTGATGGCACAGAATTTGGCGCTGGATGCAACGGCATCCATTTGCACCTGGGTATTTGCCACCAGATGCGCCAATACTTCAGCATTGGCTTCCGGCCTGGCGCGGACATTGATCCAGGAACCATGCACCCAGCGCGTCTCGCTGGCCTGGGTATACCCGGTATCACAAAGAAAACCGGCAGCAAGCAACAAAGCAGGAACGAAAGATTTTTTCATCGTAGCATCAGGCCAAAGATTGCACATACTCAAGCGCTGCCAGTGCCATGGCAGGAAATTTTTTCCCATGCGTTGCCGTCAATGCCACCCATTCTTTCATGGGGCGGCCTTTGCCTGACGGGTCCCATAACACAGCGTCGGCCAGTGCAATCGCCCTGGTATGTGCATCACCTGACAATTTGAATACCACCGTCTCTTTATGCTGAGCCATAAAGGCTTTACCATTGATTTTGAGACAGGCTTTACCAAACATCTGGCCAGACTCCGCTGACACAGTCGCAACAAGTTTCTGTACCAGTTTTTCATATTCCGCCAATGCATCACTCATGTTTCACCTCATCGCATAAAGTGCGAAATGCTGATTTCAAATAGCTTCAAATTATTTCAAAGAAATAAGAACGGTTTGCCCCTGACTCTGGCGCAGGATCAGGTCCTGGCATCCAGCCCAAGGCTACGTACAGGCTGATGGCGCTCTGCATACTGTCCCAGGTATCCAGGTACAAAGTCTTGAAGTCCAGTTGCTTCGCCTGCGTCATCAAAGCCGTTAATAATCCACGCCCTATCCCTTTGCCGCGATAATGATGATCAACGTGAAAACCAAAAACTTTCCCCTGCTGATCATGCATGGCCTCCAGTGCGATGCAGCCGCAGATATGGCCATCAAATTCCGCCACCAGTTCTATGGCATTTTTTGTGTCGGCTAAACCTGCTGAACCAATTGCGACATCCAACCCATCAAATTCGACTTCGATACCAAAATCACTAAGTGAGCTTAGTACTATATTGCGTATCTGTACATTATCTGCTTGCTGCGCATTTCTTACGACCAACATAAATTCCCCTGAATTTCTCCATGTTCAGGATGATGCCACACACATGAGGCGAGACAAGAAATTTGTGGGGGAGTTGCATGGATCTACATGATGTCTGGATTATATTCCTGGATTCATAATGCAAAAAGCAGTGCAATTTCTTGCACTGCTTTTTATATGAATTTTTAGGTTAGAAAATCAGCCAGCACCCAGATAAATGAATTTGAACAGGAACACCGCAGCGATCGCCCAGACTATCACTTTCACTTCTTTGGCACGACCTGTAAATAACTTCAGTGCTGCATAGGAAATAAAGCCAAACGCTACGCCGTGCGCAATCGAGTAGGTGAACGGCATGAACAAGGCAGTGATACCTGCAGGTATGCTTTCAGAGGTATCACTCCAGTCTATCTCTACCAGTTCACGCAACATCAGGCAGGCGACATAGAACAAGGCTGGCGCTGTCGCATAGGCAGGCACAACGCCAGCCAGTGGTGCAATGAACAGGCAAGCGAGGAACAAAAGACCAACTGCCACAGCTGTCAAACCTGTGCGGCCTCCAGCTTGTACACCGGCAGCACTTTCTATGTATGCAGTGGTGCTGGAGGTTCCCAGGAATGAGCCAGCAACAATTGCAGTACTGTCGGCCAGCAAGGCGCGGTTCAGTCTTTCCATTTTCCCATTCACCAGCAAGCCAGCACGGTTGGCAACGCCCATCAGCGTGCCGGTGGCATCAAACAGCTCCACCAGGAAAAACACCAGTACCACATTCAGGATACCTACTGACAAGGCACCCATGATATCCAGCTTGAACAGGGTAGGGTCGAGAGAAGGTGGCATGGAGACCACACCATGGAAGGCATTGCCACCAAAGAAAAAGCTCAGCACCGTCACCGTCAAAATACCAATGAGGATGGAGCCGCGCACCTTGAATTTATCCAGTGTGACAATCAGAAAGAAACCCAGTGCCGCCAGAATGGGAGGTGCCTTGTGCATATCACCTATGCCCACCATGGTGGCAGGATTGGCAACGACGATACCGGCATTCTTCAGCGAAATAAGGCCCAGGAAAAGACCTATGCCAACCGTGATGGCAGTACGTATCGATTGCGGTATGCCATTGACTATCATCTCGCGCAATTTGAATACACTGACGGCCACAAACAGGCAACCGGAAATGAAAACTGCACCGAGAGCCGCTTCCCACGGTATGCCCATGCCCTTGACGACCGCATAAGTAAAGTAGGCATTCAGACCCATGCCTGGTGCCAGCGCCATGGGGTAGTTGGCATACAGACCCATGATCATGGTGCCTATCGATGCAGCCAGGCAGGTGGCGACAAAGACAGAATCCTTGGGCATGCCAGCGTCACCCAATATCGACGGGTTAACGAAAATGATATACGCCATGGTCAGGAAGGTGGTCAGACCTGCCAATAACTCTGTACGTACGTCGGTATTGTTTTCTCTTAGCTTGAAAAATCTGTCGAGAAAGGAAAGCTGCGCAGGGCTGTGACTGACAGGCCTGGGGGTATCTTGTGCAGCCGGAATTTGCTCGGAAGTTAACACGTTTGTCTCCTCAATTTTGGATAATCCAATTTTTTAATTTGTGAAAAGACGATAGCTTAATTATTTCGATATCAAGGCTAAGGAATTTCTATAGATGCTATTTGAATTTGAATATGTGGAGTAACTCTCTTAATTTTTTAACCAATAATCTGGCTGTGCATAGATGGCTTTTAAGGCATCAATAAAAAACCTGGTCTTCACCGGCAAGTGCCGTTGTTGCGGATACACAGCGACAATGTCGTATTGCGGCAAGGCATAGTCATCAAGCACGGTAATCAATTCGCCCGAAATCAGTTGCGCCTGTATCTCCCACGAAGAACGCCAGGCCAGGCCCAGATCTTCACAGGCCCAGCGATGTAGCAATTCACCATCATTGCAATCAAGATTGCCTGCCACCTTGATGGTCACCGGCTTGCCGTTTTGCTGGAAATACCAGCCGCGTTGTTGCCCACCCTGCAAGTTGAAAGCCAGACAATTATGTTGCGCCAGGTCTTCCAGCGTGCGCGGTATGCCATGCCGCTCAAAATAGGCGGGCGTACCGCAGACCACGCGGCGGTTGCTGGCCAGTTTTACGGCAACAAAATTGGGGTCGATATTGCCGCCTATGCGTATGCCCAGGTCATAACCCTCGCGTACCAGATCGACCACCCTGTCAGTCAGGTTGAAGGATATCTGTACGGCGGGATTGGCCTTCACGAATTGTGGCGCATGCGGTGCCACATGCTTGCGCCCGAAAGCGGCAGGAGCCGACACGATAAGATGGCCGGTAGCCTTGTGCCGCCCTTCTGATACCAGTTGATCAGCATAGCCAAGGTCTGCCAGCAATTTGCGGCAATGATCGAGATAAACCGTGCCCTGCTCAGTCAGCGTTAGATGGCGCGTACTGCGGTGCATGAGCTTTACGCCCAGGCGTTTTTCCAGCGCATCTATGCGGCGACCCAGCATGACCGGGGTGATGTTCTGGCCCAGGGCGGCACGTGCCAGGCTGCCTTTTTCAACGACATCAACGAAGGCTTCGATTTGGGTGAGTTTGTCCATTTTGGTCCCGGCATAATTTGCTAAAACCCCTCACCACAGAGGAAGGAAAGACTTCTTGCAAGAAGTCTTCGTTTCGCAAGCGAGTGGCATGCCACTCGAATTCCTTGCTACACCATTGAGACACAGAGGGGGCACAGAGAAAATCTTAAGGTCGCCTCATTATTCCATACTTTTTGTATCGAATAAGACGAGAATTTGTCGTCTTATCAGACTTGGTTTTTGCCTTTAGCATGTGTTTCAAGATCTGCATACACACGACTAATAGCAAAACTGGAGAACAAAATGGCAAAGATGACGGCTGCGCAAGCGGCGGCTTATGTGTTGGAAAAAGAAGGCGTGCGTCAGGCGTTTGGGGTGCCGGGTGCGGCGATCAACCCGTTTTATGCGGCTTTGAAGAAACAGGGCACGATCAAACACATACTGGCGCGCCATGTCGAAGGCGCTTCCCACATGGCTGAGGGCTATACCCGCGCCCAGGCTGGCAATATCGGCGTCTGCATAGGCACATCCGGCCCGGCGGGTACGGACATGATTACCGGCCTGTATTCTGCCCAGGCAGATTCCATACCCATACTCTGCATTACCGGCCAGGCACCAAGGGCGCGGCTGTACAAGGAAGACTTCCAGGCAGTGGATATTGAATCCATCGCCAAGCCTGTCACCAAGTGGGCAGTGACGGTGCGTGAACCGGCGCTGGTACCCATGGTATTCCAGCAAGCCTTTCACATCATGCGTTCTGGCCGCCCAGGCCCTGTGCTGATTGATTTGCCATTTGATGTACAGATGGCCGAAATAGAATTTGACCCGGATACCTATCAACCGCTGGAAGTGTATAAGCCCAAAGCCAGCCGCGCCCAGATAGAAAAAGCCCTGGACATGCTGAACCAGGCAGAGCGTCCTTTGATTACTGCCGGTGGCGGCATCATCAACGCCAATGCCTCTGCCTTGCTGGTTGAATTTGCCGAGCTGACTGGTGTACCGGTGATACCTACGCTGATGGCCTGGGGTGCAATTGCTGATGACCATCCACTGATGGTAGGCATGGTCGGCCTGCAAACCAGCCATCGCTATGGCAATGCCACCATGCTGGCATCTGACTTTGCAATGGGCATAGGTAATCGCTGGGCCAACCGGCATACGGGCTCCATCGACGTGTTTACCAAGGACAGGAAGTTCGTCCACATCGATATAGAACCTACGCAAATCGGTCGCGTGTTTGGCCCTGACTTTGGCATAGTCTCTGATGCACACGCAGCGTTAAAATTGTTGATCGATGTTGCCAGAGAGTGGAAGGCTGCGGGCAAGCTCAAGGACCGTTCTGCCTGGGTAGCAGAATGCCAGGAGCGCAAACGCACCATGCTGCGCCGCACGCATTTTGACAACGTGCCGGTGAAGCCGCAACGCGTATATGAAGAAATGAACAAGGCCTTTGGCCGCGAAACCTGTTATGTCAGCACCATAGGTCTGTCGCAAATCGCCGCTGCGCAATTCCTGCATGTGTATTACCCGCGTCACTGGATCAACTGCGGCCAGGCTGGCCCTCTGGGCTGGACCATACCGGCAGCACTTGGCGTTTGCGCTGCTGACCCGCAGCGCCAGGTTGTTGCCATCTCAGGTGATTACGACTTCCAGTTCATGATAGAAGAACTGGCAGTAGGTGCGCAATTCAAGCTGCCTTACCTGCACGTGGTCGTCAACAATTCTTACCTGGGTTTGATACGCCAGTCGCAGCGCGGTTTTGACATGGATTACTGCGTGCAACTGGCATTTGAAAACATCAATGCGCCAGAACTGAATGGCTACGGGGTAGACCATATCGCCGTGGTCGAAGGCCTGGGTTGCAAGGCCATACGTGTCACTGAGCCTAGTGCCATTGCCGATGCCTTTGCTCAGGCACAGCGCTGGATGCAAGAGTTCCGCGTGCCGGTTGTAGTCGAAATCATACTGGAGCGCGTCACCAATATCGCCATGGGTACCGAGATCAGCAATATCAATGAATTTGAAGAACTGGCGACGGAAGATGGTCATGCACCGACCGCCATTGCCCTGCTCGATTAATCAAACAGGACTTACGCAAAACCGCCCCAGCTGCGTTGCAGCGCCCGCATTTAGCAAGATTCGGCACTAAAGTACTGTCTTCGTCGCTACGGTGTAGTTGGGGTTTCGGACAACATGTTGTCCGCCAACGGAACGAAGCTCTCTTGCAAGAGAGGTTTCTTAAGGCGATAGCCTTGCTGGGACAATTTTGCATAAGTCCTACTTATAAAAAACTTTCAGGTACCGGGCCTCCCCGTCTGGTGCCCCGTAGACTCCCGTGGCATGGCTGCGGGAGGCTTACGGTCACTCATCTACAAGGATATGCGATGACCAGACTGGCCGCCAATCTCAGCATGTTGTTTACCGAACATGCATTTCTCGACCGCTTTGCCGCTGCTGCTCAGGCGGGTTTCAAGGCTGTGGAATTTTTGTTTCCCTATGCTTTTGAAGTGAAACAGATTGCAGAAAAACTGCAAGAAAATAATCTGCAACTGGTGCTGCACAACCTGCCCGCAGGTAACTGGGAAGCTGGTGAACGGGGTATCGCCTGCCACCCTGACCGTGTTGATGAATTCCGCCAGGGCGTGGATGTTGCCATTGCCTATGCCACGGCACTGAAGGTCACACAACTGAATTGCCTGGTTGGCATACGCCCAGCAAATGTCAGTGTGAAAGAAGCAGAGCAAATCCTGGTCAACAACCTGCGTTATGCGGCTGACAAATTGAAGGCAGCGAATATCAGCCTGCTCATCGAAGCCATCAATACCTATGACATACCTGGCTTCTTTTTATCCGGCACACAGCAGGCACTGAATTTGATACGTGCCACCGGCTCAGACAATATCTTCGTGCAATACGACATCTATCACATGCAGCGCATGGAAGGTGAACTCATCAATACCATCAAGAATAATCTGGCGTTGATCAGGCATGTACAACTGGCCGACAACCCGGGGCGCTTTGAACCCGGCACAGGTGAAATCAATTACCTCACTATCTTCGCCGCACTGGACGACATGGGCTACCAGGGCTGGGTAGGCTGCGAATACAAACCGCAGAACGGCACTGTGGCTGGACTAGGCTGGATTAAATCACACGAACTCTAATATAAAATTTAAGGAAAAATCATGGCTAAAATTGGATTTATAGGTTTGGGTATCATGGGTGCACCTATGGCTGGGCATTTGCAGGCTGGTGGGCATAAGCTGTATTTGCACGACATCAAGAACCCGCCGTTTGAATTGATAGAACGCGGTGCCACGGTCTGTACCTCGGGTGAAGAAGTCGCCAGGCGCGCCGACATCATCATCATCATGGTGCCGGATACGCCACATGTCGAAGCTGCGCTGTTTGGTGAAAACGGTGTTGTCAGTGGCCTCGACGCTGGCAAGATCGTGGTGGATATGAGTTCTATTTCCCCCATCGCCACCAAAGACTTCGCAAAAAAAATCAATGCCCTGAAATGCGAATACCTGGATGCACCAGTGTCCGGTGGCGAAGTCGGTGCCAAGGCAGCCAGCCTGACCATCATGGTCGGTGGTTCAGAAGCTGCTTTTGACAAGGTCAAACCCCTGTTCGAGTTGATGGGCAAGAATATCACCCTGGTCGGTGGCAATGGCGATGGCCAGACCACCAAGGTTGCCAACCAGATCATCGTCGCGTTGAACATACAGGCCGTGGCTGAAGCCCTGCTGTTTGCATCGAAAGCCGGTGCCGACCCAGCCAGGGTCAGGCAGGCACTGATGGGTGGCTTTGCCGCCTCGCGCATACTGGAAGTGCATGGTGAACGCATGGTCAAGCGCACCTTCAACCCCGGCTTCAGGATAGAACTGCATCAAAAAGACTTGAACCTGGCTTTGCAAGGCGCAAAAGCTTTGGGGGTATCCCTGCCAAATACCGCAGCGGTGCAGGAATTGATGAATGCCTGTTCCGCCAACGGCATGCGTGGCCTCGATCACTCGGCCCTGTGCCGGGCGATAGAGATCATGTCGAATCATGAGATTGCCGAGGCTTGATCGTTGTTAGCCTTCAAAAGTGGATGCACGAAAAAAATTCACCTGGCGGTATGTGGTTTGAAGGCATACTTGAATTGAAATGTTTCCGTAGGTTGGGCTACGGTTTACCAGCCCAACACTCGGCTTTCAAATAACGTATTCGTTTACAGCAGGCCAAGTGTTGGGCTGATGAAACGTAGCCCAACCTACGAAGTTACTTGGCATCACCCGTTTCAAGAAAGCCCCAAAATGACCACACTAGCCCCACGCCAGTTCTTGCTCGACCTCTACACCAGCGCCGTCGCCGCCGTCAGCGCAGAGAAGTGCCTGCCCGCCTTCCTGCCAACACCTCCGACAACCGGTCGGACGCTGGTCATCGGTGCCGGTAAGGGCGCAGCAGCCATGGCAAAGGTAGTGGAAGACCACTGGCAGGGTGAACTCTCTGGCCTGGTCGTCACACGTTACGGCCACGGTGCAGACTGCCGCAAGATAGAAGTGGTGGAGGCCGCCCACCCGGTGCCCGACGAAGCAGGCAAGCAGGCAGCAGCGCGCATACTGGACATGGTACAAGGGCTGAGCAAGGATGACCTGGTACTCTGCCTGATCTCTGGCGGCGGCTCAGCCTTGCTGGCCCTGCCTGCAGATGGCATCAGCCTCGAACAAAAACAGGCTATCAACAAGGCCTTGCTGAAAAGCGGGGCAGCAATCTCTGAAATGAATTGCGTGCGCAAGCACTTGTCGGCCATCAAGGGTGGCCGCCTGGCTTTGGCCTGTGCCCCGGCACGGGTAGTGACTTTGCTGATATCCGATGTGCCCGGCGATGAACCCGGCATCATCGCCAGTGGCCCTACGCTGCCTGATGCTACGACTTGTGCAGAAGCTCTGGCAATTTTGCGCAAATACGACATCGCTATTCCAGCAGAGATTTTGCAGCATCTGGAAAGCGGTAGAGGCGAAACACCAAAACCGGATGATGCGCGTTTTGAAGGCCACAGCCACCATGTCATCGCCACCGCACAGGAGGCACTGGAAGCCGCCGCAGCCACGGCGCGTGCAGCAGGCATCACGCCCTATATCTTGTCCGATGGCATAGAGGGTGAAGCACGCGATGTCGCCCTGGTACATGCTGCCCTGGCGAAGCAGGTGGCAAAGCATGGTCAGCCTTTCCAGAAACCTTGCGTGCTTATTTCAGGCGGCGAAACTACCGTCACCGTGCGCGGTAAAGGGCGCGGTGGCCGCAATGCAGAATTCTTGCTGAGCCTGGCAGTTGCACTAGACGGCCACGCAGATATACACGCCATCGCCTGTGATACCGATGGCATAGACGGCTCGGAAGATAATGCCGGGGCCTTGTACGCACCGGACTCGATTGCCCGCGCCGCAACAAAGCAGATACGCGCCCGCAGCCTGCTGGAAAACAATGACGGCTATGGTTTCTTCAGTGGACTCGATGACCTGGTTGTCAGTGGCCCAACGCGGACCAACGTCAACGATTTCCGCGCCATTCTCATACTGTAAGTCTCACTAAAAACATACAGCGGCAGTAAAACTGAGGTGCATCGCGCCGGGATAACTGTCGCCTTTAACAAATGAAAGCAAGCCATGAACCGCAGTCGCAAAGCTAAAATTGTCGCCACCCTGGGCCCTGCCAGCAGCAGCAGGGAAATGATAAAGGCCCTGTTTGAAGCCGGTGCCGATGTATTCCGCTTCAACTTTAGCCATGGCAGCCATGCTGACCATCAATTGCGCTGTAATATCGTGCGTGAAATCGAAGCAGAATTGGGCCGCCCCATCGCCATCCTGGCGGATTTGCAGGGCCCCAAATTGCGGGTAGGCCAGTTCGGTGCTGGCCGTGTCATACTCACAGCCGGGCAGGAATTCATACTCGACAGCGATAGCACACCAGGCGATGCAAACCGGGTTTGCCTGCCACATCCTGAATTATTCGCCGTCATCACCGCCGGGCAAGCATTATTGCTCGACGATGGCAAGCTGCGCCTGCAGGTCATGGACAGTGATGCCAGCATGATACGCACTCGCGTCATCAATGGCGGTGCACTGTCGGACCGCAAAGGCGTGAATGTGCCAGATGCTGTGTTACCGATACCGGCCCTGACTGAGAAAGATAAACGCGACCTGGAATTTGCACTCAATATGGGTGCAGACTGGATAGCCCTGTCCTTTGTGCAAAGGCCGGAAGACGTGGCAGAAGCAAAAACCCTGGTAGCAGGGCGTGCCGGAGTATTATCCAAACTCGAAAAACCGGCCGCACTCGACAGGCTTGAAGAAATCGTCGCCGTGTCCGATGCCATCATGGTGGCACGTGGCGACCTGGGGGTGGAGTTGCCGCCAGAACGCGTACCCGGTGTACAAAAACGTATATTGCGCGTCTGCCGCAGCCATGGCAAACCTATAGTCATCGCCACCCAGATGCTGGAATCCATGATCGCCGCGCCAGTGCCTACGCGTGCCGAAGCCTCGGATGTTGCCAGCGCGATTTATGATGGAGCTGATGCAGTCATGCTATCGGCAGAATCCGCCAGTGGTGCCTACCCCGTTGCTGCGGTTGAGATCATGGACCGCATCATCTGCGAAGTAGAACGCGACCCTCTGTATAAAAACATGATCGCCGCCCAGCATGAAACACCACAGAATAATAAGGGCGATGCCATCTGCGCAGCACTGCGTGAAGTCACACAAATTGTTGGTGCGGTTGCTACCGTGACTTACACCACGTCCGGGCATACCAGCCTGCGTGCCGCACGTGAAAGACCGATGGCACCGATACTCAGCATCACACCCAAACTGGCAACCGCACGCCGCCTGGCGCTGGTCTGGGGTGTACATTCCAGCGTCAGTGATGTCGTACCCAACGAAGACATACTGGTCGCCACCGCCTGCCGCACGGCATGGCAGGAGGGTCTGGCGCAAGTCGGCGAGCAAATCGCGATTACTGCTGGCGTGCCTTTCGGCCAGCCAGGATCTACCAATCTATTGCGCATAGCCGAGATCTGGCCGCAGCATTAATTGGAGAACTGGAGACCAGCCTCACCAAAATCGCCACCATTTTTTTTCTTCTTTTGTGAGTTTGAAAAAATGGTATTCTGGCTCAAGATTAGTCTCCCAAGGGCAAACTGAAAAGTACTTTTGCATGGCCTCATAAAGCATGCGTGCAGTGAGATTGTATTCAGAAATTTTGATTTCCTTGTCGCCCTGGTAATAGACTTTGTTACGTTCTTCAGGTGGAACGTCGTCTTCCTCCAGATAGTATTTGGCTGATAACCACAGGTTTTCGAAGTCCTTGGGAGTGCCACTCTCTATAAGAGGTGGCAGTCGCGGGACGTCCGTGGTTTGCAAGCGCGACCGCGTCCTCTGACCCTGCTCTATGAAGGCATAGCCAAAACTGCCGCCCGACTCATACTGACAGAAAATCAGTATTTCATCCGGCGAACCCAGAGCTTTATACAGCTCGGTGACATCTTTTTCCTGGTCTTCCAGATACTCCCAGACCAAATCGTCGTTACTGATAAAACATACGTCACCAAAAATCTAGACCATGATGTCATCATGACGTCGTATATCAAAATCCCTGGAATTTGGCTGCGATATCAGCGCTAGCTTTGATTTGCATAAAGCCGCTATCAATGACGGTAAATCATTGGTAGCAGCGGTACGTCTGAAAGCCAGTCCAGCCTGAGCAACACCCATGTTTATCCTTGTTTTTTAAGATCGAATGACTATGTCGTCACCGCTATCATTCCCAGACATTGACATCAGCCGCCTCGTGGAAATCCGGGCGCTGGGGATTGACTACACAAAACCTGTGCCCTGTCGGTGCTTCCATGATGGTCCAGCGTTCCATGATCTTGACGACTTTGGCACCTAGTTTTTCCAGGCGCTGGACCTCTGCTTCCTTATTGTCGGTTTCTATGTCGAGATGTATGCGGCTCGGGTGCTCGACCTTCTGCAACAACATTTTGGGGCCGGTGGGTGTGGCTTCAAGGACGACGTATTTTTCATCCGCATCCCCGGCAGGGTAACCCAGCGCCCCGGCCCAGAAATTGGCTCCCGGATTGATATCATCCACCTGGCAATCAATTACAAAACATGCCAATCGACTTTTATGCATCTTGATCTCCTGTGACTTAATTTATTTTTTTCCTGAGCGGATTCAGGCATACATAAAGAATAGCAAAAAAACAGGATGTTGACCGAGCTGGTTCGTGCGCCTTCTGGCAAAAATAAAAAAGGGGCAGACATCTTGCATGTCTGCCCCAACACTCAATTGCTTTTTTATAGGTGGCTTTCCTGTGATCGTAGGCCTTGTTTGCGAGATTTCAGTTTGCTGCTATCAGTCGTAAGTCGCCGACACACTCACACCGGAGAAACTCTGTCTGGCGTTGAGCATGATGTAGTACCAACGATTGGCCGTTGGATTGCTGATGGTGACGCTTTCATCATTACCGGCTTTGACTGAACCGTAGTCATAGATACCTGTGCTTGGATACTTGTCCATGGATACATACAAGTCCACATCACCCGTACCACCACTGGTTGTCAGCTTGAGGTTTTTCGCGCCAGCTGGGACCATGATGTAGGTATAGGCTTGCGTGCTGGAAGCAAAATTACGCTTTACGCAGTTCTTAGCCATGTAGCTACCGGCCGGGCAATCAGGCAGGCTGTTATCGACTGGCAATGGTGGCTCACCTGCCGTGGTGGCAGCAGCAACCCAGGCTGTGAACTCATTGTCATAACGTGTGCCTATATTGGCCATATAGGTTTGGTAGCTATCATAATCACCGACACGGAACTTGGCGACGACTGCATCAACATCACTGCGGTGTTTTTCCATCATGAAGCGCGTGGCCATGTAACCCCAGCTATAGGCACGTGTCACATAATCAGACATGGAATAAGTGTTACCAAAAATCTGGCTCAGCTTATAAGTGCCTGTTTTGGCAACGTCTATGGCTTTCTGGTTATTGTTTTTCAATGACATGTATTCAGCCACACCTTCTATCCACCAGACTGTAGGTTTGGCAGTGCCTGCACCAAAATCACCTTTCATGTCGAAACGGCCATCGAGGTAATGGACATATTCATGTTGCAAATTCCAGACCTGGAAAGCTGGACGCAGCCAGGATGCTTCATGCGCAACAAAGCGTGCCTGGTTACCTGCGACACTAGGGTCACCTTCCAGATACATGCCGCCATTATTGGTGTCGATACCGTACAGTATGGAGGCATATTTGCTGTAGTTGGTATAGTCATCAAACACGACTACTTCCAGCGCCGTATTGCCGTCACCTGCTACTGGCTGACGCTTGCTTTGCAACATGGTGTGGAAATAATTTTCCTCGGTTGCCAGCATGGTGCACGAATCCTGCATCTGTGCCGTAGTCATATCCTGTGCACGGATTTTCAGACTGGGACTGCAAGTGTAGTTGTTTTTGAGGATGGTATTGGCCAGCGTAGTCTCATAATTGCAGGTGCCATATTCTGCACAATTAGCCGTGTCATAGTACTTGACCGCAGACGCAGCATTGAGCCACAACATGCTGTCATTGCCAGTCATGCTTGAATGACTGAGCTGGTACTTGACCATGGGCTTGACCGTAGGTTGCAGATTTGCATACTGCA
Source organism: Pseudomonadota bacterium (assembly GCA_040390835.1). GTDB lineage: Bacteria > Pseudomonadota > Gammaproteobacteria > Burkholderiales > Burkholderiaceae_D > Undibacterium. The sequence goes on from JAZJXP010000032.1 coordinate 128,767, forward strand.
TGAAACGGAAAGCTTCATTCTCGGTATCGCTGAGTTGATACTCAAGGCTGGTGCCCAACAATGCCGCTTTATTGTTGACGACAAAATTATTCAAAGCAGTCGCATAGGACACATCATTACGCAAGATAGGCAAAGCGTCTGGACGTGAATGACCATAGAACAGGATGGTCAATGCCGCCGTGTAAGCATCGGCAACAGTCGATGATTTCAAGGCATCCGTGGCCGCTGGATTAGATGATGTATTTGTATAACGCGTGATGATGTTTTTGACGCTGCTCAGATAATAAGCTTCATCATGCAGGTTGGTGACGAGCTTCAAGGTCTCGGCTGCCGTGCTTGGCCCTACTGTGTTGGTCTTGAACAGTTGATTGCCATCCACCAGTTGCTTGATAGGCCCACGCATGCTGGTCAGATAATTCGCGGATGGTGCCGGTATCGTGTTGCCGCCTGCCAGATAGTAACCGGCGCGCAGGTAAATGATCAGGTTGACCAGCGCCATATTGGTGGCATTGTAGTTCGTCGCTTCTTGCGCAAAGCGATTCACGACAGCAGTGAAATTGGCTGGCGAATAAACCTTGGCCGCATCAGTTGCGTTCAATGAAAACAGACCATAATGGCATTCATAGCTGGGCAAATTGACGATGTAAGTCGCCAGTGCATCGCCGCTATAGTTAGCCAGCGTCGCCATGTTTTTACAGTCATCTGATGGTGGTGGTGCCATCAGGTTTTTTTGTTTATTGACGATGCCCAGATCCAGGCGTGCCCCATTTGTTGGTGGCAGATTGAATTTCTTTTGCTCTGCTGTCGGTGGCAAACTCTGTCTTTGATGTGGCATCGGTGCTTGCTTCAAACGCGCATGGTCTTCCGCATCAGCAGCTTGAACCAATTGCGTGAACCCTGTGAAACTAAGTGCCAATACTCCCGCCATGCTTGCTATTTTATTTGGATATAACATGTAATACGTCTCCCTGATTGTTTAAGAGCTTCAGGCAATACCATCCCCTTCAGGCTTTTTCATTCGATAACTTGTAAGCTATCGCCGCCTGAATGACTTGAAGAAGGTCTTTGCCAGCCCCATATATGTGGAAGCAGCAGACATGCATCCGCATGCCGCTGCTTCCCTGTCTCAATGCCTGAACACTCCCTATTTCTTGGCGCCAGACATTGCATGTACCAAATCACATTTAATAGATTTGTATATGATTTGGTTGAAATATATTAGTAATATATTTTATAAATATCTAGGTCGAAATTAACAAAACCATAAAATTGGGTGCTTGTTCTACAACACGGAATTTAGGGCCGTAAGTTCTTGATTGGAAAGAATAATGTTTTGAAAAGTTGTAATTAGACGTAACAAGACAAAATTTTCTTAAGTCGCGGAAAAACTTTTTACTTCCGACGTGTTTACCTCGTTGACATACTCCCTCAAGCAAATTATGCTCAAGGCATGAATACTTTCCCGACATCCGTTTTGCATGCAGCTCAACATCAGTCACATCGCTGGCTGGGAGAGCTATTGCTTGGATGAGTGTTAAGCCCCATCACTAAGAAAGCCCTCTCAGCCTGCACAGAGGGCTTTTTTATTTCTGCCAACAGCAGGGCACCATGCTCTTGCCCGGCAGGTATGTTGCAATGCAGTGATGGAGTGAAGTATGGAATTAAGAATAGAAGAACAAAGCCGTGGTACACGTATTCTGGTCGGTGACGAAGTTAAAGAAAGACGCCGGCTCTTGAATGCACTGATCGATATCGCCGAAGCGAACGGCTTTAACGAAATCATGTTGCCTTCCCTGGAACCAGCGAATATTTATGTCAACAAGGCTGGTCCGGAAGTGCTGTCGCAAATGTATGTCTTTCCCGATAAAAAAGACAGATCACTGTGCCTGCGCCCCGAGGCTACTGCTACTGTACAACTGCTTGCCGATAAACACTTCAAGCAAAAGAAAAATCAAAAGCTCTGGTATTTCGAACGCTGCTGGCGTTATGAGAAACCGCAGGAAGGGCGTTATCGCGAATTTTTCCAGTTCGGCGTGGAAGTCATCAATCCTGATAATCTTTCCTGTCGTGAAGAACTGCTGGCTATGGCTGAACAAATGGTGGCTTTAAAAACCGATAATTATGAAGTCGCTACAGCCGTCAAGCGCGGGCTGGACTATTACACCGAAGCTGGTTTTGAAATCGCCGTCCCTGATCTTGGAGCACAAAAACAGGTCGTCGGTGGTGGCAGCTATAAACAGGGCATAGGTTTTGGTCTGGGTTTTGACCGGCTGATGTTATGTAAAACATAAAATCCTCACGTAAAAAGAGGCTTGTTTACCGCCTGGACAGCAAGCCTCTCCTGTCAATGAGGAGTAAACGTCTCCCATTTATCCCGCTAAATTACCGTTGGACCATGGCAAGATACTGTTAGTCGCAGCGGACTGTAAGCTCATAAAAGTGCCTGCTATTCTGCCTACATGGATGCAGTGAGTCATACAGCAGACAGGAGAAAGAAAATGAATTCTCAAACAGAAAAAAACGAAAAAACCGAAAAAAAAGAAAACACCACCTTGGTGACGATTGAAACAGCAACTAACAGGAGCGATAACATGAACAACACAAACAACAACCCAGTTCTGGCCTTTGTCAAAAACCTGGCAGAGACGCTGGCATATGTAGGCCGCGAAGCTTTTGACTGGGTATTGCAGGCATCCTGGAAAAAACTCTTGCTGACTTCTTTGCTGACCTTGATCACTGGCGGCATATTGCATTTATCATCACTGGCAAATGGCCTGGTGTTTGGCGCTATCATCGTCAAATTATTTGCTGACAAAGACAAGACAGCAACAAACCCACAAACTGAATAAGCCGCTTTGAAAGATAAGGGGCGCATGGAAAGTTAGTATGAAACATCGCGACGATAACAAGGTACTCGACCTGATCATGGATATCACCGATACGGTGACCGTGGTCTGGTGGAAGTTCTTTGACTGGCTGGCTGTAGTCCCCTGGACATCCTTGCTGGGCATCTCGCTGGTCGCCGTGATAGTAGGGGGGGCACTGGGACTGGGGGGGCTGATGCCCGCATTGGTGTTCGCCTCCTTCATTATCAAGAGCCTGGCGGGCGGCAAGCGCAGTGCAGAGATCGCCGCCACTGCCGCAGCAACGCGCGCTGATGTCGAAGCACTGGAACGCAGACTGCTGGAAGCAGAGATGGCAGCCTTGCAAGCGCAGATAGAGCCGCATTTCTTGTTCAATACTCTGGCCTTGATAGGTCAGCTCATAGAAACCAATCCGGCACAAGCCACGATAGTGCACCAGCATTTGATCAAATACCTGCGCTCGGCCATGCCGCAAATGCGCGATAAGGGAAATGGCAAGCTGGGCCAGCAAATGGAAATGTGCCGCGCCTACCTGAACATCATGCAGGCCCGCATGCAGGAGAGGCTGACTTACGATATAAACTTGCCGTCTGAACTGGAATTCCTGCCCTTCCCTTCGATGATGATACAAACCCTGGTGGAAAATTCCATCAAGCATGGCCTGGAACCGAAGACCACGGGTGGTCATATCAGCATCAAGGCCAAAAAAGTAGACGGACAATTGCTGGTGGAAGTCAGCGACAATGGCATGGGCTTTGACATGCATGCCGATGATGGCATGGGTCTGACGAATATACGTGAGCGTTTGAAAGTGCTGTATTCAGGCAAGGCACAGCTGGTTATTGAGGCACCGCAAACGGGCGGTGCAGTCGTCGGCATACTCGTGCCTGTAGACAGCAAAGCTTAAGAATACTATTCTTATTCATTCCACAATCCAACATCAGGTAAGAGCATGTCAGCATTAGCAACTGCGGCAACAGCAATGATAGTCGATGATGAAAGCCCGATGCGCGACCAGTTACGTGCACGCTTGCAACAAGTATGGCCAGACTTATCCATCATTGCCGAAGCCGCCAATGGCATAGTCGCGATAGAACAGGCTGAAGAATTACATCCCGACATTATCTTCCTCGACATACGCATGCCAGGCAAGAATGGCATAGAAGCCGCCAGCATCCTGGCCAAGCAGGCACTGGTGGTGTTTGTGACCGCCTATGACGAATATGCGATACAGGCATTCGAGCGCGGTGCCATGGATTATCTGTTGAAACCGGTAGAGGCCGACAGGCTGGCCGGCACTTGCCAGCGTCTGCAAGAAAGATTAAAACAACGCCAACAAGAAAAAACCGCGCCAACAAATCCTGCCAGCGACCAGGCAAAACAGGTTGAACAAATGCTGACGCAATTAATGCAGCAGCAAAGCCAGAAGCGCGAATACCTGCGCTGGATACAAGCCAGCGTCGGTACCAGCCTGCGCATGGTCAGCACCAAGGAGATATTGTTTTTCCGTTCCGATGAAAAATATACCCTGGTGCAAACCGAACAGGCTGAATACCTGATACGCAAATCACTAAAAGAACTGGAAGACGAACTCGACCCCAAAGAATTCTGGCGCATCCATCGTTCTACCCTGGTACGCGTCTCTGCGATTGCAGAAGTCACCCGCGATTTCCGCGGCCGCCAACTGATAGGCTTGAAAGGTCATGCAGAAAAACTGGAAGTAAGCCGCAATCACACGCATTTGTTCCAGCAAATGTAGTACCTGATCTTTTCATTGGCCAGTTTATCAACACTGACATTTTTCCATTTGACTACCAGCAGGCATACCGGTCGCCGAATGATAATCACAGTTTGCAGCTGGTTATCTGATTGTAAAAATTTGAAATAATCCTACCCCGGCCTGTCAGCTTTTAAGATACTTCCCGCTTGCAAATTTACATACAAATGTATCTTTATCCTGCCAGAAAGCCAGACATGTCCCAGACACAATTTCAAACACGCGGTACTACTGCGGAAGCACAACTTGCGTCCATCAACGCCGCCTTTCCCAAGCGCCGCATGCAAATACTCGCTACCGGAAAACAAGGGGTGTTGATGTTATTAGGCCTGTCCATGGTCGGGCTGCTTTTCCTGGTTGGCCTGATATATATGACGGTGCCTGATTTTCTGTATGACTACAAGGTTTCCAAAGATCCAGTGGTCGATCAGCAGGCTGAAATCCACGGTAGTTGCAAGAGCCGGAAAGTCATCTTTATAGACTGCGATGTCAAGATCCGCTACCTGCCTAAGCCGGAAGACACCGTAACAAAAGAGATCAAACACAGCTTCTGGTTTGTCAGTTTTCAACCTTCCATGACTACCGATGCCGTCAGATCCAAATCCAACCCCGGCATGATCACTACGACAATGGCGACTGAACATATCACCAACCGCTTTTTCATGATACTGACTTTTACCCTGCTGTTCGGTTTCATGTTTTTCGGTTGCCTGTACGCTGCCTGGCAAAGCCATCTCTTTAACCGCCTGATTAAAAGCAAGCCAGGCTTACTAACGGTGATGGTTAAAGTCAAAGACATACAAAACCAACGCACAGTATTTTTTGAAACCGATATAGATGGCACGAAGAAAAAACTCCGTCATATCATGCGCAAGAAAGAAGGCCCCTTGTTCCTGCCACATCAACAAGATATGGCACTGGCAGTCAGGCTCGTTGGCGCGCCACATGTCGTCATGCTCAATGATGATCTGACGACACTTGATTTTACGGAACAGGAAAAGGCCGCACTGAGAGCTGCTATTGCAGCTTGAGTTCGCAAACTCAAAGAGAATTCGCATGCATTTTGGATATACATGCGAATCAGGATGAAATAATCTTACCCTAATTCATCGCAACAGCGCTGCGCTGGCGTTTTATTCTTCGGGATAATTTTCGCACACCCTCATCTGAGTCATAGGGCAGTTCTTCCAGAATTTCCTCAGACAGCACTTGATTATCGCTCAGCAGTTCTATCAAGTCCCGTCTGTGTATTGCGCAATTCATGCTGTAATACATCGCTTCCAGCGGCGCCTTGCAATCAGCCCCGGGATTCGCTTTGAATATGGCAACGATGCCTTGTACCAGCAAATGTACTTCATCAAAATTCTTTGCTCGTCCTATTACTTCCAGCAAGATTTCTGCATCCCCTCTCTGATAGTTACTAACCAGCAGATGTAAGTACTCACAGGGGATACGCTCTTCACGCATTTTTTTCAAGGCCAGGGCACGTATGTCAGCGCCAGAAAAATGGCTAAGCGCGAGCACGGCATTATTCACTGCCACAGTCTGATGATTTTTTTTACCGCTCGCAATTTTTAGTAAAGGCGCATAATCAAAAGGAAATCTGGTCGCGTAGAAAAAACGTAGATACTTGAATTTTCTGAGTTTCTCTTTTTCATCCAGAAAATTTCGGGCAACTGTGATTATCTCTTCCGGACTCATCTTCAAAGTGCGTACACTGCTAAACCCGGCACGTTTATTTGGACGATTGATAATTTCCTCCACATTTTTCACCGTGTAGGCTGAAGGCTCTTTCCGCCGTGAGCGTTCGAAAGGCTCTATCGCAGATATCAATTTGAAATAGTTCTGGATGTAGGGATTTTCCTTAGCTGCAGACTCAAATTCCTTAAAAACATCCAGCGCTGGATTAGCTTCCTGAAACTCGTCTATATCCCAGCGATATTCATACCATGCCCACTCTTCTTCGGGAAGTCTGCCTATCTTTTCCGCTAGCTTGAATAATCCCTGCAAACCATCCATCTTCAAAATCCGTTCATTTCCACAAAGCTCATAGCCATCTTCAAAAGATTTCTCGAAACGCTCAAGAAAAATATCGCGCGCATGAAGATTTCCATCCTGATAGAAATGCAGGGCAAGGTCACACAATTGATTCAGATCAGAGACGTCGGATTTTTTCTTTTTGAGTTTTTGAAGTACTGCTTTTTCTATCAAGGCTCTATTCTTAGCCCGCCTGATCATAGGGTATAAATAATCGGCTCTGCTACCTTCAGATTGAGCATCATTTGCTAGATTCTTAACGGATGCCGCAATGAGTTCTTTCGAGAAATCTATTTGTGGATGCGCTTTCATGAACAACATCGCTCTACCTGTTCCCAAGTTCAGGGAATGGAAAAGCTGTTTTTGCAGTTCTGAAGTTTCGGACAATTTTAAATTGTTATTTTTCACTATACAGAGCTAAATTATGTTTTTGTTCAATGGATATTTTATAAAATATCGGATGTATTTGCAGCGCATAGATAAGTATCGCTAAGCCTGAACTTTGGAGCGTGAACGTTTTATGCTTCGGGACAATTTTCGTAAGTCTTCATCAGTGTCATAAGCAAGCTCCTCCACAATCTCATCAGACAGCACTCCATTCCTATTTAGCAGATCTATCACGCTCCACCTATGCATTGCACAGTTCATGCCGTAATACATGGCCTCCAGCGGCGCCTTGCATTCTGCATCCACATTGGCATCATAAATATCAATCATGCCTGCTACCAGGTCATGTATATGATGGAAATTGTCTGAGCGCTGTATGATCTCAAGCAGGATTTCTGCATCACCAGCCTGATAATTGTTGACCAGCAATCTCAGGTAATCCCAGGGTGTTTTTTCGCCGGAAAATTTTCTAAGTGCAAGCTCACGAATATCATCGCCCTTGAAATGACTAAGGGCATTCACAGCATGCATTGTCCGGCGGTTTCTTTTAATATTTTTTCTGCTCGCCAGTTCCAACAAAGGAGCATAGTCAAACGGGAATTTCGTTTTGTCGAAAAAGCGAAGATATTTATTTTTTCTATTGCTATCTTTTTCGGCAAGTGTATTTTTGGCGATTTGCTCTATATCTACCGGGTTCATACCCTCGGTACGGGATGGCCAGAAGCGTACAAACCGACTATCTTCATCAACAATTTCTTCGACCTCTGCGAAGGTATATGGCACAATTTTACTGCGTCTGTATTTCTTTCTTGGCTCCACCGACAAGATCAAATCAAGGTAATTTTGTATCGCTGGATTTTGCCCGGCAGCTTTAGCCAGTTCCGCATACACATCGATAGATTTATTTTCATTTTGAAAATCATCGACACGCCAGCGATCTTCGTAATCTGCTCTTTCTTGCTCTGGAAGTTGTCCTACTTTTTCAGCAGCCATGATCAGGCCTGCCATACCTTCAATTTCCAGCAGCACATCTCGCGCATAAAGCTCATAGCCATTGCTGAAAGACTTTTCAAATCTGTTTAACAAAGCCTCTTTTGCTCCGGCTATACCATCCTGATGGAAATACAGGACGAGATCGCTTAACTGATCCATGCCATAGTCATTACGCTTTTTAGCGCTGAACTTTTTGATGATGATGCGTATCAGTGCATCTTTTTGCCGGGATCGCTTGATCAGGCTGTATAGATATTCGGCCCTGCTACATTCACATTGCTTGTCATAAGCGAGATTATTGACTGTGGCCGCCAATATCTGCGTAGAGAAATCTATTTGCGGATGCGCCTTCAAGAGCAGCATCGCCCTACCTGTACCCAGGGTAAGGGAGTGAAAAAACTGTTTTTGCAGTTCTTCGGTTTCAAGCGAATTTGAAATAGTCTGTTTTTTCATGCATGAGTTATTAAGGTCTATGACTCAAGCATACCAGCAAGTTCCAGATTCACGAAAATTGATGCTGACAGCGATACGTTTTGTACTCGCGTCAGCATCTGGGAAGCAAGATCAGCGCGCCGCCTCAGCCAGTTGATGGGCAAGACGGTTATGTCTTTCCATCACTACTGGCAAATCTATGGATGTGATCTGTCCTTCCCTCACCACAACCCTGCCATTGATAATGCTGTAAGCCACATCTGAAGGTGTGCAAAAGACCAGAGCCGCAACCGGGTCATGCCAGGCACCGGCATAGCCTATCTGCTTCAGGTTAAACATGACAATGTCCGCCGACATGCCAGGTTTGAGTGCACCTATGTCGTCGCGATTCAGTACCTTAGCACCGCCGAGGGTAGCAACTTCCAGTGCCTGCCGTGCTGTCATGGCATCCGGACCGAAACCGACGCGCTGCAAGAGCATGGCTTGCCTGACTTCGCCCAGCATATGGCCTGAATCATTCGAGGCGCAACCATCGACACCGAGGCCCACACTGACACCGGCATCCAGCATCTTGCGTATAGGTGCGATACCAGACGCCAGGCGCATATTGGAGCAGGGGCAGTGTGCAATGCCCGTGCCCGTGCGGGCGAACATGTAGATGCCATCATCATCGAGTTGCACGCAATGCGCATGCCAGACGTCATGACCTACCCAGCCGCAATCCTCGGCATATTCTGCCGGTGTCATATTGAATTTCTCACGGCTATAGGCAATGTCATTGGCGTTCTCTGCCAGGTGAGTGTGCAACGATACGCCATAGTTGCGCGCCAGTTTTGCTGATTCACGCATAAGGTCGCGTGACACAGAAAATGGTGAGCAGGGCGCAACGACAATGCGCTGCATGGCGTGGCGGCTGCTGTCGTGATAAGTCTCTATCAGGCGCTGGGTGTCACGCAGTATGCAGGCCTCGTCTTCCACCACACGGTCTGGCGGCAGGCCACCTTTTGACTGGCCTACGCTCATGGAGCCACGTGCCGCATGAAAGCGCATGCCTATCTCTTGTGCTGCCTGCAGGCTGTGATCAAGCTGACAGCCGTTTGGGTAAATGTAGAGATGATCACTGCTAGTGGTGCAGCCTGACAAGATCAGCTCCGCCATCGCGGCCTGGGTGGATACCTGCACCATCTCTGGTGTCAGGTTGGCCCAGATAGGGTAGAGGTTGGTCAGCCAGTTGAACAGCTCGCCATTTTGCGCGGCAGGTATGACGCGCGTCAGGCTTTGATACATATGATGATGGGTGTTGATGAGGCCGGGCATGACGACATGATCAGTCGCATCGATGACTTCATCAGCGGTTTGCGGCAAGTCGGCACTGGCCCCCACTTGTACGATGACATTGTCGATGATGAAGACCGCACCATTGCTGATTTCACGGCGCGTGTCGTCCATGGTGACGACGACGCGGGCATTTTTGATAAGTAAGCTAGCCATAGAAAAATAAAATTAATGATCAGAACTTAGGGCGGAAGCCATGGCAAATTCCTTGGCATCAGATTCAGCACCCTGACCGTTGAAAAACAGATTGAGCGTCACTGCTGCAATGGTAGCCAGTAAGATGCCGCTGTCGACTATTGTGCCCAGCCAGTGTGGCAAATGCGAAAAGAACTGCGGTGCCACCAGGGGTATCATGCCCGCCCCTATGCTGACGGCAACGATGAACAGGTTATGGCGCTGGTGATTGAGACCGGCATTGCCCAGTATCTTGATACCAGTGGCCGCCACCATACCAAACATGACGATGCCTGCGCCACCTAATACGTACACAGGTATCGATGCCGCCACATGCGCCATCTTGGGGAACAGGCCAAACGCCACCAATATCACGCCCGCAGCCGCGCAAACATAGCGGCTGCGCACGCCAGTGACACCGACCAGGCCTATGTTTTGTGAAAACGAGGTGTAAGGAAAAGTATTGAAGACACCTCCTATGACTGTGCCCAGGCTGTCAGCCCGCAAGCCATTCGCCAGCTCTTCATTGCTGATGCGCTTGCCAGTCAGTTCAGACAGGGCCAGGAACATGCCTGTCGATTCCACCATGGTGACTATCATGACCAGGCACATGCCTATGATGGCACCCAGGTCAAAGGTCGGCATGCCGTATTTAAAAGGCGTGATGAAGGCAAACCAGCCTGCCTCGCCAAGGCCATCAAAACTGACCTTGCCCAATGCCAGAGAGACGACAAAGCCCAGCACCATGCCCAGCAAGACCGAGATATTGCCCAAAAAGCCGCGCAGGTAACGTGTCATGACCATGATGGAGACCAGCACAAAAAAGGCAATCGCCAGGTTCTCAGGCGCACCATAATTGGGATTGGGCTGCATGGATTTGCTGGCCACATCAAAAATCATCGGTTGCCCACCCGCTGCCCAATTGATACCTACGCGCATGAGGGTAATGCCAATGACGGTGATGATGGTACCTGTGACAACAGGCGGGAAAAACCTGACGGCGCGGCTCATGAAGGGAGTAATAATCAAACCAAAAATACCGGAAGCGATGACCGCCCCATAAATGCTGAGTATGCCCAGGTTGGGGTTGCCTGCCATCGCCACCATGGGGCCAACTGCCGCAAAGGTGACACCCATCATGACAGGCATGCGTATGCCAAACTTCCAGAAACCCAGGGCCTGTATCAGGGTCACCAGACCGCAACAGAACAGATCGGCATTAATGAGAAAGGCTATCTGGTCTTTGGGTAGGTGCAGGGCACCGCCGATAATGAGAGGCACGGCTATCGCCCCGGCATACATCACCAGCACGTGCTGTATGCCCAGAGTGAATAATTTTGCTGCTGGTAGCTTTTCATCTACCGGGTGTATCGCTGTTTGCATCGTCTCTTCCTTGTTTGGATGGTTTGGTTTTTTGCCACATCACTGCCGGGTTCTCTGACGGAATTTTTGTCAGTGATGGCTGGAAATGCACATACTGAGCTGCTAAAGATTTAAGCGACTGGTGATCGGGGTGACGGAAGAATGCATCATGTGCAAGACTCCTGGTTTGCCTTCCTGACGATGGTGTCGTCAGGAAATGCGGCTACATATACAGCCGAAACATATAGTCCGACTGCGCTCTTCACTGCTGCCTGATGAAGTGCCTCCTCCATGAATCGGAAGAAGGCATCTCGTCAGGATTGATCTGCGTCGTAAAAAAATGCCGGTGAAGACATATTCTTGCGTCGCCTCAAACCATGTAGCGCTATCAAGCGCAAACATGGCAGCAGGCTCAAGCTCAGTCCTGGTCCTGCATCAGGTCTTCATTGCGAAGCTGAAGCAGGCAATACTGAAAGTGGCGCCAGAAATCCTGGTAATAAAATGTTGAAGCTTAAAAGCAAGGCTTCTCAACACAGAGGCACGGAGGAAGGAAAGCCTTCATGCAAGAAGTTCGTCCTCTGCACCTTTGTGCTAATCTTTTCGGTCTTAAAGTTTTTCCTTAAAATTTCTTAAAAAATCGAGCAAAATTTGTGCCGAGACTTCTGCGTCGTCGGCGCTCATGGTTTCCAGTGGGTTGTGGCTGATGCCGCCGTTGCCGCAGCGGGTGAACAGCATGGCCACATCGGTCATCTTCGCTATCGCCATGGCATCATGGCCTGCGCCGGATGGTAGTTCAAACGCTGGCAATCCTGCTCTTTGTGTGGCTGCCGCCAATTGCTGCATCAGCCATGGGGCGCAAGGTGCTGCCGGGGCGGATACGGCTTTGACTATATTGACTTCAATATTGCGGCGCTGGCATACCGCTTCAATCCTGACGAGGATGTCATTCACCGCAGCATCGCGCGTGGCATCGTCAGCGGCGCGGATGTCCAGCGACAGATTGCAAGAGCCGGGAATCACATTGACCGAGCCATGCGGCACCTGCAACTGGCCTACAGTGCCAACCAGGGACGTGCCATTGGCGCAACGCTGTTCTACATACAGGATGATTTCTGCGGCAGCGGCAGCAGCATCCTTGCGCATGCTCATGGGTGTGGTGCCGGCATGGCTGGCAACACCTTTGAGTTGCACCTGATAGCGGCAACTGCCAGCGATGGAAGTGACGATGCCGACGGGCAGGTCACGGCCCAGCAAGACCGGACCCTGTTCTATATGCACTTCGAAATAACCCAGTATCTGTGCAGGGTCACGCGCTATGGCGGGGATTTGTTTGACATCATGCCCGGCAACCGTCAATGCTTCGCGCATGCTGATACCGTCTGCATCTGTCTTTTCCAGCAAGGCCAGGTCAAATTGGCCGATGACGGCATTACTGCCCAGGAAGGTGCTTTTGAAGCGCACACCTTCTTCTTCAGAGAAACCTATGATCTCGAAGTTGAAAGGCAGTTTTTCATTTCTCTCGTTCAGATATTTGACGATGGCGATAGGCAGCAAGATGCCTTCACGGCCATCGTATTTGCCGCCATTGCAGACAGTGTCATAGTGGGAACCGGTCAACAGGGTCTTGGCGTCCGTCGCGTCAGACAGGTAGCGGCCTACCACATTGCCCACCGCATCGATATGCACATGCATGCCCGCCTCGCGCATCCAGGCAGCCAGTTGCTCTGCGGTTTTCTGGTGGGCGGGTGTCATGTAGGCGCAGGTCAGGCCGTCGTCATCATCGCTCCAGGCGGCCAGGGTTTCTGACCATTGCATGATGGTGTTGCCAAATTGCAGGCTATGTTCGAGCAAGTCATTCAGGCGCAGTTCAGCGATACGGCCTATCTGACGCAGGCATTCTGCCAGCTCGTCTGCACGCTGGTTTTTAAAGCGGCGCTGGAAGGTGGCGATGATGGCTGCCCGCGTAAAGCCCTTGCCATCCGGCCCTTTGACGGCGAGGATGAAGGGGAAGCCAAACTTGCTGTTGTAGTCAGCATTGAGCTTGTGCAGTATTGCGAATTCTTCAGCGCTACAATTGGTCAGGCCCGCTTTGGCTTGCTCTCCAGTGGATTCACGGGTCAGCTCACCAGCGATGGCAGCCTTGCCTGCCAGCTCGGGGTGGGCACGGATCAGGCCCAGTTGTTCTGCCTCTGTCGCCTGGCTGACCACGGTTTGCAAGGACAGCTTGAGGGCCGTAATGCTGGCAAAGGGGCGGCAAGCGGCGGCTCTTTCAGGTATCCAGGGTGAATGTTCATAGATACCATGCAGGATATGCACAAATTCTTGCGTGCTACAGTGGTTCAGGTGGTCCAGAGTTGTCGTCATAATTGGTCAGGCGATGTGCCTATTATTGTGCCTATACTTTAATGTGACCGGTGTTATCCCGGCATGATGATGAAGCTTAAGCCCAAACCTGGCCTGCAATGTGCTGCTGTCTTCATGATCTGTATATCTTCGATAGTATATTGATAGACTGCTGGCAGTATAAGATTTGGCTGATAGCGCATTTCAAGTCATCAATATAGGAGATCAGTATGGGAAAGCTCAGTACACATGTGCTGGATATCACCGTTGGCAAACCCGGCGTGGGCGTGCAGGTGGAGTTATATGCCGTTAATGCAGGCCAGAAAACCCTGCTGAAGACAGAGACCACCAACCATGATGGCCGCTGCAATGCGCCATTGCTTGAGGGTGACAGCCTGAAACCTGGTCTGTATGAACTGGTATTTGCGGCAGGTGATTATTTCGACAAACAGGGCGTGGACCTGCCCAGCCCCAAGTTCATAGACCGCGTGACCCTGGCTTTTGGCGTGGCCGATGCCAGCCAGAATTACCATGTGCCGCTTGTGGTATCACCCTGGGCGTACTCCACCTATCGCGGCAGCTAGGAATTTTAAAAGGTCTTTTCAAACAGGGAAACGGTCGCAATACAGCTGCAAAATTGACATGGCTAGGCGTCGTCGGCGCAGACAGTACTTTAGTACGGCAAGCCGGCGCAACAACGCCAGGTCATTTTTTCAGCTGTATCCTTAGCGTGACATCAAAGATTTGGCTGCCTGGGCGATCTGCTCACGCAGCCATCTGTGTTCTGGCGAATGATGGACGCGCTCATGCCAGAGCTGGTAAAAGCGCAGTGGCGGGAACTTGATGGGGATGGAAAAAGTCTTCAGTTGCAGGCTTTTTTCATAAAAGCTCAGGTATTGCTTGCCCGTCGTCAGCACCATGTCGGATTGCGCCAGCATATGCGGCATCAGGCCAAAGTAGGCGGATTCGACCACGACATTGCGGCGCAGGTGCTGGCGTTCCAGGTGCGCATCAATCACGCCGTGATAGCCGGACAAGAGTTGCGAAGGCGCGACATGTGGCAGGCTCAGGTAGTCTTCCAGCGTCATGTCGTCAGTGCCGGTGCGCTTGGCATAAGGGCTGTCGGCACGCATGGCGCAAACGATGGGGTCTTCAAACAGCTTGGACAGGTGCAGGTGTTGCGGCGGCTCATCCCAGTTGGCGATGACCAGATCGAGGTCACCATCAGACAGGTGGCGCACATAGTCAACTTCTGCCCCCAGGCCGTGGATGACAATGCGGCTCCTGGGTGATTCACGCCGCAGGCGCTCTACCACGCTGGGCAGGAATTGCACATGCAGGGAATCTGGCGCAGCGATGTGGAAGGTCTTGCTCTCTTGCTGGGCGACGAAGGGGACTTTGCGTTCAAACAACAACTCGGTTTCATCAAGTATGCGTTTGGCAGGCTTGAGCAGGGTTTCACCATGAGGAGTAGGCACCATGCCGCGGCCACCACGCACCAGCAATTGATCGCCAGTCAGCTCGCGCAATTTGCGTAGCGAGGCAGAAATCGAAGGCTGGGGCTGGTTAAGCTTCAAGGCCACGCGGGAAACGTTTTTCTCACTCAGCAAAAGATACAAAATACGTATCAGATGCAGGTCGAGATGATTGGGTAGTTGTGCCATGCTGATGCCTGTCTTCAAACGTATATCGAAATCTGTATTTTTAATATACTTCGTTTTCAATGAAGTTTGTAGGGAAAAAGTTTATCGTTACCAGACTTCACCAAGTTTTTTTGCTATTAGTGCTGGACTGTGACAATCCAACGCTACCTGCCCTTGGTCTAACTGCGGCAATGGGAGACATTTGCAGCAGATAGAAACAGGTTGTGGTTTTTTAGCACTAAGATCGTGAATCATGGTAGCGTAAGCTGCCAGAAACACCTGGTCGCAGCGGAGCTTTACGGTTCGCGACCGATTTGGGATTTTGTATATCCCTCTCGTCTGAAGAGCCCGCGGAGGCAGACGAGCTTCTAACATGAGAGAAAACATGGAAGCTTTTTTACTTGCGTATGGCACTGAGTGGCTGAACCTGATCGTCCGCTGGCTGCATCTGATCACAGGGATAGCCTGGATAGGTGCATCCTTCTACTTCGTCTGGCTGGATAATAATATCCGCCCGCCCAAGCCCGGTTCTGAACTGGCCAACAAGGGAGTGTCCGGTGAATTGTGGGCCGTGCATGGCGGTGGCTTTTATAACCCGCAAAAATACCTGATCGCCCCAAAAGAATTGCCGGAAGAACTGCACTGGTTCAAATGGGAAGCCTATGCCACCTGGCTGTCCGGCTTTGCGATGTTGTTCATCGTCTATTACTTTAATGCGTCTGCGATGATGATAGACAAGTCCGTCGCTGACCTGACGAGCTGGCAAGCCATAGGCATAGGCCTGGGCACGCTGCTGGTGGGCTGGACTGTGTATGACATGCTGTGCCGTTCACCACTGGGCAAGCGTGAAGGTCTGTTGGGCATCATCATGTTTGTGTTCATTGTCGCGGCAGCCTTTGTGTTGTCAAAATTCCTCAGTGGCCGCGCTGCCTATATCCACGTCGGTGCCATGATAGGCACGATGATGGTGGGCAATGTGCTGATGCTGATCATCCCCGGCCAGCGCAAACTCGTCGAAGCCATGCAGCAGGGTAAATCGCCTGACCCCATCCACGGCCAGAAAGCCAAGCAGCGCAGCGTACACAATAATTACTTTACTCTGCCGGTACTGTTCATCATGATCAGCAACCATTATGCAATGACGTATAACCATGAATACAACTGGTTGGTGCTGGCTGTCATCATGGCGGCGGGTGTCTTGATACGTCATTTCTTCAACCTGCGCCACAAGGGCATTACCAACTGGGCCTATCCAGCGGCTGGCGTGACTTTATTGCTGGCAGTGGCAATTGCGATTGCACCCAAGCCGCCAGCCAAGGTGGCCGCGCCTGACCCGGCCCTATCGGCGGCAGAAGCAGCCGCTGCCCAGTTCACTAAAGTGCAGGGCATCATCCAGCAGCGTTGCGCATCCTGCCATGCAGCCGCACCTACCCAGCCTGGTTTTGCCACTGCACCCGCCGGTATCAAACTTGATACTCCAGAACTGATCAAACAAAACGCCGTCAAGGTGAATATGCAGGCCGTGCAACTCAAGGCCATGCCTATAGGGAATATGACGCAAATGACGGAAGAAGAACGTGCAGTCGTCGGTGCCTGGTTCCAGGCTGGTGCCAAGTAAATCAATAAAAATTTAGAAAGTACAAAGTCATGAACAACTACGAACAACTCGACGCCTGGATAGACAGCCACTTTGACGAGCAAGTCAAGTTCCTGCAAGAACTGGTACGCGTACCGACCGATACGCCACCCGGCAATAATGCGCCGCATGCAGAACGTACCGCTGATTTGCTGCAAGACATGGGCATCACCGCAGAAAAGCATGCTGTGCCTGATAGCGAAGTCAAAGCAGCTGGCCTGCAAAGCATCACCAACCTGCTGGTGCGTCGCCACTACGGCCCTGGCAAGACTGTACTGCTGAATGCCCATGGCGATGTGGTGCCACCAGGCGAAGGCTGGACCAAGAACCCTTATGGCGGCGAAATAGAAAACGGCAATATCTATGGCCGTGCCACGGCTGTCAGCAAATGTGACTTCTCGACTTATACCTTTGCCCTGCGTGCACTGGAAGCGGTGGCAAAACCCAAAGCGGGCACGCTGGAGTTGTTATTTACGTATGATGAAGAATTCGGCGGTGAAGTCGGCCCCGGCTGGATGCTCAAGCATAATCTGATCAAGCCTGACCTGATGATTGCTGCCGGTTTTTCTTACCAGGTCATCACGGCACATAATGGCTGTTTGCAGATGGAAGTAACCGTGCATGGCAAGATGGCGCATGCGGCAATCCCTGACTCTGGCGTCGATGCCTTACAGGCTGCAGTCAAGATCCTGAATGCCCTGTATGCGCAAAACACGCTATACAAACAGGTCACATCCAAAGTCGAAGGCATTACCCATCCGTACCTGAATGTGGGCACCATAGAAGGTGGCACCAACACCAACGTCATCCCTGGCCGCGTCACCTTCAAACTCGACCGACGCATGATACCGGAAGAAAATCCGGCAGAAGTGGAAGCGACTTTGCGCAAAGTCATCAGCGACACGGCGGCTGAGTTACCTGGCATCAGCGTTGATGTCAAACGCATCTTGCTGGCGAATTCCATGCGCCCATTGCCGGGGAATACGCCTTTGGTGGAGGCGATACAAAAGCATGGCGAGGCGGTGTTTGGTGAAGCGATTCCTGCACTGGGTACGCCTTTGTATACCGATGTGCGTTTGTTCTCGGAAGCCGGAATACCTGGTGTTATCTATGGCGCAGGGCCGCGCACCGTGCTGGAGTCACATGCAAAACGGGCAGATGAGCGTTTGCATCTGGAAGACTTGCGCAAAGCTACCAAGGTGATTGCCCGTAGTCTGGCGGATTTGCTGCAATAAAAATAGCAAGGGCGCACATGGATTTATCCGGCTTTGTCGGCTAGGATGTAGAGGGTATTGAGAAACTGTTTGGAATACTTTTAATGCAATCACATTTTGAGAGACCAATATGAACAACAAAGCTCTTTTTCAATTCTGTACACTAGCCATGCTGGCTGTTGCCAGCAGCAGCCAGGCTGACGACAAGATCGTTCTTAACTACAATGTGCGGCCACCGTATATTGTCGAAGAGCCGGATGGTTCAGCTTCAGGCTTGACGGCAAGCCCGGCAGCCAATGCGTTCAAAAGTGCGGGCGTGGCATTCACCTGGGCCAAGGCTGCCCCCAATCGACAGCTAGCCATGGTGCAGGAAAACACACAAAAAAACTGTGCCATAGGCTGGTATAAAACCGAAGAGCGTGAAGGTTTCGCCAAGTTCAGTAAAGCTCTGTACCGCGATAAACCTGCCGTCATGATTGTCAACAGCAGTTTCAAGATCAAGGACAATGCCAAGCTGGAAGAAGTATTGACCATGCCAGGCATCAAGATACTCATCAAGGAAAAATTTTCTTACGGCCATTACATAGATGCGGCATTGGGAAAGATCAAACCACAGACGGTAGTGTCTAATGGCACCAACACCCAGATGCTGCAACTGGTCGCCAGCAAATCTGCCGACCTGATGTTTGCCGCGCCAGAAGAAGCAAATTACCTGATTGAGCAATCCAATATGGCAAAGGACAAGTTCAGCCAGTTCAAGGCAAGCGATATGCCTGACGGCGGTGAGAGGTATCTTATTTGCAGCAAGAATGTGCCAGATGACGTGATCGCAAAATTGAATAAGGCGATTAATTTTAAATAAACCCTTTGCATGTATAGGGGTGCATTGCAAGGCCAACTGCATGAACTGCATGCATAGCACTGCAATGCACCCTGCAGCTTTTACCTACTTGTGAAACAAGGGCAAAGGGCTATAGCGCTTGCCATCAATAATGCGGTGGCCTCTCGTCCACCACAGCAGTGCGCTGGCTCGCTGTCACAGCCACTTCCCGTATGCGTGCCACCATCGCTGCGCATAGGGCTTCGAGTTCGTCGATTTTCTTTTGCTGGCGATATACCTGGGTGTTCAGGGTATCGACCAGATCGTCCTGGCGGGTCAGGCGTATTTCCAGGTCTATCAGTCGTTCTTCTGTTGTCATGATGCGGTTTTCCTTCAAAGTAGGTATACAGTATGCCATACCAGTCTGGTATTATAGTGGACTGGTATGCTCATCCTACAAGCCGCGCATGCAAGTGGTATGTTCAACTTTAGCAAGAAGTAAAAACCTGTTGACCCATTTTTACTGCGCTTGCATGCTATGAGTATGAAAATTGCCTACTCTACTCCTCGCCCTTTGCTGTCATGCCTGCTCGGCATGCTGGCCTTATGTTCCACTTCTGCCAGTCTTGCAAAAGAAATCCATAAGCCTGTGGTCATGGCGTATTACGCGCTGGACAAGGAAGATATTAATCATTATGACGAGGCTAAAGTCGCATTCCCGGTATCCGCCATCACGGCAGACAAAGCGCGCATGCTCACGCATCTGAATTTCTCGTTCTTGACGCTAAGCGAGGATGGACAATGCGCGTTGGAAGAAGGCACCAATCTGCAGGCCGCAGGCAGGATATTTCATGCATTGCATGATCTGAAAAAACATAACCCTGATTTGCGCTTGCAGTTTTCCATCGGTGGCTGGGCTTATACCAATGACGATAGCCCCACGGTCGGGCGCTACCGCAAGGCTGCTGCGACAGTAGAGAACCGCAAGAAACTGGCGCAGTCATGTGTCAGCTTCATGCGCGAATACGATTTCGATGGCCTTGATCTTGACTGGGAATATCCACGTGCTGAAGATGCTCAGAATTTTGTAGCCTTGCTCAAGGAAATGCGCTCGCAACTGAAACAAGCCAAGCCCTCAAATCAATTATCAATTGCGGTCGCTGGCGGCGCTTTCAGCATGGCGCGCACCTATCTGCAACTGCCGCAAATCGCGGCGCAGGTTGATCACGTTAATCTCATGAGTTATGACTTCAATGGGGCGTGGGAAAAATTGAGCAATCACAATGCCCATTTGTTTGGCGATGCGCGTGAACCCATGTTTGAGAATCCCTTGCGCAAGCTGCCTTTCAAACCAGCCTTGTCGCAACAAGAACTGGAAAAACGTTTCCCGTCCCCCATGGCATTGACGGTGGATACAACAGTACAACAGTATCTGCATGCCGGTGTGCCAGCCAGCAAGCTGGTCATGGGCCTGCCGTTTTATGGACGGGCTTACTTCAAGGTTGAAGCAACAAATCAAGGCGTATATCAGCCCTTCGTCACACTTGCCGGTGATACCTATGTGGGCGACCCTGGCTTGCTGACAGGCTGCGATGCCTGCACTGCCCGCAAGGACCCACGCACGCCCGGCTATGGCGAAATCAAGAAACTCCTGGCCGCTAACCTGGGCTACAAATCCTATTTCAGTAACGAGACCAAGGTGCCCTGGATTTATAACGCCGAAAAGAAAATCTTTATCAGCTATGATGATGAGCAATCCTTCGCTTATAAAGTCGCTTACCTGAAAAAATACAAGCTGGCCGGTGCCATGTTCTGGCACCTGGGACAGGACGATGAAGAAGGTAGTCTCTTGCGCAGCTTACATACGAACCTGCATGACAAGGTCCGCGCAGTCAATCTTGCAGGTGGTGTGCATTACCAGCCCAAATGATCAGAACTCATTTCAAGGCAAAAGTGAACGCGACGCAGGTTCCAGCATCAAGATCTCCGGCCAGCGTTGCAGTGACTTATACAAGTCAGCAAACGCCTGGTCACGCCACTGTGCATCTGCGGCCAGACGTAGCAGATAGTTTTCATATGTAGCACGATCAGGGTAAGCAGCAAACCAGACAAAGACATTCACATTCTCACGCACGGGCAAACGCTCAAACGTATTGGGGCTTTTTTCTGTAACAAAACGTCCCATGACATGTGCGCCATGGCGTTCGAACATGGGCATCAACTGTTCATTGAATTTGCTGATGAATTCAGGTTTCACTTCCTGCGCAAAATGGTAAACCGTTGCCAGCACAAAACCATTACGTGGGCTTGCACTACCTGGCGCAGAGCGAGTGCGTGAACCCAAGATAAAACCACTGCCGGCGATAGCGGGGCGTAGTAACAGCACATCGTCGTTATCATATAAAGTCGCATTAGCCTCATTGCGGTAAGCCTGCCAGGTCGTGCCTGAATAAAAATCCGTCAGGGCTTGCTTGCGCGCTTCCATATTGCGAAAGCCGCGTAGCCAAGTGTAGTGGTAGGGATCATTCACGTCACGGAATTGCCCCAGCACGCGTATCCCGGTTTCTTCCTGGGTTTCTATGAAGTGTTTCTCAAACAGCGATATCAGTGCATCGCGCTTACCGGGGTAAGTCACATACTGACGCAACTCTATGACATTGCAGCATTCGCCAGGGCTGGTGGTATTGCCAGTTACTTCAGCCGCACTGGCCGTAGTAAGTGTTCCCAGCAGGGCAGCGCCAGCCAAGGCAAGGGATGAGGTGTTCATTGCTTTTCTCCATGACAATTAAACGCATGTAACGCAGTGGAGTCAGCATATGTTGCAATTAGGACGATTTCAGTCCTAAATAAAATAGTCACTCAAATAAATGTAGCGACCGCAGAATAAATCATCCGCTTCTTTCAGCATGAAAAGAAAGCCCTCTGCTGGAATCTGATCCCCGCCAAAATCTGCATGACTCTTTCATCAGACAAATGACCTATGAATTCGCCCAGTTGACTCTTGGGTATGGAAGATATCTGGGAGACCACAACCACGCTTTGCTTGTTCAAACTGCCTTCGCCCAATTGCAGCATCACATTGCCTGGCTCTGTCACACGTTTGAGATTGCTTGTCAGGGCGCAGACGATCACGGTGGCTATGCGGGATTGATTGAAAATATCATCCTGAATAACCACATGCGGATGGGCTAGACCAGAGACAGTACCACGCTCTTCGTCTGGATTTGCCCAGAATATATCCCCACGCTTAATCATGGACTGTCATGGGCTGTCACTGGCTATAACTAGTGGCTTCAAGAAATTATCCACTGCCGCCGTATAGACATTATCCAGGCCAAGATTTTTATTGATGTCGGCATGGCTCAGGCTTTGAGGCAGCAACAATGCCTGCATGCCCAGGGACCTGACTTTGTTGATAAATACTTCGGCCTGCGCGCAAGGTTTGTCTGGCCTGGTGCTTGAGCATACAGCCAGGAAGGGCGCAGCATCCTGTTTCAATTGCAGGGTGGGCGAACTGGCTTGCCAGTAGGCAGGCTCAGTGCCAAAGGCTTCATCATAAAAGCGGTAATGTTTTTGTTCCATGATCTTGTTGATATCGTAAGCTGCACTATCAAGCGCGATGGTCGCCAGCCAGGCGGAGGCACCTGCCTTGGCCGCGATGGCGGGTGAACTGGCGAGCAGGGCAACCAGATGGGCACCGGCTGAATGGCCCATGATGATAAAGCGATTACGCGAACCTCCCCATTCGGCTGCCTTGCTCTGCGCTGTCGCCAGGGCTTTGGCGACATCATCAGCCTGTTCCAGTGGTTTAATGTCGGGCAACATGCGGTAGTTAATGGAGATAAAAATATAGCCCTGGGGCAGCCAGTGTGCTGCCTTGTTTTCAACCACACCACGGGCAGTCTTGCTGCCTGTTCTCCATGCGCCACCATGCACCATGAAGATGGCAGCCATGGCTTTGTGTGTCGCCGCATTCGCGGGCAGATACACGTCCATGGTCTGGCGTTTGTCACTGCCGTAGGAGATATCGCGCAAGACCTTGGTGCCAGCGGGTAAGCCTTGTGGAGCGAGGTCTGTTGTTTCTACATCAGTCATTTCACTCTTTTCAGCCGCCTGTTCTGCCCGTTGCTCTTTTCTTTCCTGTCTTTTTTCCATGATTTTGTCGCGTAGCGTCCCTGCCTCTACCTGCGCTGCAGGTACGACAAGCAACATTGCCAGGCATAGCGAACATGCTTGCTGGGCTGGATGACGAATTGCAGAAAGAGCGAATAACTTGGACATGGCGAGGCTCCAGGAACAAACAACCGGGAATTGTAAGCCTTCATCTTAGAAAAAACGGCTGTTTTTACCCTAATCAATTTATGCAACAACTTGTAAAGCAAAGTAACATAATCAAGGCCAGAGCATGTGGCAGGCGTGCATGCAGGGCCGGGTTTATGCGAATATAGCAGGCATCAACTTCAGGAGCGCTCAGACATGTTGCAGACTGTCCTGCTGTCCCCGACGCTTTGCCATCACTGTCATCAGCAGGAGGCAGGGTGCTGAGCTTTTTGCGCAGATTATGCTTGCGGTTGAGCTTAGGTTCCGCTGAGGCTGATGCAGATTCACTGCAGGCAGCGACTGTCTTCAGTGCACCGGAAGACATCGTGGCCGAAGAGGGCGCCTGGCTGCCGGGCTTTGATGTCGATTCGCGTTTCTACCCCTGGTTGCTGGGTGAATACGGCAAACAGATACAGCATGGAGCAGAAAAACCCTTGCTGATCGCACTTGATCGTCTGGTCAGGGCAGACTTCAGCAATACCCGCCACATACCCCGCGTACCCAGCGTACTGCCACAGTTGCTGAAAAGCCTGCGCAATGAAAATGTCTCGGTCGATGAACTGGCCAGTCATATCGCCAGGGATGTGACCCTGCTGGCCGAGATCATCAGTGAAGTGAACAGCTCTTATTACAGCCCGGCAGACAAAATCAGTAATCTGGACAATGCCATACGACTGCTGGGTATCAATGGCTTGCGCATGCTGGTGGCGCGCACGGCTTTCCGGCCACTGATACAACTGCAGTCGGGTCGTATCACATGCGTGGTTGCACCGCTGATCTGGGAACAGTCAGAAAAATGTGCGCAGGCTTGCCGCCTGCTGGCACAAGAACGCGGTCTCGATGGTTTTCATGCTTTTCTGGCGGGGCTGGTGCAAAACATAGGTTTGATCATTGCCTTTCGCAGCCTTGATCAAATCATGGTGGCCCCGGTCATGCCACTGGCGACTGAGTTTCGTCTGCGTTTTTTACATATGGCGCATATCCTGTCTTACCGCATTGCCAAAGAATGGGATTTCCCTGATGCCGTCATGCAGGCACTGAAAGACCAGGTCAGCCATGATGGGCCATTACAGGATCTGGGCTTGGTACTGAAACAGGCAAGCGATATCAGCAAAATCAGATTGCTGGTCAACGCCGCTGTCATCAGCGCAGACGATGAAGATTTATGCCTGGCTGCAGACGCAGAAATGCAGCGCTGTTTTACGGCGCTGCATTTACAGGATAAGGATGATGCTTAACAGACCCTAAACAGGCCCTGAACTCATTTCCTTTGCCCATTTTCAAAACAAAAACTTCCGTATTATGTCGATAATGAAGTCGAAAATCTTTGTTTTAAAAACGGGCTGTCGTCAAGAAAAAAGCCGTTTGCAAATACTGGCATCCCGTATGGTTTTGGCGATGACTATCGCGCAAAAAACACATGCTTATCAGCCTTGAACATGTTTGCGTGATGCGGCTTTTTCTGCCACTTGCTGACGTTCAAATTGTTCATCTCTATCCATCGCCATTTTTTCATCTGCAGTCATTCTTTTAGCACTGATCAATACAGTTTGCGTCCCATCCTGGGCTGCATCAAATGCCAGTTTTTGTTCTTCAGTCATACGTTTTGCAGAGATAGTCACGCTGGCGATACTGGTGACATTCTGGCTTGCTTCAGCTTTGCCTTGTGTGAAAGCAGCAGTGATTGCCAGTGCGCCAGTCAGCAATGCTGTAGACAGAATCAGGCCAGTTTTGAATGTGTTGTTGATTGTGTTTTTCATTTCGTTTTCCTCTTTGTGGTTGGTTGATGTGTGTACTTTAGAGCTTGCGCTGTCAATCCGCGAGGGCTATGCGACGAAATGCAGGAAACTGAGATTGAAGTGTCAAAAACACCTCTCCAACGTTTTTTGCGTCGCTGAATTTGATAAGGAAAAAGGGCTTGAAAGGCAGCTGACTTGCTGGCTTAAGCAAGCCCGACAGTGCTGACGCTATCCAGCAAGACATTGAAGAGCGACGAGAAAACAGGGGCTGCCAACCTATGCTACCGACCTATATATATGTGGATACTTGCCTTACAGTGAGCAAGGAATGCGATATTACATCCATGTGAATTGGAAATATGACTTTATAGTGACATTCACATTTCATATAACAGACATCTGATCATGTGATTGGATTAACAAGTTTGCTTCTCTTATCATGGGCTTGTTTTTAATCAACCAAGGAAATACACATGATCACCGCTATCGTTTTTGCTCAAATACTGGCAACTATCGTTATGCTGACTGCTGCCCTGACTGACTGAGTCTGATGTTGTCATAAGCATTAATTAGTAATTGCATACACGTAGTATCTATACAGGCTGAATTTACTGGCTGGATTTAAAGGCTGAATTTACAGACTGACCAAGGTCTGAGGCATACACTGCCAGATAAGTAAGTTTCATCACCAGCATATGCGCGACCGTCCAGCGTCGCGCAGCGATGCACAGTAATCATGGCAGGATGCCTGCAGTTGAGGCGTACAATAGCGACTTTAGCTGCTCCCGCCCTTTCGCACCATGACTATCCTGCTGACCACCCTGAATGCCCGCTATACCCATGCTTCTCTGGGGCTACGCTATTTGCTTGCAAATATGGGCGAATTACAGCCAGTCACGCGGATACAGGAATTTGTCACCGGTGCGCGCAGTACCGATATTGTCGAAAAAATCCTGGCACTGCGCCAGCCCGGTGAGAAATTCATCGTCGGCTTTGGGGTGTATATCTGGAACGTCGTTGAAACCACGCAGATAGTCGCTGTCCTGAAACGGGTAGCACCGGATGTCGTGGTGATACTCGGCGGCCCCGAGGTATCGCATGAAACCGGCGACCAGGAAATTATCAGACTGGCGGACTATGTGATTACCGGCTGGGGCGATGTCAGTTTCCCTGCCCTGTGCCAGCAGATACTGCACGGCCCGCAACCACTGATGAAGGTGCATGCGGGTCTGCAACCGCCTATGGCCGACATACAATTGCCCTACCACTTGTATAGCGACCAGGACATCCGTCACCGCACTCTGTATGTAGAGGCTTCACGCGGTTGCCCTTTCAAATGCGAATTCTGCCTGTCGGCACTCGACAAGACGGCCTGGCCGTTTGATATAGACCAGTTCCTGCAAGAGATGGAAGTGCTGTACCAGCGTGGTGCACGTCTGTTCAAGTTTGTTGACCGCACCTTCAACCTGAATATCAAAACCAGTTTGAAGATCATGCAGTTCTTTCTCGATAAACTGGAGGCGGCACCGCATGACCCGGTATTCGCTCATTTTGAAGTGGTACCTGACCATTTGCCAGATGCCCTGAAAGAGGGCATACAAAAATTCCCGGAAGGCAGCTTGCAATTCGAGATAGGCATACAAAGCTTTAATACCGATGTGCAGGCTCTCATCAGCCGCAAGCAAAATAATGAAAAAGCCGCTGAAAACATACGCTGGCTGTGCGAACATTCGCACGCGCATCTGCATGTGGATTTGATCGCTGGCTTGCCGGGTGAGACCATGGAGAGTTTTGCCGCGGGCTTTAACAAGCTGGTGGCCCTGGGTCCGCATGAAATACAGTTCGGTATATTGAAACGCCTGCGCGGCACACCAATTATCCGCCACACAGAAGCCTATCAACTGGCTTTTGATCCGCAACCGCCTTACACCATCCTGGCCAATAAAGACATAGCCTTTGGCGACATGCAAAGGCTGATACGTTTTGCCCGTTACTGGGACATGATTGCCAATTCAGGACGTTTTTCACATAGCCTGCCCCTGATATTGGCAAACACCGCTTTTGAAAACTTCATGGCCTTGTCAGACTGGCTGTTCGTCAATACCGATGCAACCCACCGCATCGCCCTCGACAAACTGGCAGCACTCGTCAATAAGTGGTTGCTGGAAGTACGTGGTGCAAGCAGTGAAGCAGTGCAGGCTGCTGCATCCCAGGACTACGCCGGTCTAGCCATGCACAAGCAAGGCAACAAAGCTGATCCATCAGCACCACAAAGACAGACGAGGAAAGAAGCTGCCAGGGAAGTAGCGGCAAGAGCCTTGCCGCAAAGGCAGGCACGCCATATGGCGGCTTGATCACAAGCTGCGGTGTATAGCAAAAGCGCTGGAAAATTTTATAGTAGTGGATTGGTCAACTCAAATGCGTCCTCAGGAAGAACTTCGCCTGAGAAAATACCCACTACTGCCAGATCAAATCTTTCTTTGAATGCGTACAATTCCCCAGTGCTCATGTCAAGGATGGCAAAAACATCTTTCTCATCAAAATGAGCGATGAGTAGTCCATTGATATTTGACTGTAGTTTGACTATTGCCCATGCCAATTGCTTATCTACTGATTCGGAATCTTTCAATTTATTTGCAGCCAGAATAAGATCGCTAAGCAACAACCAGAATTCTTTCTTATTCCATATGCCGTGTTCCGTTAGTTGTTCATAAAAACTACCCACCCAATTCGCATTACCTGGCAGGTTACGGAAAATATTTTCAAACATTAAAACTTGCACGTTCTTTCCTCAATCTGTAAGCGCTGGCACCTACTTATTTATCATTGATCAGTATGCGGCTGATCTCGCCAGATTTCCTGCCTGCCAGTATCGCTGCATTGAGCTTGCGTATCCATTCTGCATATTGCGCACCGGTGGCAGCGAAATGCAATTCATCGATCAGCATGGGCCTGGGCAAGACTTTGAATGCCTGCTCCAGGCTTTTGTCGCTGGTGCTCAATTCTTTGCGCAAGATGCGCATCAATAATTGTTCGACCTCGTCTGCCTGGGCATGGCGGTCACCAAAGATCATCACGTCCATTCTTTTATTAATCAGTTTTTTCAGGCGTGCACCATGCGAACCCAAATCTTCCTCCACCTGGAACAAGACATTGCGCTGGCTATCGAATTCATCACCATAACTGGTACCGCGAATAACGCCGACTGTCTTGCCTTTGAGATCGAGCATATTGTTATAGACAAATGTGGCATCGCTGCGTGTTACCAGCCAGACATAATTGGCATAAATGGCTTCTGAAAACTGGTAAGTCTGCATACGTTCACGGTTTTTTGAGAGACCAAAAACGATACCTTCGCCAGTCCTGGCATTGGCTAACAAGCGCGTCCATGGATAACGACGAATTTCAAATTTGATTTGCAACTGATGTTCAAAATAATTCAGCAGTTGGCGGATTTCATCGCGTATGGGTACGATGTCACCAGCTTCATTGCGCAGTTCGCGTATCAGCAAGATCAACTTTTCCGGCTTTGCCGCCTCTGTCGCCATGCCCGGACTTGAAGCGAACAGGGAAGACACCAACAACAGCAAGCACAAGCACGGCCACACAGGCTGCCAGAGTCTGCGCATACCTTGCGTTGTAAATGCTGTAGCAACTGCTTTCGCCAGAGTGAGCATGCGGCACTTCGTTTTCGTTAGCTTTTTGTTTAGTACATCATAATCAGGCGAATTTTTCCAGTAAAGATGCCAGGCGCCGGGTGCTGGCGATGGCTTCTTCTGTCGTCTCTGCCTTTTCTGCATGGGTGACCACTGCACTGGTCAGCAAAGTCACAAAAGACCGGTCCAGCGCCTTGCGTGCTGCTGACATCTGTTGTGCTACTGCCTCACAATCCGCTGGGACTGCGGCCTTGGCAATCAGTTTTTGCACGCCGCGCAATTGCCCTTCTACCCTGGCCAGGCGGTGTAACAGGTCTTTCTTTTGCTGTTCGTTTAAAGCCGTGCCTTGCACTATTTTCAGTGGGGGAGTATCTGCCATGAAAATGCTCCTTCGCTATGGTGTACCTGAGTTTCTTGGATTTAGAACTCATTTCATCAATAGGGGGGATGAGTTCTACATACTACTACCGAGTATGCTACACCAGTCAGGCGATGGCAGGGAAACAGATATGTACGCACAAACCCGGGGTTTCTGATTCAGCACCCAGGCTTGCATCTGCCAGACTGATTTCGCCGCCATGCAACTTGACAATGTCGTGCACGATACACAGACCCAGGCCAGTACCACCGGGATTGGCGACTGAGCTGGCAGAGGCACGGTAAAATGGCTCGAATACTTTTTCACGTTCGGCTTCTGCTATGCCCGGCCCTGTGTCCTGGATATCGATATGCGCCTGGCCATGCTGCTGATACACACGCAAGACGATGCGACCACCTTCTGGCGTATAGCGTATGGCATTGTCCAGCAGATTGCTGAGCATTTCATGCAGCAGCAAGGTGTTGCCGCGATAGGAGATGTCTTCATCGGCTTCCAGCGCCAGGTCTATTTGTTTGCGTACGGCGGGCATGGCCAGTTCCAGGCACACCTCATGTGCCAGCTGGTTCAACAAGATATCTTCCAGCTCAGCCACTACCGCACCATGGCCGGTACGTGCCAGTGTCAGCAAACGATTCGCCAGGTGGACCGTGGCATCGGTAGTCTGGGCGATGCTGGCGACGATCTGGCGCATGGCAACTGCATCATTTTCGCGTAGCGCAAGTTCGGCCTGGGTTTTCAATACCGTCAAGGGTGTGCGTAGCTGATGTGATGCATCCGCGATGAAGCGCTTTTGTCCATTGATCAGGGTCTGCAGCCTTTCCATATAGGCATTCATGGCATTCACCAGCGGGCGTATTTCCTTGTGCACGACGTTCGGGTCAAAGCCAGACAAATCAGTCGGCTCACGCGCCTCTACATCTGCGCGTAATTGCATGATAGGGGCGAGTACAAAACGCAAAGCCACCCAGACCATGAGCGCCACTGCCAGCACCAGTGCCGCCTGGCGCAACAGGGTATCGATCAGGATTTTGCGTGACAGGCCACGCCGCGCATCCATGGTTTCACCCACTTCTATCAGGGCTATGCCACGCATCTGGTCGTCATAGACAGGCTGGTGCAGGGCGGCGATGCGCACGGCCTGGTCCTGATAGTCGGCGTGAAAGAAATGCACCAGGGCAGGGTAGATCTCTGAACGCGGCACGTTCTTGGGTAAATCGGGCAAGTCTTCATAACCAGAAACAAATTCACCATTGACGCCTGTGACCTTGTAATACAAACGCCCCAGGGTATCGGTTTCAAAACTGTCGAGTGCTACATAGGGTACATTCGCCACCACTTTACCATCGACGATTTGCACTCTCTCTGCCAGCGCCCTTGCCGAAGCCAGTAAAGAACGGTCATACGCCAGGTCAGCCGCATCAAGAGCATTGCGGTACACGGAAAAAGCGTTCAGTGCCACCAGCAAGACCAGGGGTATCAATAACCAGCGCAAAAATTGCCCGCGCAAACTTCCCAGTCGATAAGGCCTGGCCATCAGCGTGCTTCCAGCAAATAGCCTATGCCGCGCAGGGTAACGATGACGACCTTGCCAGTGCTGACGGTCTCGAGTTTCTTGCGCAAACGATGGATATAGATTTCTATCGCATCCAGGTTGGCATCGTCATCCAGGGCAAACACTTCATCAAACAGTTTGTCCTTGGATACTGCTTGGCCGGGGCGGCTGATCAGGGTTTCCAGCACCGCATATTCACGCGGGGTCAATGACAGTGGCAGGCCTTCATAATGAAACTGCCGTATCACGGTATCAAAGCTCAGGGCACCGCAAGTCAGGGTCACGGCTTCATTGCCCTGGGCACGACGCAACAAGGCTTTGACACGGGCTTCCAGTTCGGCCAGCTCGAAAGGCTTGGGCAGGTAATCGTCAGCACCAGAATTCAAACCTTGTACCCGGTCATTCAGACCGCCACGTGCAGTCAATATCAATACTGGCGTCTTGCTGCCGCGCGCACGCATACGCTTCAGCACATCCATGCCATCCATCTTGGGCAGACTCAGATCCAGGATGACCAGCGCATATTCCTGGGTATGCAAAAGTGCATCGGCATCGGCCCCGTTCATGGCGGTTTCCACAGTCAGGTGGGCATCACGCAAGGCCTTGGCCAGCCAGTGGGATAACTCGATATGATCTTCAACTAAAAGTATGCGCATACACAGCCTGTTCGATCCAGATACACGCTAGGCTACCAGCCTGATTCAAAAGCGTCACTATTTCTGTAACTATTTCTGACAAGAAAAACGTGCAGATTTCAATAAACGCATCGCAATCCTGATGCACCTGAGCTAAGATAAATTTATAAACTTTCTGCCCAACAAGAGAATTCTATGTGATTGGTTAACTCGATAAGGTTAATAAGGGAGGCTAGGATGACATCAATACTAACAAAGTTGTTACTTTGGCAAAAATTTGTACTGCTGAGTGTGATAGCGCTGATTTTGACAGCCATACCAACCGCCCTGTATTACCTTGAATCATCCAAAAACCTGGACGCTGCACTGGCAGAAAAACAAGGCCTGCCAGCCATGACCCTGATACTCAAAACAGTACAACTGACGCAACAACACAGGGGATTGTCCGCTCTGGTACTGGGTGGTGTATCCAGTGAAAAAGATAAACGCGATGCCAAGCAAAAAGAAGCCGACGCTTCGTATTCTGGTATGGCAGCCATTGTCAAAAAGATCAATGACAAAGCCATCACCGATGCCTGGAACAAGGCTGAACAAGACTGGAATACCCTGCGTGAACAGGTGACAAAAGCCAGTATTGCCGTACCTGCCAGTTACCAGGCCCATAGTGCTCTGGTACCCAAATTGCTGCTGGTAAATGATCTTATCGGCGACTATTACGGCCTCAGCCTTGACCCCAATATAGATAGCTATCAATTGATACAGGCGATGTACTATATCCAGCCCTATCTGACTGAAGAACTGGGGCGCATGCGTGCCAAAGGTGCGGGCCTGCTGACAAAAAAAGAAGCCACGCTGGAAGACAAGATGGTCGTGTCTGATCTTATCGCCCGTTCCCAGGATCGTACCCAGCAAATGAACAATTCTTTCAGTAAAGCCGTGCTCAGCAATCCTGATATCGAGAAAAAACTCGGCGCCATCATGAAAGAAGCCACAGGACAAGCCACAGGCGCGATGACACTGGCCACTGAAAAAATTGCCAAGGCCGAGGCACTGGAGTTTTCATCGGTAGAATATGTACAGGTGACTACCCGTGCCATCGATACACAATTCCAGTTGAATGCGGATGCGACCAAGGAATTGCACGGCATACTGGATCAGCGCATCAGCGATTTCTACCAGCTCAGATGGACCATGATCATCTCCATGCTGGCACTTATCTGCGTGGCAGGCCTGTTTGCCAGGGCCATTGCGCGCTCAGTCAGTGTGCCGCTGGAACACGCCATCGTAGTGGCCCAGCATATCGCCAGTGGCGACCTGCGTTACCCCGCTGATGCCAGTGGTCATAATGAAACCGGACGTCTGTTGCAGGCACTGGAAGACATGCGCGTCAGCCTGATAGACATAGTCGGCAACGTCAGGGACAGCATAGAGAACATCAATAATGGCACCCATGATATTGCCAAGGGCAATGTGGATTTGTCAGCACGTACCGAAACCCAGGCTTCCAGCCTGGAGGAAACCGCTTCGTCGATGGAGCAGATGACAGGTACGGTCAAACAGAATTCTGACAGCGCCAGGCAAGCCAACCAACTCGTCAATGATGCCAGCAAGGTAGCCACCGAAGGTGGCGGTATCGTCGACCAGGTCATCCATACCATGGAAGCCATCAATATCAGTTCCCGCAAAATCTCAGAAATTATCGGTGTCATTGACGGCATCGCCTTCCAGACCAATATCCTGGCCCTGAACGCCGCCGTCGAAGCCGCCCGCGCTGGCGAACAAGGCCGCGGCTTCGCCGTAGTCGCCGCCGAAGTCCGTAACCTGGCCCAGCGCAGCGCCACCGCCGCCAGAGAAATCAAAGGCCTGATAGGTAGTAGCGTAGAACAGGTCGATGCCGGTAATGAACTGGCTGGCCATGCCGGCAAAGCCATGAACGACATCGTCGCCAGCGTCAAACGCATCACCGACATCATGTCAGAAATTGTCACCGCCACCGCCGAACAAAGCACAGGCATAGAACAAATCGACCTCGCCATCACCCAGATGGATGAAATGACCCAGCAAAACGCCGCCCTGGTAGAACAGGCTGCTGCCGCCGCCGAAGGCTTGCAAGAACAATCGCAGGCGCTGGTGCAGACGGTGAGTGTGTTTAAGTTGTAGGAGAGCGGTACTTTGCTGACAACAAAAGGACGCTTAAGCGTCCTTTTTGATTTGTTGGGCTGCAATACGCGGAGCAATCTGGATAGAGGATGCATTGACGTTGCTTTTGACTTTCTGCAGTTCCCATGTGTCGACGCCGCTTGTGCGGTACAGAAAATGGATCAAGAAGAGCCGATGTTTGAGCCGTAGGCGAGTTTCGGATCTTCCCATTTTTTGTACTGCACAAGCGGGGACCCCGCAGGGGCGACGACGCCTGGGTCGCCTTTCTTTGAATACGTTCTTTGGCGACGCAAAGAAAGTATTTCGGCTGCCGGGCCGAGACCCGGCTTGTATCCACGAAGGGTAATTGCTTTGATCAAAGTACGGCAATTCGACAAACGTCGCTGGAGCGCCAGCCCGGTGGAATGACGTAATTGAGATTGCAGTTTGAATCAAGAATCAAACCAAAGCTCGCGTACGTTCACTGTACGGCTAACTTCCCAAAAATCTCTCAAACCCCCTGACTGCAAGCAAACTGAAAGCTCCCCGGCTCTATGCTCCCTTACAAAAAAAATTCCGGAGACTACCATCATGAAGCCCTTACGCCTCAGTTTCTTCCTGCTCGCCTGTTTCATCTGCCCTGCCCTAGCCAGCGCAGAGGGTAAGATCGTCATTGGCCAATCGGTAGAACTATCCGGCCAGGCCACCGGCAAGGAAAACCGCGAAGGGGCCCAGTTATATTTCGACGCGTTGAACCGTCAGGGTGGTATACATGGCAAAACCATAGAATTCATCAGCTATGACGACAAGCGCGATCCGGCGCTGACCAAAGAAAATACCCTGAAACTCATCAATGAAGACCATGCGATTGCCCTGTTTGGTTACCGCAGCACCCCTACCATAGAAGCCATCCTGCCGCTGCTGGACAAATATGCGATACCTTTGATCGCCCCTTTTTCCGGCGCACAAAGCCTGCATCAGCCGCTGCACGCCCAGGTATTCAATCTGCGGGCCAGCTACCAGGATGAGGCGGCCAAGATGGTGGTCTCGCTGGCTGACCTGAGTATCAGCAAGGTCGCCATCCTGCATCAGGATGACAGCTTTGGCAAAGATGGCTTGAATGGTTTTGTCAGCAATCTGGAAAAGCGCAATATGCGCGCCACTGTCATCGCCAAATACGACAGAAAAGAAATGAAAGTCGATGCAGCCGTTGCCAGTATCGCGGCAGCGTCCCCGCAAGCGGTATTGATGGCATGTACACCGGCAGCCTGCGCTGACTTCATCCGGCAAATGCAAAAATTGGGGCAAAGACTGCAATTTTTGATGCTCTCGAATGTCAATTCCGATGATTTCTTCAAGTCTTTGGGGGCAGAAGGACGTGGCATAGGGGTCATGCAAGTCATGCCTTATCCACGTGACATAGGCATACCTGTCGTCAAAGAGTTGCAAAAAGTGCTGAAATCCAGCAAAAATCCGCCACCTTTGTCCTATGCTGTACTGGAAGGTTATGTTGCCGCAAAATTAATGGCCGAAGCCTTGCGCCGTGCCGGTAATAATCCAGATTCAAAGAAATTGCTGCAGGCGCTGGAAAGCATGCGCAATGTTGACCTGGGCGGTGTGGAAGTCAGCTATGGCCCCAAGGACCATGATGGCTCGCATTTTGTAGAGCTGATCATCGTTGGTAAAAATGGCGCGATATTGCGGTAAGCTACAGTTGCAATAGACTCCTATTTTGTGAAAGCCTACTGAAAGTTTCATTTCGGTATTATCCATGTAACCCTTAGCCTATGGTCTAATCATGCATATCCGGCCCACCCATCTGACTTTCCTGCTTAGCAGCCTGCTGGCCTGCCTGCAGGCGGGTGCCGTCAAGCCAGAACCGGCAACTGAAAAGCATGAAGCTGCCACCTGCATAGTCCCGGCAAAACCCGGTGGTGGGATGGACTTGACCTGCAAGCTGGCACAAGCGGCGACGGCCAGCCAGCCCATGCAAATCAATTACCTGCCTGGTGGCGTAGGTGCTATCGCCTGGACCACCATCATTTCCCAGAGAAAAGCCGAAGGAAATACCCTGGTTGCCTATTCCGGCGGTTCGCTGCTGAATCTGGCAGAAGGCAAATTTGGTAAATCGGATGCCAGCAATGTGCGCTGGGTAGCTGCTATCGGTACCGACTACGGCATGATCGCAGTACGCAAGGATTCCCCCTACAAAAACCTGCGCGAATTGATGGATGCCATCAAGAGCAAGCCCGCCAATATCGCCATCGGTGCCGGTGGCACCGTCGGTAGCCAGGACTGGTTGAAGATGGCGCAGATAGGCAAACAGGCCGGAATAGATTCCAAAACCATGCGCCTGGTGGCTTTTGAAGGCGGTGGTGAATCTTTCACCGCCCTGCTAGCTGACCATGTACAAGCGGTTTCCGGTGATGCTTCGGAAGCCAGCCTGCATGCCCGTGATGACAAGATAAGGGTGTTGGCCATCTTGTCCGATGCGCGCCTGCCCGGCCCGCTGGCGAATGTGCCTACCGCGCGTGAACAGGGATTTGACGTGACCTGGCCGATTATCCGTGGCGTGTATATGGGGCCACAGGTCAGCGACAAGGATTATCAAAAATGGGTCAGCTATTTCCAGCACGCCATGAATACCCCGGCCTTTGATGAACAAAGAAAAATCCACGGTTTGTTCCCCTTCGCCATGACAGGCAAGGAACTGACTGAGTACATACAAAAAGCAGTCGCGAATTACCGTCTGCAAGCAAAAGAATTTGGCATGGTGCGTTGAACGGATTTCACAGATCACATCGCAGCTGTCAGTAGCAAGCCCGTATTACTTCGTAGAACGCAACAATAAACTGATAAATAAGCAATAACAGGAGAAGACAAATGCAAGCAAAAAATTACTTCGTTAAAAGCATGGCCGCCATCGCTGTGGGTAGCATCATGATGTTGAACGCCCAGGCACAGGCACCCGCCGGTTATCCAGCTGACTACAGCAAGATCGTCGATGGCGCAAAAAAAGAAGGCAAGCTGGTCATCTATAGCGCGACTGATACCAAGGCTGTGGAACCGTTGATCAAGGATTTCCGTACCATGTATCCGGATGTGCAGGTTGAATACAATGACATGAATTCTACCGAAGTGTATAACCGCTATATCTCGGAAATGGCGGCTGGCGGTAATAGCGCTGATCTGATGTGGTCATCTGCCATGGATTTGCAAACCAAGCTGGTCTCTGACGGCTATGGCATGGTGTACGCGTCGCCAGAAATCAGCGGCATACCGCAATGGGCGATCTGGAATAATTCTGCTTACGGCACGACTTTTGAACCAGCGGTCTTCGTTTATAACAAACGCCTGGTGAGTGCTGATGAAGTACCAAAAACCCATGCAGAATTTGCCAAGCTGATCAACAGCAAGCTGGATAAATTCAAGAACAAGGTCACCACTTACGACATCGAAAAATCTGGCGTAGGTTTCATGTTCATCACCCAGGACAGCCGTGAAAACAAAGATTTCTGGGAATTGGCCAAAGCCTTTGGCAATGCCGCAGTACGCGTGCAGTCTTCTACCGGCACCATGCTCGAGCGCCTGTCCTCAGGCGAAAACCTGCTGGGCTATAACATCCTCGGCTCTTATGCCCTGGTACGTGCCGCCAAAGACCCGTCTATAGGCGTACAAATTCCTAAAGATTACACACTGGTATTGTCACGCGTGATGTTCATCAGCAAGGCAGCCAAGCATCCGAATGCAGCCAAGCTGTGGCTGGATTACACCTTGTCGAAACGTGGTCAGACCATGATTGCCAATGAAGCCAAGCTGTATGCGATACGTGCGGACGTCAAGGGTGAAACCACTTATTCTGACCTGGCAAAACTCATAGGCATAGGCCTCAAACCTTTGCCGGTGAACCCGATGTTATTGCAATACCTTGATCAAAACAAACGCCTCGCTTTCCTGAAACAATGGAAAGAAGCTGCAGGCAAAAAATAAGTCTGCGGGCACCGTGCTGTTCCAAACGGTACGGTGCCTATCGACTCTTCCTGCGGGACATTTACCCCGCACAGCCTGTCTGGCTATTAGCATCCTGAATGAATCTCAACCCTTGATATTGGGCTAAGCATGAGCACCCTGAGTCTACCTCCGCGCAGCCGGTGGTCGCAATTCAACTGGCCGCGTGGCCTGGTTGTGACCCTGACGCTGCTGGCGATTTTTACGCCGCTATCACTGATCTTATTCCAGAGTTTTTTGAATGCCCCCTTCTTTTCACCGGTAAAAGAACTGGGCCTGGATTCGTATCGCTTCATCTTTGATGATCCTGACTTTCGCCAGGCATTCTGGAATGGCTTGATCCTGGCTTCTGGCCTGGCTGGCATAGCCGTCCCACTGGGTGCCTTGCTGGCCTTCCTGATGATACGTACCGATTTGCCAGGCCGTAGCTGGATAGAACCGATGTTACTGGTGCCTATCTTTGTTTCGCCCATGGTGATGGGCTTTGGTTATGTCGTATCCATGGGGCCGGTAGGTTTCTATACCCTGTGGGTCAAGCAAATGACGGGTGTTGAACCATGGAATATTTATTCCTTCTTCAGCATAGTCCTGATCGCTGGCCTGACTCATGTGCCACACGTCTACCTGTATTCATCTGCGGCCCTGAAGAGCCTGGGCTCGGACGTGGAAGAAGCAGCACGGGTAGCAGGTGCTTCGCCTTTCCAGGTCGCCATGCATGTGTCGCTACCCATGATCATGCCAGCGCTGGCTTTTGCTGCTGTGCTGGTGTTCTTCCTTGGCTTTGAAGTCTTTGGTCTGGTATTGGTGCTGGGCGACCCGGAAGGCCATCTGGTGCTGGCGACTTACCTGTACAAGCTGACCAACAAGCTGGGGACGCCGTCTTATCACCTGATGGCGGCTGCCGCTGTCTGCCTGGTCGCGGTGACCATGCCGCTGGTCATGGTACAGCGCTGGTTGTTAAAATCAGCCAATAAATATGTATCGATCAAGGGCAAAGGTTCACGCCAGAAGCCACTGCCACTCGGTAAATGGAAATGGCTGGCTTTTGCTGTTTTGGCTGCCTGGCTGATCTTTACTATCGTGCTGCCATTGTCAGGCATAGTCCTGCGCGCCTTTGTCTCTTACTGGGGTGAGGGCGTGAAACTGGCTGACGTGATCACGCTTCAGCATTTCCGCGACATCCTGGAACAACCTTCCCTGATGCGTGGCATTTTCAATACTGTGCTGATCGGTATTATCGGTGGTGCGCTGGCAGTGATCTGTTATGCCGGCATTGCCCTGGCCATGCACCGCAAACCGGATGGCATTACCCGCCTGCTCGACTATAGCGTGCTGGTGCCGCGTGCGATTCCTGGTTTGCTGGCTGGCCTGTCTTTCCTGTGGGTGTTCCTGTTTGTGCCCAGCTGGCTGGAAGGTGGTCTCAAGGGTTTTGATAATGCCTTCTGTATCTGGTTGATAGAAAATGTCATACCGCAATTGCGCGCCCTGCGTTCCACCATTTTCTCGGTATGGATTGCCTATTCCGTGGTGTGGATGGCTTATGGTCTGCGCCTGATTTCCACGGCCCTGCTACAAGTTGGCCCTGAACTGGAAGAAGCAGCCCGTGCCGTCGGTGCCAGCCGTGGCCAGGTCACACGTGATGTGACTCTGCCATTGGTCAAATTTGGTTTACTGGGTGCCTGGCTGATGGTGTTCCTGATTTTTGAACGTGAATATTCAACGGGTGTGTACTTGCTATCGCCGGGCACTGAGGTCATTGGTGCATTGATCGTTTCGCTGTGGGCAGGTGGTTCTGTTGACCTGGTGGCGGCTTTGTCCTTCAT
Source organism: Pseudomonadota bacterium (assembly GCA_040390835.1). Lineage (GTDB taxonomy): Bacteria > Pseudomonadota > Gammaproteobacteria > Burkholderiales > Burkholderiaceae_D > Undibacterium. The sequence goes on from JAZJXP010000032.1 coordinate 168,035, forward strand.
CAATATCACCCTGGTTGCCATAGGTTTGGGCCTGGCTTTGCGCTTTGGCGTGAAACTAAGCCACTAAGTTAGTCACTGACCAAGTCCTATAAAAATCTATTACATAGCAATACAAAAAATACGAGAGCACACTATGTCTGAATTAAGCGTACAAGATTTAACCCTGGAATATGGTTCCGGTGCCACCGCCAACCCCATCCTCAAAGGGGTGTCGATGAACTTGCAGCGCGGCGAAGTAGTCGCCTTGCTCGGCCCTTCAGGCAGCGGCAAGACGACGCTGCTGCGCGCAGTAGCGGGACTGGAATCGCCCAAGACTGGTACCATCACGCTAGGTGAGCGCGCCATCTTTGATGGCAGCAAAGGTCTGGAAGTACCAGCAGAACAGCGTAACCTGGGTCTGGTATTCCAGTCCTATGCCTTGTGGCCACATAAAACAGTATTCGATAACGTTGCCTACGGTTTGAAGCTGCGCAAGCTGGGCACCAGCGAAATCAATGACAAGGTCAAGGATGTATTGGGCCAACTTGGCCTGGGTCATCTGGGTGAACGTTTCCCGCATCAATTGTCAGGCGGCCAGCAACAGCGTGTGGCGATTGCCCGTGCGCTGGTGTACAACCCGCCAGTTATCCTGCTGGATGAACCGCTGTCGAATCTGGATGCCAAGTTGCGTGAAGAAGCACGCGCCTTCTTGCGTGAACTGATCGTCAGGCTGAATCTGTCAGCCCTGATGGTGACGCATGACCAGGGCGAGGCAATGGCGATCTCTGACCGCATCCTGTTATTGAACAATGGCGTCATAGAACAGCAGGGCACGCCACAGAGCATGTATGAAACACCAGACACCTTGTTCACTGCCGAATTCATGGGCAGCAATAACAAACTCAAAGGCAAACTGGTCCAGCGCAATGGCGACACTGCCACCATCAGTGTTAATGGCGAACAATTGAAAGCCATCGTACGCGGCAAGAATGTGGGCGAAGAAGTCACCGCCATCATCCGTCTGGAAAAAGTCAAGATTACCGACAGCCATACTGAAAATGCCATTAAATTGCCGCTGACGACTTGCATGTACCTGGGTGACCGCTGGGAATGCCTGTTTGGGCAGACAGAAGGCGGCTTGCGGGCGTATTCGCCGTTCAAGCTCAGTCCAGGTGAGTATTATCTGCAACTCGATGCTGACAAACTCTGGTTATACTAAAAATAGCCACACTACTATCGAGGTAAGCCCTGCATTGGATAACAATGTGGGGCTTTTTAGCATTCAGGGCAGGAATTTTGCTCAAGACTGTATACTGAGGACTTATTTCATCTTATTTGCCCCGCATGCCCTCGAGATGTCAATTTTCCACAATCGTCTGCTAACAGTCTTTGCCATGCTGGCTTGCCCCTGGCAAGTAGCCAGGGCGGCCGCGCCTGTCGCTGGCGTAATATCACCCTACGGGCAAGACATCTGGTTCTGGCTGACGCTGGCCCTGCTAGCCCTGGCTCTTATTACTGCTGCTTATACCTGGCATGTGCGCGCCCTGAAACGCCAGAAGCGGGCACTGGAAACTGAAATCAGGCTGAGAACTGTGGAAATACAGGCACAAAAAGAAGAACTCGAGAAAATCAACCAGGCCTTGCTGAAAGTGAACAGGCGGCAAGAAGCGCAACAAAGCGAACTGACACGCTTCCTGGCCGTTGCCAGTCATGATTTGCGCCAACCCATGCATGCGCTGAATCTTTATCTCGGTGCCTTGTTTAATTTTGAGCTGCCAGCCGCCGTGCGCCCTGTCGTGAACAATCTCAGAAACTGCGCACGTACCATGGATGATATGTTTGCGAATCTGCTGGACCTGTCACGTCTGGATGCGCAAATCGTCGAACCGCAATTACAGGAATTTGCGATTGCCGAAGTGCTCGGCAAACTCGACGTGGAATTCACTCCCCAGGCGATAGCCAAGGGCCTGCATTTTGAAATCCATCACAGCATGGTCATCGTTAATAGTGATGCCGACCTGGTCGAACAGATACTGCGCAATCTGATTGCGAATGCACTGCGGTATACCCCGGATGGCCAGGTCGTAGTCAGATGCATGGAGTTTGATCAGCAGTTGCAAATCGCCATTGAAGATACCGGCATAGGTATTTCGAAACATGACCAGGAAACCATCTTTGAAGAGTTCTTCCAGGTAGAGTCAATATCAGAATCCAGACGCAGCACCGCAGGCATGGGATTGGGCCTCGCTATCGTACAAAGACTGGTGCGTCTCTTGCATATTCCCATCAAATTACAATCTCAACCTGGTCAGGGCTCGACATTTGCCATCAGCCTGCCACTCGCTGCCAGCCAGGAAGTGACAGACAAGCATGGCCGCAGCAAGGCCAGCAACAGCGCTTCCCTGCTGCAAGCCCTGATTGTCGTGATTGATGATGACGAAAGCATACTGACGGCCATGCGCGCCTTGCTGGAGAGATGGGATGCACGCGTCATCACCGCTACCACGGGTGCTGATGCGCTGGCACTATGCAGCGAAGAAATCAAGATTCCTGATTTGCTGATCTGTGATTACCGTCTGAAACTCAATGAAAACGGCATCAACGTTATCGCCAATCTGCGCGAAGAATTCAATCATCATATTCCTGCAATACTGATTACTGGTGATGCCTCGCCGCAATTGTCAGGTGATGCAAAAGCGGCCAAACTGATATTGATGCACAAGCCCATACAGGCAGAGAGCTTGCATGGAACCCTGACGCAATTGCTCAATGAAGCGAAAGAGTAAAAGCAAAAGAGATCACAGGCAGATGAAAAGAATTTACATCACGTTTACGATTTCCCCCTCTATTTTTTAGAGAATCTTTACGCTGTGGCTGCTAATCTTGAATTGTGTCAAACAGCACGAGATTACGATGAATCAGTACCCCGGTCACACCTCTGAAAATTATTCAGACGTCTTAACATCCTGCAAACGCGAGAAATTTTTATTTGAAAATAATCGCGAGCGCAAAAGCGCCTATGCCCTGCACCAGCCTGTAGTCACCTATAAAACGTCAGCGAAATTAGTACAAAATGATTTCGTCATGCGTATTACCGTCGACTCAGCCAGCATCACTGAATTACGTCATCTGATACTCAAATCCTGCGGTGACCTGGTCTTGTTCATGCGCGTCAAGCCGATAGACCATGCCAGCAAAATGAAGGTGTGGCTATGCCTGAGCAAGTCCTCGGTCGATACTATCATCAGCCACATCATGCGCGCCTTGCCACAGGCTGAATTCGGGAAAATCACACCGCTGCTGGCGGCCTGATTTAAAACATTCCGGTCACTCCCATCTTTTTAAAAAGAAATTATTATGTCTATCTATGAAGGCATCTGGGTTCCGCTCGTCACGCCATTTAAGAACGGCAAGCCTGAGTTGGATAAAGTACAGCAACTGGCTACCCAATTGATGGCCGCTGGCATACACGGCCTCGTGGTCTGTGGCACTACTGGTGAGGCCGCGACGCTGACTGAAAATGAGCAAAAACAGCTGCTGACTGCCATGCTTGAAGTGACGAAAAATTCCTGCCCTGTGCTGATGGGCATCAGTGGCAGCGATACGCGCTTGCTGGCAGAAAAAGTGCAGGCCTATGATGACCAGCATCTGCAGGGATTTCTAGTCAGTGCGCCATCTTATCTGCGTCCTTCGCAAGAAGGTGTGCGTCTGCATTTTGAGAGTATTGCCAAAGCGACTGAGAAAGATATCGTCCTGTATAACGTCCCCGCCAGGACGGGGGTGAATATAGACCTGAGCACCGTGATCGCGCTTGAGAAGCAAAAAAATATCGTTGCCATCAAAGAGAGCAGTGGCAACCTGACGCAAATGATGGGGCTGGTGAATTGCAGTCATCTGAAAGTCTTGTGCGGTGACGATGCCATGTTGCTCGATACCTTGAGCATGGGCGGCCAGGGCGCTATTTCTGCTGCGGCGCACGTACGGCCTGATCTGTTCGTGCAATTGTATGAACTTCTGCGCGCTGATTATTTTCCCGAAGCGCAAGCTCTGTTTGCTGAAATGCAGAACCTGATACGTCTGCTGTTTTCTGAATCAAATCCTGCACCCGTCAAGGCGGCACTGGCGATGCAGGGTTTGATACAGGAAGAACTGCGCCTGCCCATGACAGCCATGTCCCTGGCCGGAAAAATCAAACTCGCACATGAACTGGAGAGGCTGGCGGATTTGTCTTTGCCAGTCAAAGCCAGGAGTTTGCCCAGCCCTGTCATCCACAATATCCGTACCCTGCGCATGGTGCGCTGAACACTTACATCAAGACACACTATGATCATCACCATTGCACATGGCGCGGGAGATTGCGCCAAATCCATCGTGGCTGACAACCTCGCTACTTTGAGAACACAATCCGGTTCAAAACTTATCTTGCTGGATAACGATGCCCGTCATTCATCACTGGACTGGAGCCGTGCGCGTCGCCGCACTGCTGACTGCACACCTGTGACCGTACGCCGGGTCAGTGGAAAGGGCATGCAGGCGGAACTGGAAAACCTGGGCTTTCAATACCAGGATATAGTCATTGATGCAGAAGCACGCGACTGCATGGGCAGCCGTAGCGCATTGGAGGCAGCCCATGTCACGATACTGGTGATCGACCTTGATCAACTGGCGCAATTGCAAGAGCAAGAGCTGAGCACACGCATACAGTTCGCACAGGCAGAAAACCCGCGCATGCGCACTCTGGTAGTCATGAGTTGCAGGGACGTTCAGGCAGCCGCTGATAAAGTGAGCAGGGTAAAGAATTTTGTTAGCAAGCTGGACGCTGCGGAATTATTTCCCTATCCCCTGTTCTGCGGCGGCAGTTTTCATCAGGCCTATCAGGATGGATTGTCCGTCTGTGAATATCCGGCTGCCCATCCCATGACGATCAAGGCCATGCAGGCCTTGTCCACTAAGGTATTTGCCAGCCACTAAAAATAGGGGCTGCGAATACCGATAGCATAATGCCGCACGCAATGAAACACATCCTGATTGCCGCGATAGCTTACAGCGCCATGACTTTGTCTGGTTTTGCCCTGCTTGCTCATATGCAGATACAAAGCCAGACCTTGCAGACAGGCTCTGGCCTGATAATTCTGGTCATTGCTGCCAGTCTATTCATAGGAGTCAGACCGACGGAAAAAACAAACGAATCAGGCTTTGGCTTTTCTGCTGGTTTACTGGCTGCGGTATCCCTTTCTTCGCTCATGTTTTACCAGGCCTGCAGTAATGCCTGTAATGGCTGGTTGAAGGAATGCGTGTTGGCGCTTATCTTTACATGTCTCTTGCAGGTATTAATTGCACTGCCGTTTGCGCAGCGGCTGCGGCAAAAATACTATGCCACACTGATCATGAGTTTGCAAAAATTGCTGGCCTTGATACTGATTTTGCTGGCAGTGCAAGACCTGCTGTCTGGCATGTCTGCGCAATTTTCCACAACGTCCAGGCTTACCAGAAATCTGCCAGAGTTGTGTCTATCATGATACTGGCGATAGTTACCTCAGATTTTTCAAACGCTGCTGACAGCGCAGCCAGCAAGCTTGCCGAGCGCAGGGCACTGGCCGGTAGAAATGTATTATTGCTAAAACAGAACTGCGAGAGAAAGCAGGCTAACCAATACCGGAAAGAAGCTGAGAATATTGCATGGTCGCGCCAGGAGATGAAATCTGGCGCAAGACCCGGTACACTTACTTCTGATGCCGTGGCGGGAGAGTTAATGCATGGACGCACAGACTTCCACGATATTGTGATGGATATTCCCAAACCGTTTTATACAGATGCCACCTACGTCTTATCGAAATGTAATCTGTTGGTATGTCATACAGAAGCTAAATCATGGGATAAAGAAAAACAGGCAAAACTCTATAAATGCATCCGGCTGGCACGCAGTACAAATAAGAATTTACCAGTGCTGATCACTATAGATAAAATTGATTGCACACAAAGCCAGAGGTGTGTCAGCCAGTTATCCCAACACCTTTCGCATATCAAATTCATTTATCTCGACGAAACGGATGATATGCCTCTGAAAAATCTTTACAGAGCAATCTATTTACCATGATTGCCCTGCGCCGTAAGACGAGGTCAGTATTTTGTAGGGGGCGCCATGCGCACCTTTTTTTATGCACGTGCAGATGCTCATGAAGAAATCGTCTCTTCAAAAATTCTGACAATGAAGACAGAGCGCACAGCGCACCCTATAGATTTACTCAGGCTATACCTGGTGACCATTGAGTGAGCCAGAACTGCCTCTGGCTCACCAGGCTCACACTCAGAATGTCTTGCTAACCGTGACTACCAACGCGGTCTTGCCGAGGAACTTGCCATTGGCTGGTGATGCATAAGCGACTTCACCGGCATTGGTACCGATGACGGCTACAGCACCTGTTACGATACCAAAGTCCTTGGTCAGACCCAGCTTCCAGTCTGTATAACTGTAAGCACCGTTGTTCTTCACTTGCTGGTGACCGGCATGCAGGTTCAGCGTCAGGCCAGTGGTGATTTCCACGTTTGCGCCCAGGTCCAGATAGCCACTGTTTTTACTGTCGGCAAAACCAAACAGATTAGTCACAGAATGTGAGTATTTGGCATAGGTCGGGCCGTAAGAAAGCTGACCATAAATTTCCGTGGTGTTGGCGCTCACAGCCAGGCCATTTGATGGATAAACGTAGCTGAGTACGCCTACGTCATAGCCTATGTCCTTGCTGATTTCACCGCGCTTGCCTGCATACAAATCAATTTCTACATCGCCACCACCACCGGCATCCTTGGTCCATTTGATGGTCGAAGCCCATGCACCTGCATAAAAGCCGCTAGGGTTATTTGTATAGTCGGCACCACCCTGGATAGCAGCTTGCAAGCGAGTTTGTGAAATACCGCGATAGCGATAGTCAGAAGTCACTGCTGCATTAAAGCTGACTTCATGCTCAGGCTTGGCATCTTCTGCGCTGGCATAGCCTGCAAAAAAAACTGTGCTGATCGCTGTTGCCATAACTAATTTTTTCATACTACTTCCTTACAAAAATAACGACAATGTCGTTCTGGTTGATGCGCATTTTGCTGCAGAATTTACGTCACTGCAGATCAAAATAGGCACATGAAAATCGTTAATGCAATAATTCAAGGATGCAAACATCCCACCGGCGAGCTTTGCAAGCTGCCAGTTGATAAGCATAAAATTTTTAAATTAAGTGGGTAACAGCAATCGATAGCCTATGGCTGTCTCCGTCAAAAGATAACGCGGTTGTGCCGGGTCATCTTCGAGTTTTTGGCGCAAATGACCCATGTAAATGCGCAAGTAATGACCACTCTCGGAATGGCTGGGTCCCCAGACTTCACGCAATAATTGCGGGTTGGTGACGACGCGGCCAACATTGGTGACCAGCACCATCAGCAGCCGGAACTCTGTCGGAGTCAGCTTCACCATATTGCCCGCCTTGGTGACCAGGCGGGCTTTCATGTCGACCTTGACATCACCAAACTGGACGATGCCGTCAAGGCTGACACCAGGCTGGCGCTGGCGCCTGAAAGTGGCTCGTACACGTGCCAGCAATTCACCAACGCCAAATGGCTTGGTGAGGTAATCGTCTGCACCGGCATCAAGTGCCTTGATCTTTTCTTGTTCACTGACGCGCGCAGACAAAACAATAATAGGTATGCTCGACCATTTGCGTACATCTTTGATAAAGTCGATTCCATCACCGTCAGGCAAGCCCAGATCAAGCACGATGAGGTCGGGCTGGCGTGTACCCGCATCTACCAGGCCGCGTTGCAGATTGGCAGATTCAAATACCTGCCACTCCTCTTCTTCCAGCGCATTGCGCACAAAGCGGCGTATTTGCGGTTCATCCTCTACCAGCAATGCAACTGGCATGGCAACCGTGGCTCCATTCAATGTATGGCTAGTCATTTGTTTTCTTCTTCTGATTCTGGCATGGCAGGCGGCGTTCCCAAAGGCAGATCAAAGACGATGCAGGCACCGCCTCCAGGAGAGTGGCCAGCATGCATGGTACCCTTGTGCGCCTGTATGATGGCACGGCAAATCGCCAGCCCCAGACCCACGCCTGGCAAGGCAGATTCGCGTTCACCACGGGTAAATTTTTCAAATACAGCTTCCTCACGCCCGGCTGGAAGTCCCGGCCCATTATCATAGACCATGGCTTCCAGCATGCTGCCATTGAGCTCGGCTGCGATGCTGATGACGGTGCCAGCGGGCGTATATTTTGCAGCGTTCTCCAGCAAGTTACACAATACACGCTCTATCAGCACGGCATCAAAATTGATGAGTGGCAAGGTCGGCGACAAACGGGTTTCCACTTTGTGATTCTGCAATTGCGCACTACAGATACGCAAGGAAGTACCGACCACTTCTTCAAAGGTCTGCCACTGCAAATTCAGTTTTACTTCGCCGCTTTCTATCCTTGCCATGTCGAGCAAATTTGTCACCAGTGCACTGAGGCGCAGGGTCTCGTCACGCAGGGCTTGCGCCATTTGCAGTTGTGCATCTGCCAGCGCGGGTTTCGACATGGCCAGGGATTCAGAGATGCCTACCAACGAAGTTAAAGGTGTACGCAAGTCATGCGACAAGGCTGCCAGCAAGGAATTGCGCAGGCGTTCGGATTCCATGTGGATCAGGGCATCTTGCGCGACTTCGATATAGTGCACGCGTTCCAGCGCTATCGCCGCCAGGGCGGCAAAGGTATCGAGTTGCTGTCTTTGCTCAGGGATCATGATCCAGCGCTTGCTCTCTGGCTGTATCGCCAGCAAACCACGGGTACGCATGGGTGCCACCAGCGGCAGGTAAAAGAAATTGCTGGCGGGCAGGGTATCTGTACCTATGCCTGCTGCTTCTACCTTGTCAAAAGCCCATTGTGCTATGCCCATGTCCAGGCCGGCCACCAAATTGGCCGGGGTCTGCAGGCGTCCGGCATCGTCAGGCAGAAGCAAGGTTGCCTGGGCTCGAAAAGCTCTTTGTATGATGACCTGGGTGGTTTCTGAAATTTGTTCAGCCAGCAATACGCCAGAAAGATCGCGGGCAAATTCATACAGAGCCCTTGCGCGCGATTCCCTGTGTGCCGCCACCCTGGCCTGATAACGCAGATCGGCAGTCAGGTGACCGGTGATCAGGCCCACTAGCAGCATGACGGCAAAGGTCATCAAATACTGCAAGTCGCTGACAGCAAAGGAAAAGCGCGGCGGCACAAAAAAGAAGTCAAACACAGCAATACCAACTATCGTCGAGACGACAGAAGGACCACGCCCGAATTTCACGGCCACTAACACAACAGTCAGCAAGAACAACATGGCTATATTGACCAGATTGAACACTTCAAACAGTGGTGTAGCGATCAGACCGGTGCCTATGCTTGCCAGCACGGCGTAGACATAGCGCCAGTGCCTTGGTGGCACACGAGGGCTGGCGAACTGGCTAACCCTGCTCAGCATCACGCCTTTGTCATCGTCCGCCTCTGCAAGATCTGCATTGGCCTTGCCGACTTCGATCAAATCAAGGTCGGGTGCATAGTCGGCTATATTTTTCAGGTTGGAAGTTTGCTGCCACGCAAAACGCCATTTGTTGCTTCTGTTGCGCCCTAGAACAACACGTGAAAAATTATGACTGTGCGCATAATCAACAATGGCCAGTGCAATATCCTTGCCAGTTAACACCGCCGTTGCCGCCCCCAGGTCTTGCGCCAGTTTCAGGGTTTTTAATATGCGTTCACGCTGTGCAGAAGGCAGACGCTGCAATTGAGGAGTTTCAACATAGATGGCATGCCATTCTGCACTCATCTGGCTGGCCAGACGTGCGGCACTGCGTACCAGGTGGTTCGCATCACCGTGCGGGCCTATGCAGGCCAGCAAGGCGGCATCAGTCTTCCATATCGTACCTATGGATTTTTCTATGCGGTATGCCTGTACATCATCTTCCACCCTGTCCGCTGTGCGGCGCAAGGCAAGTTCGCGCAAGGCAATCAGATTACCTTTGCGGAAAAAATTCTTGGCAGCACGTTCTGCCTGCTGCACTTTGTAAACACGGCCAGATTTGAGCCTGGCCAGCAATTCATCTGCCGGGATATCCACCAGCACGACTTCATCAGCCTCATCAAAAACCTTGTCGGGCAGGGTTTCATTGACGCGTATGCCAGTGATGCCACCGACCACGTCATTCAGGCTTTCCAGATGCTGGACATTGACGGTGGTGTAGACATCGATACCGGCACTCAGCAATTCATCGACATCTTGCCAGCGCTTGGGGTGGCGGGAACCTGCAGTATTTGAATGCGCCAGCTCATCCATCAAGATCAATGGCGGGTGACGTTCCAGCGCGGTGTCTATGTCAAATTCACTGAGTATCTTATCGCGGTAGGCTATGGACTTGGGTGGCAAGACTTCGAGACCATCGACCAGGGCAGCTGTTTCATCACGGCCATGGGTTTCTATGACACCGACCAATACCTGCTGGCCCTCGGCCACCAGCTTGCGGGCGGCAGTCAGCATGGCGTAGGTCTTGCCTACGCCAGCGGATGCACCGAAATAGATACGCAGCTTGCCACGCGTGGCCCTGCGTTCTTGCTCCTGCACATGGGCAAGCAAGACATCAGGGTCAGGGCGTTGTTCGCTATTGGTAGCCATATCGGTTTTTATTGTACTTATTATCTTGAATTACTTGGTCAGCTTATCGAGTGCCAGATTCAAAGCCAGCACATTGACCCTGGCCTCACCCAGCAAACCCAAGGCGGGATGTTGTGCCAGTTGATCTATGATAGCCTTGACTTGCGACTCTTGCAGCTTGCGTTCACGTGCCACCCTGGCCAACTGGTAATTGGCAGCCGCCAGACTGATGTCAGGGTCAAGGCCACTGGCCGATGCCGTCACCAGATCAACGGGGATTTTTGCGGTATTGCCCGGGTCAGCTGCTTTCAATGCTTCTACCCTTCCTTTGATGGCATCCACTTGCGCTACATTGGTAGGGCCAAAGTTGGAACCACTGGATGCACCGGCATTATTCGGCATAGGGCCAGTTGCAGATGGCCTGCCCCAGAAATACTTGGCCGAAGAAAACGACTGGCCTATCAGGGAAGAACCCACGGTCTTACCATCTTTCACTATCAGGCTGCCTTCCGCCTGATCGTTAAAGATGACTTTGCCCAGGCCAGTCATGGCATAAGGGTAGATAACACCAACCACCAGCGTCAGCCCGGCGAACAAGACGATGGCGGGACGGAAAATTGAATTGCCGGTGTCAGGGGCAGTGTCTAGTTTTGTATCAGCGTGTGCATTAGTACTCATGATGATTCCTTATTGAGCAATATAAAATCAAGCCAGGTGCAGCAAAGCCAGGATGACATCAATGAACTTGATGCCAACAAAAGGCAGGATGATGCCACCCAGACCATAGATCAGCAGATTGCGGTGCAACAGCAGCGATGCACCGATGGCGCGGTATTTCACACCCTTCAAAGCCAGCGGGATCAGGAAGACAATGATCAGGGCATTGAAGATCACTGCAGACATGATGGCTGAGGATGGGCTGGTCAGGTGCATGATATCCAGCGCCTTGAGCTGTGGATAAGTGGCAACAAAGGCAGCCGGGATAATCGCAAAATACTTGGCGATATCATTCGCAATCGAGAAAGTCGTCAGCGAACCGCGTGTCATAAGCATCTGTTTGCCTATCTCGACGATTTCCAGCAACTTGGTAGGGTTGGAATCCAAGTCCACCATATTGCCTGCCTCTTTTGCTGCCTGCGTGCCCGAAGCCATGGCTACTGCCACGTCAGCCTGCGCCAGTGCCGGAGCATCATTGGTACCATCACCCGTCATGGCCACCAGTCGGCCTTCAGCCTGGTAACTGCGTATCAGCTTGAGCTTGTCTTCTGGCGTGGCTTCAGCCAAAAAGTCATCGACACCGGCCTCGGCAGCAATCGCCGCTGCAGTCAGCTTGTTGTCACCGGTAATCATGATGGTCTTGATACCCATGCGGCGCAGCTCGGCAAACCTTTCCTTGATGCCGCCCTTGACGATATCTTTGAGCTCTATCGCGCCCATGACCTTGCCGTCATCCACCACCACCAATGGTGTGCTACCACGACGTGAAATGTCATCCACGGTCTTGCTGAGTTCGGCAGGAAAGGGGCGACCGAGGGATTCGACAAATTTCTTGACTGAATCTGCTGCGCCCTTGCGTATCTGGCGGTTACCGATATCCACACCACTCATACGGGTCTGGGCTGTGAATTGCACGAATGTCGCATTCAGGCTGGCCATTTCACGTTCACGCAGGTTATAGCGTTGTTTGGCAAAAATAACGATGCTGCGGCCTTCTGGCGTTTCATCAGCCAGTGAAGCCAGTTGGGCAGAGTCTGCCAATTGTGGCAGGGTCACGCCAGGTGCAGGGAAAAAGTCAGATGCCTGACGGTTACCAAGAGTGATAGTGCCGGTTTTATCCAGCATCAACACGTCAACGTCACCGGCAGCCTCAACCGCACGGCCAGACGTGGCGATCACATTGGCCTGCATCATACGGCTCATGCCAGCCACACCAATCGCAGACAGCAAACCACCGATGGTGGTGGGGATCAGACAAACCAGCAAGGCGATCAGAACGGTGATGGAAATAGGACTTGAAGCAATCCCTGCTGCTTTGGACGCATCCACACTGAACAACGAGAAAGGCAGCAAAGTCACTGTCACTGCCAGGAAGATGATGGTCAGGGCCACCAGCAAAATAGTCAGGGCAACTTCATTCGGGGTCTTCTGGCGTTTGGCACCTTCTACCATGGCGATCATGCGATCTATGAAGGCTTCGCCAGGGTTGGATGTCACGCGCATCACCAGCCAGTCAGACAAGACGCGGGTACCGCCGGTGACGGCAGAAAAGTCGCCGCCAGATTCCCGTATCACGGGTGCAGATTCACCGGTGATGGCGCTTTCATCCACTGTCGCCACACCTTCTATGACTTCACCATCGATGGGGATGACGTCATTGGCTTCCACCAGTACCACATCACCCTTGCGCAGATCATTGGCCTGGGCAGGCAGCCAGGTGGTGCCGTGTTTTGGTATGGACAGTTTCTTGGCCATCACCGTTTGCTTCAATGCGCGCAGGGAAGCAGCCTGGGCTTTGCTGCGGCCTTCTGCCAGCGCTTCAGCAAAGTTGGCAAACAGGACGGTGAACCATAACCAGATAGAAATCGCCAGGATAAAGCCAGGGCTGGCTTCGCCCTGCCCCATCAGGGATTGCACGAACAACATGGTCGTGATGATGCTGCCTACATACACGACAAACATCACCGGGCTGCGCAATTGCGTGCGCGGGCTGAGTTTTTTGAATGAATCGATGACGGCAGGCATGATCAGGCTGCTATCAAATAGCGACAAGCGTGGCTTGCCGCCGGACATGGTGTCGCCAGCTTGTCCAGCGCCAGGTTTGGCGGCTGTATTGACTTTGCTGTCCATCGACTTTTGTATACTGGTAAGTGACATGTTAATCCCCTTAAACTACTGGCGGGTCTGAATGAAAGCGCATTCCAGATGCGGCTGTCACTCAGACTGCTTAAATTAATTCGTGCGTTATTTCGCTATCAGTTGCAGATGTTCAACGACCGGGCCCAAGGCAAGGGCAGGCACATAATTGAGCACACTGATCAACACCACCGTACCAACCAGCAAGGCAATGAACATGGGGCCATGGGTGGGCATGGTGCCGGCATTGGCTTCCAGACGTTTCTTGCTCGCCAGTGAACCGGCAATCGCCAGCACAGGCACGATCATGGCAAAGCGGCCAAACCACATGGCTATCGCCAGCATGATGTTGTAGAAGGGCGTATTCGCACTCAGGCCAGCAAAGGCGCTGCCATTGTTATTGGCCGCTGAAGTAAAGGCATACAGCACTTCAGAAAAACCATGGGCACCGGGATTCAAAATACCGGCCTTGCCTGCCTCCGACATCACCGCGATGGCCGTGCCTGCCAGCACCAAGACCGGTGTCACCAGGATGGCGATGGAAGTCATCTTCATTTCAAATGCCTGGATTTTCTTGCCCAGGTATTCTGGTGTGCGGCCTATCATCAAACCGGCGATAAACACTGCCAGTATCGCGAAGATCAACATGCCATACAGGCCACTGCCGACGCCACCAAACACCACTTCACCAAACTGCATGAGTACAATAGGTACCAGGCCACCGATAGGCATGAGGGAATCATGCATGGCGTTCACAGCACCGCAGGAAGCTGCCGTAGTCACGGCGACAAACAGACTGGAGGCGCTGATGCCGAAACGGGTTTCCTTGCCTTCCATATTGCCACCGGCTTGCAGGGCTGAAGTTGCCTGGTCGATATTCATGCTGGCCAGCACAGGATGGGTCTGCTGTTCAGACAACATCACTGTCAGCGTCATGGCCACGAACAAGACGGTCATTGCTGTCAGCACCGCCCAGCCCTGACGCATGTCACCGACCATGTGACCAAAGGCAAAGCACAGCGCGGCAGGGATCAGGAAGATGGCAATCATCTGCATGAAATTGCTCAGGTAGCTGGGGTTTTCATAAGGATGTGCCGAGTTGGCATTGAAAAACCCGCCACCATTCGTACCAATCATCTTGATTGCTTCTTGCGAAGCAACCGGGCCCATAGGCAAAGTCTGTGTTGAGGTCGTCAGGGTTTCCATGACGGGTGCACCCTTGTCATCTTTCAAGGGTTGCGCGTCAGGACCGAGCTTTGGTTGACTATAAGTCACCGGGTCAATCAACTGCACATCTTTATAGCCAGAGAAATTCTGGATTACGCCCTGGCCCATGAGGAAGACCGCGAAAACAACAGACAGTGGCAAAAGGAGATACAGGGTGGAGCGGGTAATATCGGCCCAGAAATTACCGATGGATGTGGCTGAATGGCGGCTGAAACCGCGTATCAGCGCAAACACCACGGCAATGCCAGTGGCCGCAGAAAAGAAGTTTTGCCCGGCCAAGACCAGCATCTGGGTCAGGTAACTCATGGTGGCTTCACCGGTATAGCCTTGCCAGTTGGTATTGGCGACAAAGCTGACGGCGGTATTGAAGGAGGAATCCATGCTGACATTCGCCATGTTTTGCGGATTCAGAGGCAGCCAGACTTGCAGGCGCTGCACGGCATACACAGCCAGCGCACCCAGGGTGTTAAAAATCAACAAGGCGATGGCATATTGCTTCCAGCCCATGCCCGCTTCAGCTTTAACGCCCGCGATACGGTACAGACCTTTTTCCAGCCAGCGTAACCAGCCCATGCCAGGTACTGTAACCTTGTCATCGGCGATCCTGGCGATGTAGCGACCCAAAGGATAAGACAAGAGCAGTAGCACACCAAGAAACAATACCAATAAAACAATTGCTTGCGTAGTCATCACAGCTCCTCGGCATTCAACAAGGCTGCGATCAGATAGACGAACAAGGCGGCAGCCACCACCGTGCCCAGGATGTAGAAGGGATTCATGCTTTTGCTCCCAATTTGTCGCAGGCAAGCACCAAAGCCCAGACCAGCAGGAAGAAAATTCCCATGCCTGCGAGATATAAAAATTCCATCAGATATTCCATGCTTCGCTCCTCATATTGACACTGAGAAGCATAGTCAGAAGCATGTAAAAAATTCGTAAAGACTTAAACGGGGGGCGTAAACAAGATGTAAAAATTCGACAGAATTTGTACTTTTTGGGAGCAACACTGCAAGAGTGCTGATATATGGAGGGTTAGAAGTTAAGTGACGAGATGTCGCTCTGTATTTGTAGATTCACCTTGCCACTTTCACTCTGCATGTACCTAGAACTCATTTCATGGAAACAGCGCAAGATCAGTTACATCTTCAGACAATCCAACTTGTTAAGTGCTTCAGTTGCGACGTCAAGGAACACTCGTGTTCGCTTAGGCATATGCTTGCGGCTGGTATATACCAGGTTCACTGGATGGGGATTAGATTCGAACTCCTGGAGAACGCGAACGAGTTTACCCGTTTTGATTTCATCGATGACTTGATAAGAAAGGGGTCTCGCCAGCCCGATACCTGCAATAGCTGCATCAATCATCGTCTCCGCCTGGTTGACAATGAAACGGCTATGCATATTGGCTTTCGTTTCTTTCAGATTCCAGGCTTGTACGTCCCCGTTAATGGATAACATGATGAGTGCATGTCCGGAGAGCGATGCCGGGTTGGTCGGTAGTCCATAATGTTTCAGGTAGTCAGGGCTGGCAACGACGACACGACGAACCTCTCCAATGCGGCGCGCGGTTAAGCTTGAGTCATCAAGTGTACCGATGCGCAAGGCGATATCAATCTTACTATCAACCATATCAATTTGTTTATTCGATAATTCCAACTCGACATCTACTTGCGGATACATGGCAAGATAGCGTGTAACAATAGGCGCGATATGTCGGCGTCCAAACATCATTGGAGCAGATATGCGCAGCAGGCCAGTTGGTCTGACAGCATCACTCATCGCTTCGTGGAGTGATTCGTTGTAATCAACAAGCAAACGACGACCATTGTCAGCGAAGCGGCGGCCAGCTTCAGTAGCCGTTAAGCTGCGCGTAGTACGTTCAATCAGGCGCACGCCAAGGCGCTTTTCCATCTCATTCAGAATATAGGTCACTGCGGCAGGCGACCGTCCTGTATGACGCGCAGCAGCTGCCATAGTCCCTTCGTCCAGAATCGCGATCAATAACGCGAGCTCATCAAGTCTGTCCATAATTCCAAAAACCTGAATAGTGAATCAAAAAAACAGTAAATAGTATAACAAACATGAATAATCTAGACTATGTCGTTTTAGGGAGGTAATGATGAACCGACGTACATTTGTAGGTATGACAATTGCGGGTGCTGCAAGCAACGTCACCCCAGCATGGGCGAGCAACCGTCGCATCAAGGCAGTGGCATTCGACGGTCTGGCTCTATTTGATCCGCGTCCTATCTTTTCGCTCGCGGAAACTCTTTTCCCTGGCAGGGGCGCACAACTGGTGTCCGTATGGCGTTCGCGACAATTTGAATATACCTGGTTGCGCACAATGACCAGCAGTTATGTAGATTTCCTGAAGGTGACTGAAGACGCATTGGTTTTTGCCGCAGCGGCAGAAAAGCTCGAACTCAGCAATGAAAAACGTGCACAACTACTCAGCGGATTCCTGAACATGAAATCTTGGCCAGACGTAGTGCCAGTCCTGAAGAATTTGAAAAAGCAAGGTCTGGCTCTCGCCCCGCTGACCAACTTCTCGGTGCCTATGCTGGAAGCCGGAATCAAGAACTCTGGTCTTGAGGGTGTATTTGATCATTTACTATCAACTGACAGAGTCAAAGTATATAAACCGGACCCACGCTCCTATCAGATGGCAACGGATGCATTCGGCCTGGCTCGAGACGAGATTGCTTTTGTGGCGTTTGGTAGTTGGGACGCGGCAGGTGCAAAAGCCTATGGTTTTCCAACAATCTGGATTAATCGCATGGCGGTGCCTGCAGAACAATTAGGAGTCACGCCTGACGCAACTGCATCGACTTTCGAGGCGCTACCAGCTTTTGTTGGTATCTGATCCGGCTTTTTTTCGATACGCGAGATAGAGATGTGAATGACGCGATTCAGTTCGTGCATTCACATTTGGCTTGCGTTTCGACAAAAAACTGTATTGTTTTACTTAGCATGAAACCAAGATTGCGGCCCTCCGAATTAAAAAATGCAGACTAGACGTTAATGGTTCTTTTGTCAGTCTGAGCCCCCCAAAAAAAACTGACTTATCAAAAGTTAACCAACACCTCTCCGTCTTTGTCGCATAATTGCTCAAGTTCATACAAGTCAGCAGCCATGTACAAGCCCGAGCAATTTGCCCATTCCAGAAGTTTCCTAAGGGAAATGCGTGCGGGGCATTTTCTATTGATCATGCTGGCTTACTTTGGTGCAGGGCGCATCGGTCTTTCCATCCCCTATGTCAATCCCAACGTCAGCCTGATCTGGCTGCCAACCGGCATCGCCATCACAGGCTTGCTGCGCTATGGCAAGTTGGCAGCAGTTGCAGTATTTATTGCGGCGTGGCTGCTGGAAATGTCGGCGGGTTTCAGCGTCCTGGTCGCTGGCAGCCTGGCGGTCGGCAATACATTGGGGCCTTTACTGAGTAAATGGCTGTTGCGCAAACAAGGTTTCAGGCGCGATTTTTCCCGGCGGCGCGATGTCATCGGCTTTGGCATGGCTGTCATGCTGGGCATGTGCATATCGGCGACGGGCGGCACACTGACGCTGTGGCTGCACGGCTTGAATGCCGATCCGGCTGCAGTCTGGCTGACCTGGTGGGCAGGCGATACTGTAGGTGCCTTGCTGGCAGCCCCTTTGCTACTGTCTTTTTCGCTGAAGTCTATGTCGGGTTTGTCCAAACGCCGCAAGGAAATTTTGGGCTTCCTGCTCGTGTTTGCGCTGGCCAACTGGCTGATTTTTGCCTCACCTTACAGTCACCTGCACCTGACCTTCATCATGGTGGGCATCATGATCTGGGTAGCCATGCGCTTCGGCATTACCGGCGCTTCCTGTGCGGTGCTGACAACATCCTTATTCTCGGCCTGGGCCACATCGCACAGCATGGGGCCATTTTATGATGGTGGCCAGGCAAACCTGCTGATACTCTGGGCCTACATGACGACCATGGTGCTGATCACCCTGATCATCACTGCCCTGCAGTCGGAAGGCATAGATGCCACCAGGCAGATACAGGAAGCTTACCAGCGCATCAACAAAGTCGCCTCGCGCCTGCCCGGCCTGGTCATGCAATATCGCATACGGCCCGACCATAGCGCTTCCATCCCTTTTGCCAGTGACGCCATCGTGCAAATGTTTGAAGTCACGCATGAAGAGGTCAAGGATGATGCCCTGCATTTGTTTGCCCGCATAGACCCGCGCGATATAGAAAACGGTACTGAACTGATACGTGCAGCGATGCGCAATCTGTCACCATGGCAAAGTGAATTCCGCATGCATCGCAAGGATGGCACTGTGCGCTGGTTGTACCTGGATGGTTTGCCTGAACCTGAACCGGGCGGCTCCATGTTATGGCATTGTTTTATTACCGATATCACTGAACGCAAACAGGCAGAACAGGATTTGCGCATCGCTGCCTGTACCTTTGAATCACAGGAAGGCATCTTCGTGACTGACGCCAACTGGATCATGCTGAGACTGAACCAGGCTTTCACCCGCATTACTGGTTATGCCGCAGAAGACTTGATAGGCAAGCGCCCGCCTCTGCACAAAACCAAGCAGCAGGACAGGGATTTTTTTGAGCATATCAACATCTCGTTGAAAGAACACCGTTTCTGGCATGGCGAACTGTGGAGCCGCCGCAAGGACGGTGAAATTTATCCACAAATGATTACCCTGACTGCCATCACTGATAACCATGGCGAAGTCAGCAATTACATAGGTTCTTTCACCGACATCAGCCGCCATAAAGGTTATGAAGCCGAGATACGCAATCTGGCTTTCTATGATTCACTGACGCAGCTACCAAATCGCCGTTTGCTAATGGACAGGTTGCAGCATCTGATCTCCATCAGTAACCGCAATGAAACCCATAGTGCCATCCTGTTTATTGACCTCGATAATTTTAAGACCCTCAACGACACACGAGGTCATGATGCCGGTGACTTGCTCTTGATAGAAACCGCCAGCCGCCTGCAAACCTGCGTGCGCGACAGCGATACCGTAGCGCGCCTTGGTGGTGACGAATTTGTCGTGGTGCTCGAAGAACTGAGCATAGAAAAAGAAGATGCCCTGCGCCAGGCTGACCGCATCGCCGAGAAGATACGCCAGTTACTGAGCCAGCCTTATATGATCACTGACTTTGAACATCATGGCTCCAGCAGCATAGGTGTTTGCCTGTTCCAAGGGGGCGATATCACGGTCAAGGATTTATTCAAGCGCGCCGATACTGCCATGTATGAAGCCAAGACAGCTGGCCGCAATGCAGTACGCTTTTTTGACCCGGCCATGCAGGCGATCCTGGTGGTGCGCATGTTGCTGGAATCGAATTTACGGGTAGCACTGGCGAATAATCAATTCCAGCTGTACTACCAGGTGCAGGTCAATTCCGAAGGCAAGCTCATCGGTGCCGAAGCCCTGCTACGCTGGATACACCCTGACCGTGGATTTATTTCACCGGCAGATTTCATCCCGCTGGCAGAAGAAACCGGCCTCATCATCCCCATAGGTTTATGGGTATTGGAAACTGCCTGTGCCCAGATCAAGCAATGGGAAAGCAGTAAAGAAACCCGTCATCTGACGCTGGCAGTCAACGTCAGCGCCAAGCAATTCCAGCAAGTGGATTTTGTCGAAACCCTCAGTGAAATCATCCATAGACACAAAATCGATGCGACCCGCCTGAAAATAGAACTCACCGAGAGTACGGTGCTCGACAATGTCGATGCCACTACCGAGAAAATGCATGAACTGAAAAAGCTGGGTATCGCTTTCTCCATGGATGATTTTGGCACTGGTTATTCTTCACTCGCTTATTTGCAGCGTTTGCCGCTCAACCAGTTAAAGATAGACCAGTCTTTTGTACGTGATCTCAGTCATGACGAAAACGATGCAACCATCGTCCGTGCCATTATTTCCCTGGGCGTTAACCTGGGTTTGAACGTGATAGCCGAAGGGGTGGAAACCAGTGCCCAGCGCGCATTTTTGATAGCGCATAATTGCTATGCCTTCCAGGGTTATTACTTCTCCAAACCCTTGCCGCTGGAAGGCTTTCTGGCACTCTTGAAACCACCGGAATCAGACCAGATTCAATAGCCGCACATCAAGCTTGCCATCCTGCATCGGCGGACACCAGAAATAGCTGCCGGTCTGTGGCACAGTAAATTGGAACAGCGCATCAACGATGCCATCTTCAGCACCCGACATACGCTTCAATTGCACTTCAAACGGGTAGAAGGAATTGGCAAAGGCGACAAAATACAGGCCCGCCTTGTCCAGCGCAGACCATGGCATGGAACGCCTGAGCATGAAAGCTTCAGGCGTGAAGTCTTCTTGCGCAGTGCGCTTGACGTGGGCTGATTCTGGCGCATCTTCCAGTTCTTCATTATCGCTGCGGCGACGGCCTATGGCATTGTCCTGGTCTACACTGGCCATGGCATCAAAGCGATCAAACTTGTGTGCCCATTGCTGGATGGCGACAAAGCTTGAGCCTGTCAGGCTGGGCGTTTCACCGGCCACAAAAGCCGCATCCAGGGCGGCTTCATCATGCGGGTTTTCTGTGCCGTCTTCATAACCGCTGAGGTCACGGCCTTCCTTGTATTTGAAGGCATCGACCTGCTGCTGCACTTCAAATGCCGGGGCCAGTACTGGCATGAGTTGATGCAACTGGCGCACCAGGTCGCCGCGTTCATGCTGACGCAACCAGCACCACAATGCTGCTGGCGTCGCAGGCAGGCGCATGCGGCTGCCTTCTATGCCATGGAACTCTTTCATGCCTGCGATCTCGCTGCCCAATAGCTGCAAGAGGCTGGCACCAAAGCCTGTCACCAGATTCTGTCCATCGGTCTTGTCTGCAAGAGCCCGTACTACTTTCTTGACCGTTGCTGCATCAGTACCGGCCTTGATATTCAAACTGAGATAAACGGCATGGGCAGGAACTGCCTGCAATATGCCTTCCTGAAATAACTTCATGTACTGCTCCACTTTTTTGAATTGATCGAATAGCGACAAACTTGTTCTGATAAGCATAACGCATCTTGCTGAAAGTTTGATTGCTCGCTACAATCAAACGCGAGGCAAATCGCTTCAACGTCGCTCGGACGGTTCCGGGCGCCCGTTCTGCTTGTTTGTATAGACAAGCCGGACTACGTACAATTTAAATCATGACAAATACATCTACTCCGCCGGGCCGGGGTTCTGCTGTTGAAGGCTCACCTGCGCCTGCAACAAAGTTCTCTTTCGCTCGTATCAACCGCCTGCCCCCTTACGTATTCAATATCACTGCCGAGCTGAAGATGGCTGCGCGCCGTCGTGGCGAAGACATCATTGATATGTCCATGGGTAATCCCGATGGCGCAACCCCTGCGCATATCGTCGAAAAACTGGTCGAAGTGGCCCAGCGTCCTGACACGCACGGTTATTCTGCCTCCAAGGGCATACCACGTTTGCGCCGCGCGATTGCGCACTGGTACAAAAGCCGTTACGACGTCGATCTGAACCCGGACTCGGAAGCCATCGTCACCATAGGTTCAAAAGAAGGTCTGGCGCATCTGATGCTGGCGACGCTGGACAAGGGTGACACGGTGCTGGTGCCCAACCCCAGTTACCCCATCCATATCTATGGCGCGGTAATTGCCGGTGCCGATATACGCTCTATACGCATGAGCCCAGGCGTGGATTTTTTTGCCGAGCTGGAAAGGGCGATACGCGAAACTTATCCCAAGCCGAAGATGATGATCTTCGGCTTTCCATCGAATCCAACCGCGCAATGCGTGGAGCTGGAATTTTTCGAGCGCGTGGTCAAGCTGGCCAAGGAACACAATATCCTGGTGGTGCATGATCTGGCCTATGCCGACATCACCTATGATGGCTGGAAAGCCCCGTCCATCATGCAGGTGCCCGGCGCACGCGATGTCGCGGTGGAATTTTTCACGCTGTCAAAAAGCTATAACATGGCAGGCTGGCGCATAGGCTTCATGGTCGGCAACAAAGAACTGGTTGCTGCGCTCGCGCGTATCAAGAGTTACCACGACTACGGCAGCTTCACGCCGGTGCAAGTGGCGGCGATTGCTGCGCTGGAAGGTGACCAGACTTGCGTCAATGAGATACGTGACCAGTACCAGCGTCGCCGCGATGTGCTCGTCAAAGGTTTGCATGAACTGGGCTGGATGGTGGAAAAACCAAAAGCGTCGATGTATATCTGGGCACACATCCCTGAGCACTATCGTCACCTGGGCTCGCTGGAATTTGCCAAACAGATGCTGGAAAAAGCCAAGCTCTGCGTCTCACCTGGCATAGGCTTTGGTGAATATGGCGATGAACATGTACGCTTTGCTTTGATAGAAAATGAGTCGCGCATACGCCAGGCCTTACGCGGCTTGAAGACCATGTTCAAGGATGATGGAGTGGCAAAATAAGCGGTATCTCCTTTTCAACCCTGCGTGACTTGTTGTCACCATGGGGAGAATTGCGACCGCAGGCAGCAAGTGACTGGCAGGGTGAAATACCCCTGTCTGCGGTCGTAGCCGACTTCTATGAACAGGTAGGTCCATGGGGTGAAATAGTCCACGAAAAAGTCGGGCCTGCCGGTTTATCATTGAGCGCTGGTGGCAACCCTGTGGATATACCGATACTCAAAAACCTGTGGTCCAGACAGGCATGCTATCGCTGGCATGGCAATACCGGCCAGCGTTTGCCTGAGTGGCAAGATCACTGGCTGGTGGTAGCGACCGAAGGCAGTAATCCCTTCATGCTCGACACGATATCGGGGCAAGTCTATTTTGCCCTGGCTGGTGGCAAGCCTGATTTTCAGTTGTTTGCACCGGACTTGCTGACAGCCTTTGCCGCCATCGCTTGCGTTGCCAATAGCATGCGTGAGCTGGATGAGCAGGCTTTTGATGACACTTATGAATTGACAGCCGCTGCGCGGGTGCAAGTCACTCAGAATCTGGATGAATTGCTGGCTGGCAGTACAGATGCGAGTCAGATGCTGGCAGCCTGGCGCTGGTATTGCTGAGCGAACTATCAGCGTAAGGCACGCGGCAGCACAAATTGTGCCGGCTACCTCCAACACCTGCTCTTTATTCCGCAATCTTGCGCATCTCCGCATACAAATCTGCCTTGCCTTCAAATCCTATGCCCGGCAATTCTGGCAGCAGGATATGGCCGTTGACTACCTTGACTCCATCCGGGAAGCCACCATAAGGCTGGAACAGGTCGGGATAAGATTCATTGCCACCCAGGCCCAGACCAGCGGCGATATTCAGCGACATCTGATGACCACCGTGAGGGATGCAGCGTTTGGCTGACCAGCCATGTTCACGCAGCATATCCAGCGTGCGCAGGTATTCGACGAGGCCATAGCTGAGGGCGCAATCGAATTGCAGCCAGTCGCGGTCCGCACGCATGCCGCCATAACGTATGAGATTGCGGGCATCCTGCATGGAGAACAGGTCTTCACCCGTCGCCATGGGATTGGGGTAGTAGTTGCGCAATGTTGCCTGCAATTCAAAGTCCAGCGGGTCACCCGGTTCTTCATACCAGAACAGGTCGTATTGCGAGAGTGCCTTGGCGTATTTGATGGCGGTGTCGAGATCAAAACGGCCATTCGCATCCACCGCGAGTTTCTGGCCATCACCGAGCACGCTGAGGATGGAATCGATGCGGCGCAAGTCTTCATCCAGCGAGGCACCGCCTATCTTTTTCTTGACCACGGTATAGCCGCGGTCAATATAGCTGCGCATTTCATCCTTGAGTTTGTCGTGGTTCTGGCCGGGGTAATAGTACCCGCCTGCTGCATAGACAAAAATATTGCGGTCTGGTGTGCCATTGCCATAGCGTTCTGCCAGTAACTGGAATAGTGGCTTGCCCTCTATCTTGGCGACTGCATCCCAGACTGCCATGTCGATAGTGCCGATAGCCACCGAGCGTTCGCCATGCCCGCCGGGTTTTTCATTGGTGAACATGCAGTTCCAGATCTTGTGCGGGTCCAGATTGTCGCCTGCGTCATTGACGAGGCTTTCTGGTTCGGCTTCCAGCACACGGGGGATGAAGCGTTCGCGCATGAGCTTGCCTTGCCCATAGCGCCCATTGGAATTGAAACCATAACCGATCACGCGCTTGCCATCTTTGACCACATCCGTCACAACAGCCACCAGGCTCAGCGTCATCTTGCTGAAATCGATATAGGCGTTGCGTATGGGTGAACTGATGGGAACGGTTTGTTCGCGGATTTCTACGATTTTCATTTGGCTTAGTCCTGACAGGTGTAAAGGGGAATTTGTATGGTCAAAGCTTACTCTTCATTTTAAAAGATATAATTCACTCATATTTAAACCATTATTTACTTCAAGTGAATATCGATATCGCCCCTGAGCTGACTTTTTTCGTGCTGCTGGCCAAGCTGGGCAGTTTATCGGCGACGGCGCGCGAACTGGGTATCACCCCGCCTGCGGTGACCAAGCGCCTGATGCTGATGGAGCAACGCCTGGGTGTGCGCCTGGTCAACCGCACCACGCGTCGCCTTAGCCTGACCAGCGAAGGCGAGTCTTACCTGGCGCAGGCAACACAGATCTTGGGCAGCATCCGCGATATGGAAGAGTCAGTATCCAGCAGCCGCGGCATACCCAAGGGTTTGTTGCGGGTAAACGCTACGCCAGGCTTTGGCCGCACTCATATCGCGCCGCTGGTGTCACGCTTTGCTCATCTGAATGCTGAGGTGGAAGTGCAATTGCAACTGACGGACCGCCCCATAGGCCTGGTAGAAGAAGCCTATGACCTGGCGATACGCTTTGGTGAGTTGCCGGATTCACGCCTGGGCGCCCGCAAGCTGATGAGTAACCGGCGCTTTTTATGCGCCTCACCGGCCTATCTGAAACAGGCCGGGCATCCGCAGACACCGGCTGAATTGCATCATCACCGATGTATCCTGCACAGGCAAAATGATGATGTATATGGCACCTGGCGACTGGAAAAAGGACGCAAGGTGGAGCTGGTCAAGGTACGCGGCGCAGTGTCGAGCAATGATGGTGACGTGGTGCTGAACTGGGCACTCGATGGCCACGGCATACTGGTGCGTTCAGAATGGGATTTGAATAAATACCTGGAAAGTGGCAGGCTGCAAATCGTCTTGCCTGAATATGCACTGCCAGCGGCTGACCTGTATGTCTACTATCTGAGCCGCCGCCAGCAGCCTGCCAAGGTCCGGGCATTTATTGATTTTTTGGTGGGAGAGTTCAAATGAGAATCCGGCTATAGCCGGATTTCATCAATGATCAGCTTTCCAGGTTTTCATGATGCGCAATTAAACCTTGCTTCCAGTAAGCCGCCACCCGCATGGCAGTACCAGCATGGCCTTTTTCTTCAGCCAGTATGCGGCGTGTTGCGGCCATGGTCGCAGCTTCGCCGGCGCACCAGGCATAGCCATCTCCCGCTGGCAAAGGCAGGGCGCGCAGGGTATCCAGGAACTCTTGTGCGCTATCTACCCAGACGATGCTGATATCTGCCGCACTACTTAATTCGCGGCGCTCGGCTGGTGGCACTTGCAGGATGACGATGGCACGTACCCCAGCAGGCAATTCTTCCAGGCGTCGGGATATCGCTGGCAGGGCAGTTTCATCACCAGCCAGTAAATGCCATTCATAGTCGGTGGGGATGACTAAAGAGCCACGCGGTCCGGCGACAGTGACGCTATGACCAACATCCGCCTGGCCTGCCCAGGCGGCAGCGGGGCCGTCGCCGTGTATGGAAAATTCCAGCACCAGCTCGCTCTTGGCGGCATCGTAATGCCTGGGCGTGTAATCACGCATGACGACATTGTCGCTGTCGGCACCCAGTATCAGTTTAAGATGATCGTCAAAGGAGGCACTGATAAATCCCGGCAAATCAGCACCACTGAGAGTGATGCGGCGGAAGTGTGGGGTAGGGCTTTCAACACGGACAACTTGCAGATTACGGCGTTTGATTTCATGGCGTATGCGTTGTACGCGGCTGGTTTCAGAGGCTATACTCATTTATTCACCCATTAAATTAGTTGACAATATCCACTATAATGCGCAAAACAAATGACAATGTCAACCATTCTCAGAAAAATAATGAGGATGGGGTGCTGGACCTGATCCATACGGTCATGCATCAATACCGTTCCATGCAATACCAGGCTCTGCGCGACGGCCCGCATGACATTACCCATATGGAAGGCAAGGTTCTGAGTTTTTTTGGGCATTACCCCGGCGCTACCCAGAGTGACCTGGCCAAGCACAGTGGCCGTGACAAGGCGCAACTGGCCAGGCTGATCAAGGGCCTGCGTGATAAGGGTTTGCTCGATGCAGTTGCAGATGAAACAGACAAGCGCAATGTCAGGCTGACGCTGACTACGGATGGGCAAAGCGTGTTGACAACATTACGCCAGCAAGCCAAGCGTTTAAATACCCTGGCACTGAAAGATATGGCCAGCAATGAGCAACAACAATTGCTACAACTCTTGCGCAGGGTTCAGGTCAATCTGGATACCGAGAGTTAAAATTTTTTTAAATTTCTAAAGAAAATTGATTGATCATGAGTAAATACTGGAGCGATGTAGTCCACAAGCTGAATCCCTATACCCCCGGTGAGCAACCCAAGCTTGATAAGCTCATCAAGCTTAACACCAATGAAAACCCTTACCCGCCCTCACCCCGTGTACTGGCGGCGATACAGCAAGCCACCAATGCTGATTTGCGCCTCTACCCTGATCCCGGCTCGGATCATTTGCGTGCAGTTATCGCCAATTATCATGGCTTGCAGGCAGACCAGGTTTTTGTTGGTAACAGTTCGGATGAAGTGCTGGCCCATGTGTTCCAGGCTTTGCTCAAGCATCAGCAGCCTTTGCTATTTCCTGACATCAGTTACAGCTTTTACCCTGTGTATTGTGGCCTGTATGAAATAGCTCACCGCAGCGTGCCACTGGATGCAGAATTTCAACTGAATGTGGAAGATTATCTGCAAGAAAATGGCGGGATTATTTTCACTAATCCCAATGCCCCCACCGGCTGCGTCGTGTCACTGGAAAAAATCGAATTTCTGCTGCAACATAATCGCGATACGGTGGTCGTCATAGACGAAGCCTATGTGGATTTTGGTGGCGAGACAGCGATTGCGCTGATCAATCGCTATCCCAATTTGCTGGTCGTACACACCCTGTCAAAATCACGCTCACTGGCTGGTTTGCGGGTAGGTTTTGCGGCAGGTCATGCAGATTTGATTACAGGTTTGAACCGAGTCAAAAACAGTTTCAATGCCTATCCTTTGGACCGGCTGGCTGTCGCTGGCGCGATCGCAGCATTTGAAGATCAGGATTATTTTTTGCAAACCTGCCAGGCAGTGATGGCAACGCGGGAAAGGCTGGCGACAGATATGCGAGACTTGGGTTTTGAAGTCTTGCCATCAGCCACGAATTTCATCTTCGCCCGCCACTCTCGTTTTGCGGCAGAAGAGATCGCCCTGGGATTGCGCCAGTCCGGCATCGTCGTGCGTCATTTCAAACTACCACGCATCAGTGAGTTTCTGCGGATTTCCATAGGCACAGATGAAGAAAGCACTGCGCTGCTTGCGGCGTTAAAAATATTGGTAAAACAAGACTGAAAAGTGCTTACTCAGGCCAGCGGGACAAAACCAGCTCCTCAATATTATTCGGGTCATTCAGCTTCTTTTTAGCCTCTGCCCAGTCGGCAGGGGCTGGCACAGCCTTTTTGGTGTGCACGGCAGTGTCTATCGCCATCTTCATACCAAAAACCAGAATGCCGCTTTCTACATTGACTGGCGGGATTTTTTTGACGATTTCATATATCTGGTTATCATAATATTCATGCACGGCGGGTGTCATGTCCAGCCAGCAGGTGACTTCGCCATCCGAGCGTATTGCTACCACCAGATAACCAGAACTTTCTGCCATTTTGACTTTTTTCAAAGCCTTGTATATCTGTGTTTGCAAGACCCGCGTATAGCGGCCAAAGGTATCGACATTAATGCCTTTTTTTTCCAGCTCGGCTTGCGACTGGAAAAAATAGACAGAATCAAAACGCGTTTCTGCTGCCTGCGTCAGGCTAGAAAAACAAAGCAATAATGTCGCCAGCAGCAGTTTCATAGTGGTCTCAATTAGTCTCACTCGGTCTTACCGGATTTTACTTATTAACGAAAACGCCAGCTTCACGGTTTTTTTGTACATCGTTCCAGGGAAAGACCTTGCCATTCATGGCGACATGCACACCAGCTGGCAAGAGTTGCGCTGCGCTGCATGCGAAACCGAGATTGAAGAAGGCATCAGAATTAGCGATTTCGTAAGGGATCATCGCACCAGTGAACACGATAGTCTTGCCCAGATTGGCAGCACCCAATACTTCTGCCGTTTCACGCATGGTGTCGGTGCCGTGGATGATGACGATAGCTTTTTCTGCCGACTGCTGGCAAGCCTGCAAGACGGTATTGCGGTGGTTATCGTTCATGTCCAGTGAATCTACCAGCATGCAGACTTCCAGCTCTACCGGTATCGTCAGACGCGCGCGTTTCAACACTTCAGGCAGGTGGCTGTCTGCAAAGCTGAGCTTGCCTGCCAGTTCGTCATAATGTTTATCAAAAGTGCCGCCCGTGGCGATGATGCGTAAAGTCATGGTGTTGTCTCTGTAGATGAAGAATTTGGAAAAAATTTTTAGATTAGACACATTGTAACGCGCATAGGGGGCCAGTGAAAACTGCTACACTAAGCTGTTGCATTTCATCGCATACAGCTCGTTGGTACAACCCTGATATACCCTTGATACATCGCAGCTACACCAAAGATATATGAAACCGATTGCCCCCGGAACCGTTATTTTTCACCGCCATCGTGGCTATGGCGTGCTGACTGCCGTGAACTTGCTCAGTGGCTGGGTGGCAGCGCGTTTTGGTGATGAAAAACGCACCCTGGATTTGAACTTATCCACAGATGAAGTCCAGCATGCCGACGGTGAACCCATACTGTTCCGCCGCACCCCGCCAGAACGCATGCCGCATGCGCGTTTGATGGCCATGGTCAGGGATTTGCATGCTGCTGGTTATCAAAAACTTTATCTGTATAGCTGGCCCAAGGCTTCTGGCCTGCACTGGCGCTGGCAGTTATTCACAGGCCCACGCAACTGGATGCAAAGACCCTGGCGCGAAGCCTGGTATGGTTCAGGTGCCGATTACAACTTCAACCCCGTCATGGGCTGGGGCGATGCACCCGGTGCCAGCACGGCAGAGCTGATAGAAGCCCTGGCCCGTTTTGATCCCGCTGGTCTGGCGAATGCACTGGGTCAGGACGAAGATCACACCGCCTGGTTTGCGGCGGTTTGCGATGCCTTGCTGCCGAATTACGCTTATAGCCTGGGGGCAGATACACCAGAGCAGCCCCTACCCCTGTACCTGCCCGTGATTGCCGTGCGGCAGCGCCTGCCAGACTGGCAAGGTGAGGGCCTGACCTATCCACCCGGCTGGGAAAAAACCTGGAGCCCCGACAGCCTGCAACGCCGCCAGCAACAACGCGCCGTGGTCAGGCATGATGTCATACCCACTAGCTGGAGTTTGCCGCTGGAATTTTAAGAACCTGTTTCTGATCTTACTGCGCGAGCGTGATCGGGGTTCATGCGCTGCTCAAAATGCTCATGTACCAGAGTACATTCCGCTTTTTGCGCTGCGTTTTTGTTACTCTGGCCCCGCTGACGCACGTTCGCTACAGATCGTAAACAGGTTCTAAGCTCCGCTGAATAGACGCGTCCAATGCAGTTAATTTCGTAGGAACGGCTTTAGCCGCGAACACCTTGTCGTGTCGGCATTTCAAGTTGGCTCAGGGATTCGCGGCTGAAGCCGCTCCTACAAGCTTTGAATTTGAGTTTGAACTAAGCCGTCAGCTCAGCTTATTGTTTTAGAAAGATGGTGACAACTCAGGTCGAAACCATTATTCAGATACAGTCTGTGCGCATCGTGCCTTTGATAGCCGGTATCGAGGTGCAATTCACTGCAATTCAAGATCTTTGCCTGGTGCTTTACCCATTCCATCAGTGCTGATCCCAAACCTGCATTTTTCTTTTGCGGATGGGTGATCAAATCATCGAGGTAGAGTATCTTGCCCCAGGCCAGATAATGCTGCACGCGATAACCGGCAGCAGCGACCACTTCACCGTCCATGTAGATGCAGGCGATGGTATAGCCTTCAGCCACCTGGACTTGCACCCGGCTGATGAATTCAGCCTCATCCAGATGAGGCCTCAAATAGCTAAATACAGTGAAGCACTGGCCTATGTTTTCTACCTGGCTGGTATCAACGATGCTCACTTCGTATTTCATGTCCATCCAATTTCCATCCCTCTAATCAAGAATCAGGAACCCAGTGACTCCCACAGGTTATCCCAGTCATTCGCCTGGAAGCTGCCTTCCCGCTTCAAAACCAGTTGACCTTTAGGGTTAATCACGAAATGCGTGGGCTGGCTGACGATGCTACCAAAATTATCCTTATACCCCGGCGTATTGCGCCAGATGATAGGAAAACGTTGCTCGGCAGGAACGGCGAGGTTAATCAGTTGCACATAAGAATCAAAATCTTTCTTATCCTGATCAATATTAATCGCCAGCAACACAAAATTGCGTTTCATATTACCAACATAAAACTCACGCATGAGTTTCAAATCACGCGCACAAAGATTGCAACCGGCAGTAAAAAAACTAACCAGCAGTGTCTTGCCTGCATAATCACTGATGGCAAGCTTCTTACCATTCAACTCAGCCCCTTGAAAGCTCATCTGCTGAGTATCCTTATTTGTCTGTGCCGACACAGAGAAACTGGCCACAGCCATCATGGTTGCGGTAACAACACTGAGTAATTTTGTTTTGTTCACGATGAAGACTTTCTATAAAGATATGTGCTTATGCATGAATCATACGACAGATATAAATTAGTCGTAGCCTTTGGCCATCGGCTTACGGGAATTTATTTGATGACACCTAATGTGACATTCTAATTTCCGGAGAGGGCTTGCTGTTGGTTTTGACCCTGCGGCTATTTTTGACTTCCCGCAGTTCAGATGTGTTGATGCTGTGTGTGCTATACAGAAGATGGAAATAGAAATATTCAATACCCATGTTTCACCTCAAACATTGGCCTGTCTTTTTCCACTTTCTGTCTGGCATCAAAGGCTTCGATACTGCAGAAAAACAACTGCAACACTAACGCGACCGGTGCCTGTATTTTTCAATGTGAGGTCTATCTATCTATAATACGCATCCTGAATTGTCTGCCCTTGATATTGGTACGGCTCAGTCTGTCCACAGTCTTTTCTGCAACCTGTCTGTCGATGGCGACGTAGGTGACGAACTCTGAGACATTGATTTTACCTACCTGTTCTTTTTTCAAACCCAGGTCAGCAGTCAATGCACCCAGCAAATCTCCGGGACGCAGTTTGTCTTTTTTGCCGCCCATGATGCAGACTGTCGTCATTGGGGCTTGCAAGTCTCTTTCAGGGCCAGCTTCGAGGGTGTTGATATCGCCCCAGTTGACGGATTCACCTTGATATTCTTCGATCAGCTTGACCCATTTCTTTTCGCCGGGTGTAGCCAGGCTGAGTGCCAGTCCTTTTTCACCTGCGCGGCCAGTGCGGCCTATGCGGTGGATATGGACTTCAGTGTCTTTTGATACATCGACATTGATGACTGCCCCGAGAGTTTGTATGTCCAGACCACGGGCGGCGACGTCGGTGGCGACGAGGACAGAGCAGCTCTGGTTGGCGAAGCGTATCAAGACTTCATCGCGGTCGCGTTGTTCCAGGTCACCGTGCAGGGCCAGGGCGCTGATGCCCTGGGCATGCAATTCTTCTGTCAGTTCGCGGCAATGTATCTTGGTATTGCAAAAGGCAATGGTGGATGTGGGCTGGTAATGATGCAGCAAGGTGGCGACAGCGGCATTGCGTTCTTCTGGTGTGACCAGGTAAAACAATTGCTCGATATGATTGGCGGCATGCTGGGATTCAACCTTGATCTCTGCAGGCTCACGCAGCAGTTGTTCACTGGCCTTGCGGATGTCGTCAGGGTAAGTGGCCGAGAACAGCAGGGTTTGCCGGCGTGCTGAAGTAGCGGCGACGATGTCGTAGATATCATCATAAAAGCCCATGTCGACCATGCGGTCTGCTTCATCCAGCACCAGGGTCTGTACGGTTTTCAGGTTGATGGTGCCACGGCTGATATGGTCGATCAGGCGGCCAGGTGTGCCAACCACGATGTGGGCACCATGTTCCAGCGAGGCAATTTGCGGGCGCATGGCGGTGCCACCGCACAAGGTGATGATCTTGACGTTTTCTATGGCCCTGGCCAGACGGCGCAATTCGTTGGCGACCTGGTCTGCCAGCTCGCGTGTCGGGCAAATCACCAGACCTTGCACGGCAAAATAAGTGGGATTAAGCTTGGCCAGTATGCCGATGCCAAAGGCTGCAGTCTTGCCGCTACCGGTCTTGGCCTGGGCGATCAGGTCTTGTTGTTGCAGGATGATGGGCAAGCTGGCTGCCTGTATGGCTGTCATTTCCTTGTAGCCGAGACTGTCCAGATTGGCGAGCATGGGCGCGGATAGCGGCAGAGTATTGAAGGCTGTGGATTCTGACATGGAGGTTTATTTCGGTAAGATGGCGACAACAGGCTGCTTAGTTTATAAGCAGCCTGGCGGATATGTCGTCATTGTAGGGTAAGCTGCCGCCAGCGTGGCGGGCTTTGGTGCAGGAAAGACTGAAACTGGCTCTTTATGCAGGCCAGACCAGATATTCAATGCCATTTTGTATAGAACCTATGACCAGAGCCTGGTTTTCGGCACTTTCACAAAAGCTGGCGAGAGCGCCGGCAGCGGTGATTTTATTGGTATTGAGCTGGTCCAACCAGTAATTGAAACCAGACTGATCCGGGGTACGGTGCAAAACGTTCTGGTAAAAATTCGTGACCAGCACAGTATTCGTGGGTTTGGTGCCATACAGTTTCTGGAATTCAGCTGACAGCATAAAGCCAGCCGCCACCGTCGTCAGGCTGGAACCGAGGTCCATGTCATTGATCCAGTAACCGAGCCCCTTCAAATCGGGTTTGCGGTCAAAGGCCGCTTGATACAAGCGGTAAGTCTGTCCGGCAATGCCATTAATGTCGAGGGCGATGTTTTCATCGGTGAAATGCAGGCGTTCTACGTTGATCAAGTTGTCCGTGCCTTCATTACCAGTTTTGGCTTTGACCAAAGTGGTGCCGCCGCTGGTGGTGACAGTGTAATTAGTGTGCACACCGCCGTACATGGTCATGTCCATTCCTGCACCGCCATCAATGCTGTCGTTACCACCGTTACCGGTCAGAACATTACTGAGTGCGTTTCCTATCAGAGTATCGTCGCCTGCACCGCCCACGGCATTTTCTATGTAGGCACCTATGGCGATACCTAGATTTCCTACACCATTGTAATTCGGCACAAACCCACCTGTATAACCCGGAGGATTTGGTTCAGACAACATCCTGATATCAGAATAATGCCCATCATTGAGATCAACCTTGCAGCCCAGGGTGAAATTGACAACGGAAATCGTATCATTGCCACCTGCATCCCAGATGGTTTTCAGGAAAGGCTTGTTCGGATCAAAGGTGTAAACATCATTCCCGGTTTTATAGGACATGTTGACACCATACAAGAACTGCATGGCGGCGATGTCGAGAACCATGGGAGTCTCGGGCACGACGTCGATATAATGGAAATCAGGCTTGCCGTTGGAACCGTAAGTAATAGTGCGGAACACATCATTGCTGATGTCGGTATAGGACATGATGGTGTATTTGCGTGTGTCAACTTCACTTGGCAAGGTTACACCGTCTTCAAACGGGTGTTTCAAACCCAGACTGTGTCCTATCTCATGCATGATTCCCTGATAATTATAAGAACCCACAGACCAGTCGGTATCCTTGGCTGCTGAACTGTCACTAGATATCCAGATATCGCCACCACGTGGATAATTGGCAGATGGATCATAGGCCCAGCCCCAGGCTTTGCCACCCGTACTGGTACTGTCGCCTGCGGAAGTCCAGCCTACACGTATGTCGCCAGCGCTGGTCGCGGTATCCGGTACTTCCGCAAATTGTACGTTCGCAACGTTGGACCAGGCTTGCATGGCTGTCCTTGTGGCCTGCTGCTGGGCTGAATTCAAGGCAAAATGATAAGCCGCGTCAGGTTCATTGGTGCTGGAATAGCTGCCTGAATTATTGCGCCCGACAAAAGTTGAGCTGCCATAGGTCCAGGGGAAACTATATGTCAGTGTTACACCGCTATGTAAAGAAGTGCCCCATTTAACGCCGGTCAACAGGGCATCAAGTCCGGTGACTCCGGTAAGCGGCACGCTGATTACCTGGGAAGTGCTGGAAGGAGTTGGCATGGTGAAAATTAAAAAGTATTTTTTAAAAAATGCAATTGGATTGTCAGTATTGTAAAGTGAAATAAGGCCATTATCATAAAATGTGAATTTTTATGAAGTATTAGCAATGCACAATGCTGGGTTGTGGGCGATGAGAAAGAGGGCATCGCGAAACAAAAAATAGTATGCATGGTTTTGTCCGCATAGATTTTTCAACGGGTGATCAGTATTACACTTGATATTGGCTATGATGGTAGCGGTACGTTTTTCCGCACCTTCAATA
This sequence comes from Pseudomonadota bacterium, assembly GCA_040390835.1. Classification (GTDB taxonomy): domain Bacteria; phylum Pseudomonadota; class Gammaproteobacteria; order Burkholderiales; family Burkholderiaceae_D; genus Undibacterium. The sequence continues at coordinate 203,438 of JAZJXP010000032.1, forward strand.
AGAGCCTGGGCCCCGTACAATTCAGAAAACAGCCACCGTAGGATGTCTGACATGACACACAACTTGCCATCCATCATTCAAAAACAGCAATCATCGATCAACATTGACCATACAGGAGTCGTATCATGATATTAGCAGCCATAGTCATCCTTTTGCTGATTGCCTTCTTTTTGTTTGTCGCCACCAGGCCTGACGATTTCAGGGTAGAACGTGCGCTGACCATGCGTGCCAGCCCTGAACAGATTTTTCCATTGATTAATGACTTCCATGAATGGGAAGCCTGGTCGCCCTGGGAAAAAGCCGATCCCGCTGTCCAGCGCACTTATAGCGGTGCTGAGTCCGGCAAGGGAGCGGTATATGCATGGAAGGGGAACAAGCAATTAGGTGAAGGCAAGATGGAAATCCTTGATACCCAGCCCTTTCATTCTCTGCGTCTGCAAATCAATTTTTACAAACCGTTTGCGGCACAAAATACCATAGAGTTCCATCTCGAAGACAAGGGTGGCAGCACGCTCGTCCGTCATGCCATGTTTGGACCCAGCAATTTCATGTCCAAACTCATGGGGCTGTTTTTCAATATGGATAAAATGGTCGGCGAAAAATTTGATGAAGGCCTGCTCAGCATCAAAAATATCGTCGAGAAAACCTGAACTTATTTGCAGGACCATGCAGGCAAAACAGAATTCATGAAAGGACAGGAAATGGCAAGACAACGAAAATTCTATATCTGGCTATGCCAGCATAGTCTTGCCTGCTTTTTGTTACTGACCCTGAGCTTTGTGGTGTTTGGTAAACTGTCTTTTGATATCGTCCACCTGTTCAGCGCGAATGCTGAATACTTGCTCGACAATGGCTGGATAGGTCTGGTGGAAGGCGGGCTGGAACAGTTGCTGGAACTTATATTGTCAGCTTGCGCTGCCATGGCTGCCTATATGGTGTTCAAATTATGCGAGCAGGCTCTGCTGGAGCGTATGCGGCACCGGGTTGACTAAGCCCGTAAAACAAATCAAAACAAAATTCAGCAAGAACTATCATGCGCTAAGTCTGGAGGCTGGCTATTCTGCAGTCTGTCAGGGAGAAATCATTGAGTGAGTCTAATTATCAAGCGCGCATGCTGCGGGTATTACAGTACATCGATACCCATCTGGATGAGGATTTATCGGTTGAGCGTTTAAGCACCATCGCGGCTTTCTCAAAATTTCATTTCCACCGGCAGTTTTCTGAATACTTTGGTCTCGCAGCCTTTCGCTATGTGCAATTGCTGAGACTTAAAAAAGCCATGTATGAACTGGCATTTCGCAGCCATAAACAAGTGATCAATATCGCTCTGGATAATGGCTATGAAAGCAGTGAAGCTTTTTCCCGTGCTTTTAAAAAAAGCCTGGGTCTCAGCCCGGCTCAATTCAGAAAACAGCCTCAGTGGGACAACTGGCAGAGCAGTAATCTGACCATAGACCAATTGAGAGAACAGCATATGCCTATTACTTACCAAAACAGCGATGTACGCATCGTCAGCTTCCCGGAAACCCCTATCGCCGTACTGGAACATCGCGGCGCACCCGGTTTGCTACCGAACAGCATCCAGCGCTTTATCGCCTGGCGCAAGCTCAATAAACTGCCACCCAGTGTCAGCGCGACTTTTAATCTCATCTATGACGACCCTGAGCAAACACCCGCTGCCGATTTTCGCTTTGACCTTGCTGCCGCAGTAAGCACTCCGGCAGCAGAGAATGAGCATGGCATCGTCAACAAGCTTATCCCTGCCGGAGAATGTGCTGTATTGAGGCATACCGGTAGTGATGCTGAACTGGGTAATGTCGTACGCTTTTTGTATAACGACTGGTTGCCACAAAGCGAACGCAATTTGCGGGATTTTCCTTTGTTCTTTCAACGTATCAGTTTCTTCCCTGACGTGCCTGAGCATTTGATGGTGACCGATGTTTTTTTGCCTTTGCAGGCATAAAACTTTAGCTGGCACGTGGCACAGTTCCGCGTGCTTGTGCCAGCATTTCCTCGATTTCTTTTTCAGTAAACCTGCGTGTGATGTGTTGCGGGCAATTCCATTCAACGGCCGCTATCGTGATCACGATAGCGCGCTCAACACGGGCGCGGTAGCCGGGCATTTCCAGGCTGGCTAACAGCTGTGGGTTATCCATCTCATGTACTATTTTGGCATGTCCCCACAGTTTTAAACGGCGACGATTCGCGTAATCCATGAGTATCAGGGATACCTTGTCATTTGCCAGCAGATTGCCCACGCTCAGGTATTGGGCATTGCCAGAAAAGTCAGCGTAGACAATGGTTTTTGCATCGATAGCTTTGAGAAAACCAGTTGGCCCGCCACGGTGCTGTACATAAGGCCAGCCGTTTTCCGATATCGTCGCCTGATAAAAACTGTCACGGGCAGCGATGAACTCCATATCCCGCTCCAGCAGGGAATCGCGCTTTTCTTCCACCATTTCAAAACCACGGTTGGCTTCACGGCTGCCATACAGGCTTTGTGCGGTTTTGACGCTGGGGGTAAAAGTGATATCGGCAAATGCGCGTGACATGATCATCTCCTTGGTTGCGGCAGGGGCAAACTTATTGCACAGATGTAGTCTGAACCTTTCTTTGATTTATAAGAATAGCCTTTATGTTGAATTGGTTATTCCAATAAATGGAATAATAAAAACGGAGAGAACTATTTTCAGACTGGGAAACTGGAACTAATTATTGATGGATTTGTCTGTAACTATGCCTATTTGTGCCGATTTCATAGTAAATAGCTAATAAATACGCATGATTTTCAGCAGAATTCAGAAAATCACCTGTAGTCACCATGTCTCTGCCGATGGGCGCAGCTATACTGCGGCGAGAGGCAATACCTGTCAGTAAGAACTCATTTTGGAGTGTATTTTGTTTAAAACCATCGCTTTTCCGCTGGCCCTGAGCTTTGTAGGGGCTTGTTCAACTGCTTATGCTGATGAAGGTCAGTGGCAACCCTACCAGTTGCCGCAACTGAAATCTGAATTGAAGCGCATAGGCATCAATGTACCAGCAGAAAAATTGGCGGATTTGCAAAAACACCCCATGTCAACGATGGTGTCACTGGGCGGTTGTTCAGCTTCTTTTGTGTCGAACACTGGCCTGGTGGTAACCAATCATCATTGTGCTTATGGCGCAGTACAAAGAAATTCGACGGCGGAAAAAAATTATATCGCGAATGGCTTTTTGGCGAAGACACTGGCAGATGAATTGCCAGCTGGCCCCGACTCGCGCATGTACATCACTGAAAAAGTCGAGAATGTCACCGCGCAAATCAACCAGGGCTTGACCGCAGCAATGTCAGGCCGCGCCAGGGCAGAACATGTGGAAAACCGCATCAAGGCGCTAATCGCTGAATGCGAACAAGACAAGGCTTATCGCTGTTCCGTCCCCAGCTTCCATCGCGGTCTTGAGTATTACCGCATACGGCAGATCATGATACGTGACGTGCGCCTGGTCTACGCACCCTCAGACAAGATAGGTAATTTTGGTGGTGAGGTCGATAATTTTGAATGGCCGCGTCATACCGGTGACTATGCCTTCCTACGCGCCTTTGTGGGCAAGGATGGCCGCCCTGCTGATCTGTCTGTCGAGAATGTGCCGTATCAGTCAAAAGACTTCCTCGTCGTATCTGCCCAGGGTCTGAAAAATGGTGACCCTATCTTGTTGGCAGGATATCCTGGCCGCACCAGCCGTTATAAATTGCCGGCAGAAATACGCTTTGCCCGCGATATCAGTTATCCCGCAAAAGTGGCTGAATCCCAAGCCGACCTGGCCGTGATCGCTGCTGCAACTTCAGGCAATGCCGGTGCCGGTGTACGTTATGCCAGTGTGGCCAAAGGCCTCAACAATGGTTTGAAAAAGACTGAGGGTTTGCTGGAAGGTTTTGCCCGCAAGGACATCGCAGCCATCAAGGATGGGCAAGATGCAGAATTTCGCCGCTGGTATGCCCAACACGGTAGCAACAAGAATTTGTTGAAGGAACTTGATGCGGTCATCGCTGCCGATATGGCGATGTCAGAAGAAGAATTTGCCTGGTCGGTTGCCAGCACCAGCGAAATGCTGAAGAGCGCACGCACCCTGTACCGCCTTGCTGTGGAAAGTGCAAAGCCGGACGCAGAACGCCAGCCCGGTTATCAGGAGCGCGACATGAATATCATTGCTGGCAAACTCAGCCGCCTGGAACAATCCTATCTGCAAAATGTGGATCAGGCCAGGTTCACCGCAGCACTGCAAAGATATAATAAATTGCCAGCCACATCACATCCAAAAGGTCTGGATGTATTGTTGCCGACGCCTGAAAGTGTCGCCAGCCTGTATCAGCAAAGCGGCATGGGTGAAACCTCCAAACGTCTGGCCTGGATGGGCAAGGACCGCAAGGCTTTCGAACAATCGGATGACGCTTTCGTGCGTCTGGCCGTGAAACTGCATGACACTGCCATATCACTCGAAGACCGCCGCAAAGAGCTGGATGGCAATCTGGAACGGGTAATCCCGCAATACATGCAAGCCGTCATAGAATGGAAAAAATCCCAGGGCAAGCCAGTCTATCCGGACGCCAACTCCACCCTGCGTGTGACTTATGGCACGGTAGCACCTTATTCACCGCGTGATGGTGTTATCAAGGGCCCGTTCACGACAGTCGAAGGCATCGTTGAAAAACACACCGGCAAAGCACCTTTCAATATGCAGGAAAATTTATTGACTGCTGTAAAGGAAAAACGCTATGGCATGTTCAAGGACAATGTCCTGCAAACCGTGCCTGTCAACTTCCTGTCCAGTGCTGACACTACCGGCGGCAATTCAGGTTCTGCTGTCTTGAATAAAAATGGTGAGCTGGTGGGTTTGAATTTTGATTCAACCTATGAATCGATTACCAAGGACTGGTATTTCGATACTGCCATCACCCGCGCCATCCACGTCGATATACGCTATATGTTATGGGTCATGAAAGAAATTGATCATGCTGATAATTTGTTGAGGGAAATGACGATCAGGTATCCGGCGAAATAAGCTGTTTGATTCATGTGAAAAGCGTGTCCATGTAAATGGACACGCTTTTTTTTATCTTAGGGTTTGCGCGGCGTCTGCTCAAAATGCCTGCTGCTGTCCGCTGTGCTTAACCAGGACAGTTTGTTCTCACAATAAATATCCATGCGTGGTGCCAGGCTTTCATGCTGGTTGACTGTGCCCAGATACAGCATGCTGAGACCTGCATAGGTTTCCGGATTGGAGTTATACAGAGGTGTGCCGCAGTCAGTACAAAAATGGCGCTGGGTGCGCGATGTGACGGTATAACTTTTCAGTAATTCCTGGCCCTGGATGAATACCAGCTCAGCAGCCTTGACGACAACATAGGAAGATAATGCGGCTCCCGTCATACGACGGCACAGGCCGCAATGGCAAGCCACGATTTGCAATGCGGGGGCGGGATAGTGATAGCTTATTTTTCCGCAACTGCATTGGCCGCTGATTGTTTGCATAGTGTCTCCATCATCTTGTTGATTCAAACGCTTCTGGTTCAGGCTCCTTCCCACTCCAGGCCTTTGCCATGTCCCCAGATCAGGGGGGCGATATAGCTGTCAGCCCATGCCTCGACTTGCCCTGCTGGCATAGGACGGGCGACGCCGTAGCCTTGTGCCAGTTCACAACCCAGGCGCATCAGGGCCACGCCGTGCTCGGCACTCTCCACGCCTTCTGCGATCACGCCACGATTGAAGGCGCGTGCCAGGCCGATGACGGCGCTGATGACGGCCAGGTCATCCTTGTCTTCCAGCATATCACGGACAAAGCTCTGGTCGATTTTCAGGGTATCGGCGGGCAGGCGTTTCAGGTATGACAGCGAAGAATAGCCGGTACCAAAATCATCAAGGGCAAAGCTGACGCCGATTTGCTGGCAGGCCAGCATGACTTCGCGTACATACTGGATATCTTTGATAGCCGCCGATTCCAGTATCTCTATTTCCAGACGCTGGGGGGCAACATCGGGGTAGGCCGCCAGTACAGTACGCAGACGTTCGACAAAATCCTTGCACTGGAAATGCCGGGCGGCGATATTCACACTGATCACCCAGTCCACATGCAAATGCGTCCATATCCGCAATTGCTCCATCGCTTGTTGCAAGACAAAATCGCCGACATCGATGATCAGGTCTGTATGTTCTATCAGCGGGAGGAAATTCAAGGGACCGACGATGCCCTGCTCTGGATGTTGCCAGCGCAGCAGCGCTTCCATGCCGACTATGCTACCCAGACGCATATTCACCTTGGGCTGAAAGTACAAACGCATCTCACCTTGCTGTAATGCCTGGCGTATGCGGGCGCGCTGATTGTGGTGCGTGCGCAATTGCTGGTCTCGCTCGGCATCGAATAAATGGAATTGATTGCGGCCATTCAGCTTGGCCTGGTACATGGCCTGGTCGGCGCAACGCAGCAAGGTATCGGCATTCACATCATCACGCGGATAAATTGCCACACCTATGCTGGCCGAGAGGCTGATGCTTTGTTGTTCTATTTCATACGGCTGTGCCAGTTCTGCCAGCAACAGTGCCAGGTTCAATTCCACACCAGAGATGTCACGCTGGTTTTGCAGCAGCACCACAAATTCATCGCCACCCAGGCGTGCTACATGGTGTTCGTTGCCGGCATTATCTTCCAGCCGGCGTGCGACTTGTTGCAATAATTTGTTGGCAAATTCCTGGCCGTGGCTTTCATTGATGGCCTGGAAATGATCAAGGTCCAGCAGGCAGACGGCCAGCCAGGTTTCTTGATCATGGGCAGTTTGTATCGCCGTGCTGAAGCGTTCTGCCAGTGCTGCACGATTTTCCAAACCGGTCAATATATCGTGCCCCACCTGCCAGCTGAGTTGTTGCATCAGTTGATGCTTCTCACTGACATCGCGGAACACCAGTACACAGCCCATGACAGTGCCATTTTTTTGCCTGATCGGTGCTGCCGTATAATCCACTTCAAATTGCTGGCCGCCACGCGCAGTCAATAGCTGATTATTCGCCTGCAAGATATCTGCGTTCTGAAAAATTTTCTGCAAAAATTCTTCCAGTTGGCCACGCTGCTGGGCATCACTCAGAGAAAAGACATCGGCCAGTTTCAGCGTCTGCGCATCTTTTCTATTCCAGCCGCAAATTTGCTGCGCAGCTTTGTTGAGCATCAGTATGCGTCCTGCGACATCAGTACTGATCACCGCATCACCGATAGATGCCAGAGTGGTTTCCACCCTTTCATTTTCTGCTGCCAGTGTCGTCTGCGCCTGGTTGCGTTCACTGATATCGATGAGCGCACCTATGCTGCCTATGGTTTCACCATCGACATTGGTGAAACTGGCCTGGTAATAGATGACATCCAGAATTTGCCCGGCAGCCTGTATCTGTATTTCACTGACCAGCTTGCCATATTCATTTTCTATCAAAGGCCGGAGTTCATTGTCCAGTGCCAGCATGGGCATGGGCCGACCGACTACATCACTGGCGCTGAGAGCAAACAATTCTTCCCATGCGCGGTTGATGCGCTGGCAGATGCCATACTGATCCTGGAAAAAAATCGGAATAGGCAAGGCGTGCAGCAATTGCCAGGTGAAATGCAATTGCTCGCTATTGGCGCGCTGGCTGCGCTGCAGGGTCATCAGCAAGGTCTGTACTTCATTGGCCATGCTATTGAAGGTGGTCGCCAGGGCACGTGCTTCCGCTGTGCCAGTGACTGACAAACGTATGGAATGCTGGCCCTTCTTGAATTTGTCTGTGGCATCTGCCAGCCGGCGCAAGGTTTTGACGTTTGAGCGCAGTATCAGGCCCAGTAAAAAATAAATAGTGAAAATGATGGCCAGCGAGATCTTGGCCTGGCTCATGACCTTTTCCCAGATGTGGGTGTTTTCACCTGCGATGGACGTTTCTAGACGTAGTACACCGACATCGCCATTTGTCAGCGGGACTTGCCTGGCGCTGCTTTCTGCCTGCAGTGACAACAGCCGGTTAAACCATGCCGGTGAACTTGATGCCGGGATTATTTCATCTTGCCCCTGGATTTGCTCTTTTTTATATTGCCAGGTGATACGCCAGAGTACCGGACTGGACTGTACTTCCTGTATCAATAGCTGCCGTATGGCCTGACTATCGCTGCGATCAGACAAGTTGCTGAGTGCGGGGATCAGATAATGGGCGCTATGCCTTAGTTCGGTCGACATTCTTTGTCGGGCATCGGCGACCTCGCCGTTGATCATCAGGTAATAACGCAAACCACTGACAGCGATAATCAAGACAAAAATAGGTACAAATAAACGGGTATAGATTCCTCGCTGTTGCCATCGCTGTAAAAATTTTTGTAATGTTTGCACAAATTCAACAAATTTCAGTGAAGTAAAACAGTTTGATGGGAGAGGCGGGTGGGAAAAATAATTGTGAGTAATTGTAACCTGAAGATTAATATTGCCGTATTGAAAAAGCTGATTTGCGGCAAATTTGCTGCACTGCCCTGGTCCATATCATCGAATATAATGTTGCGACCTTTATGACCCTACAGTTTGGACAACACTCATTATGAAACTCTATCGTTATCTGACGGGCCCTGACGACAAAAGCTTTTGCATGCGGGTGTCTGCCGCACTGAATCAGGGCTGGGTTCTGTATGGCGGGCCAACGCTGAGCTTTAATGGTGCACAGACCATCGCCGGGCAAGCCATCATCAAGGAAGTGGATGGTGAGTTTTCACAAGACCTGGATTTGTCCAGCCTCTAGATTGTGCGTGAATTGAGCGGCGACTGACAATGAATCAAAAACATGAGCGTTTCCCGTCTGCTCTGGAAGCTTTCTTTCTGATCGTTTTTTTGCTCGGCATAGAGATGCTGCTCAACATGCTGGTACATGACAGTATGGCCTGGACAGGCATAGGCATGGATGAAGTCGATGGGGTCATCATGGTGTTGTCCAACGCAGCCTTGTTCACGGCAGTGTTGCAATACAAAGGGATGAGCTATGGCGAACTCTTCCATTCTTCTACAGGAACTTCGTTTGCCCACTTGTTGTTGCTGTTGGTACCGGTAATTCTTTTGGTGCCCGGACTGGAGTTATCGCTGAATTTCCTGGGTGGTTTGCTGGAAGAGTGGCAACCTGTGCCAGCTGGTCAGCAAAGAATATTCGATGAGATGATGAGTAATGGTGTGCATTCCTTCATCGTTGCTTGCCTGGTCGCCCCTGTGCTGGAAGAAATGTTGTTTCGTGGCGTAGTCCTGCGCAGTTTCTTGCAACAATATTCGCGCTGGTTGGCTATTCTTGGCTCAGCCTGTCTTTTTGGCCTGGCCCATATGAATATTTATCAATTTCTTTGTGCCTCGGTATTAGGTGTGGTCTGCGCATGGCTATATGAGAAAACCCGGTCCCTGTGGCCGGGCATCGTGTTGCATGCAAGTTCAAACGGCGTTGCCATTTATGCATATAGATGGGCGACGCTCAGAGGTGTCAGCACCACCTGGCAACCTTCAGCGGCTCTGTGCGTGGCGGCTTTGATTTCCACCAGCCTGGGTATTTATCTTTTGCGGCGCATGCTGGTCAGCGAGAATGCAGCAGCACTATAAAAAAATGCAGCGCTGTAAATCAAGTTACAGCGCTGCATTTCACTAATGCATTATTTTCTGCGCAGATTTATACAGGCAGCATTTCACGCTTCAAACGGCGCGGTACTTCCCAGTCGAGTTCAGTTTCGCGCTTTTTTTCCAGTGCATCGATATGCTTGAGTTTTTTGCCTTCGACAAACTGGCCGGACAAGAGCAGGCGTGGTTTGCTGACGGCAGACACCATGCCATGCGTGGCCCAGCGTGAGCGTGGCAGGCTGGTGGCAGCCAGGATGCCATAGTCAGCACCGCAACTGATACCCTTTTCAGCGACGAGGGATTCGCCAGTCTTGATGTACTTGGCGGCATAGATGCTGCCCTTGGTAGCGATCCAGCGACCACTGTGGATTTCACCACGCAGACTGCTGACTTCGCCGGTGGCGCGCAGATAGCCCCAGCAACTGATATCGCCCTGGCTATGGATGCTGGCAACATCCAGGTTGCCCTGGCAAATCAGGATGGCAGCAAACAAGGCACCTTCGACCTGGATATCCGTTTCACTGAACAGCTCGCCCTGGCAATTACAATCGCCCGCAACATGGATGGCTGCTGCCGACAAATGGCCGCCAACAAACTGGATTTCACCAACTTCCAGCACATCATCGAGCTGTACATTGCCATGGCAATCCAGGTCGGCACAGGCAACATAACCAAGTGCCTGTATATCGCCAAAGCCCCCAAAGGCATCATGATGATCATAACGCGCCAGGATGGCCGGGTGCACCAGCTTATCCATATAGTTGCTGCCATCGGCTGCTGGTTTGCGTTGATCCAGTTCCAGCATGCGCGCCATCCAGTCGGCACTGCAACCAGTTTTGATGAGGTATTCGACATCGATATTGCCACCAGCATCCAGCGCATGGCCGACATACAGGGATTGCACGCGAATGTCACCAGTGACGGTCAGCTTGCCCAGGCAAAATACTTCTTCGGCCTCTAAATCTCCATCAATCAGGCAATCACCGCCGACGATGAACTGGGTGGCAATCACGGCATCACCCTGGATATGCACGTCGCCAGTGCTGGCAAATTGCTTGCGTTTCAAGCGAGTGGTTTGTACCGGAGCAGGTAAGTTCAGGGCGGCCAGGACGGGCTTCTTGGTTGCAGGAGTGGTGCGCTTGGTCATGGGTACCTTGGAATAGTGATAGATGGGCTAAATGAGGAATGGGATTACAGAGCCGCATTATCACCGAAATGCTGGCGGCTCAGCAATCCTTGTGCCCTTGTTAATCTTGCTCAGGATGGCAGGGCATCCAGCCGCCCGCTTTCTGCCAGCTCGCGGATAATGCGTACTGTCTCGACATCGGCTTCCTGATAGGCCGATTTACGGTATTCATTGTACATTTTAGCGTCGGCATCTTCAGCTTCAGCGTTGCCACTGTCATAGGCAAAACGGACAAACAGCGCCTGTGGTTGTGGCTCTTCTATACTCATGCGCAATGAAGACTGGGGGATGTCTTTCTGGGCCGCCACATCATAATGCACATGTTCCAGATGGACGAAGCTGACGCGGTCTGTGATTTCCAGTGCACCATATTTCAAGGTGCGTGTCATGCTGGCTTCATTGCGGTCCATGATGCTGGCATCATCAAGGTAAGAGACAAATATCTTTGGCATTTCTGCACGTAATACCAGGCCGCGCCACAATTGCTCGCGGCTGATGACCTCTATCGTGGGATTGCTGAGGTCATTGATTTCAACTAAATGTTCAAATTTCATGGAGCACCTTTGTTCTGATGCCGCCAGTTTACTCTGCTTGCCCCGGCCTGTGAACGTGATTTCAAGCCTTGAGTATGGAATCAACCAGAGACAAAAACGCCTGGTAGCGTATTGGTTTTGCCATATAGGCATCACAGCCAGCTGCACGGAAGCGGTCTTCATCGCCACTCATGGCAAAGGCAGTCAGGGCGACTATCTTGATATGGGCAGTCGCAGCGGCGGCTTTTAGCTGGCGGGTAGCGGTCATGCCGTCTATACCCGGCAATTGCATGTCCATCAGGATCAGGTCGGGCAGTTCTATTCTTGCAACCTGCAAGCCGATTTCGGCATCCACAGCTTGCAGCACTTCGTAGCCGGCATTCTGTAACAAGAATGCAGCCAGTTTCATATTGACCGGGTTATCTTCAATGATCAGTACACGCGCCATCTTACTTACCCCTGCCTGCCATGGCACGTCTTACTTCACCGATGAAGCGGCCGTGATTGAAATCAGATTTTTCCATGACTTTTTTGACATCACCACTCAGACGTATCCTGTCGTCTGCGGTAACTTGCTTGGCGGTCAGGACAATAATCGGAATACTTGCTGTGACTGTATCACTTTTCAGCGCTTCCACCACATCAAAACCATTAATTTCAGGCATCATCAAGTCCAGTACGATGAGGTCGGGCTTGTGTTGCCGTGCCATGTTAATGCCTTCCTGCCCACCCAGGGCAGCTAGGGTTTTATAACCGAAGGAATCGAGCTGGGTAGTTACCAGTTTAACGGCCTTGGGGTCGTCATCGATGATTAGCGCAGTTTTTTGCACTGCCGTGGGGTCATTGCAAAAGCCCAGTACGCTCAGGGCGGTAGTCAGGTTTTCCCGCGCTATCGGTTTTTGCATGACATGGGCCGCGCCCAAAGACAGGCCACGACCACGGTCAGCCACAATAGAGATGATGACCACCGGGGTGGAAGAAAATAAGGGATGTTGTTTGAAATGCTCAAGAAATTCCCAGCCATCCATGCCGGGTAGCAAAATATCCAGGGTGATCAGATCAGGGTGCTCCTGCTCCGCCATGGTCAGCGCAGCTTCTGCCGTGTTGGCGCGCACTATGCGAAACCCCTCGCTTTCCAGCTGCACCCGCAAGACTTCGGCTGCCTGATCATCGTCTTCTATGATCAGGGCCAGTAACTCCCCATTTGCATGGTGGTGGCTGCTGTTTGTGGCCGTGGCTGTGGTTGTGGCGTGAGTTTGGGCGTGAGTGTGAGAATTGGCATGGGCACTGGCGTGGCTGGCAGCCGGCCCTTTGATTTTTACCGGCAGATTGGCAGTACGCCAGGGCAGCAAGACGGTAAAAGTGGAGCCCTTGTCGGTGATACTGCTCATGCTGACGCTACCTTCATGCAGCTCGGCCATGCGTTTTACCATGGCCAGACCCAGGCCCGTACCCTGATGCTTGCGTGACAGACTATTATCTATCTGGGTAAATGGCTTGAATAGCTCGGATTGGGCATCGGCTGGTATACCTATGCCGCTGTCGCTGACCATGATTTCCAGATAATGCTCGAAGCGCCCACCTGTCACCTGATAACCGTCCACCCGGCGGGCCGAGATATGCACGCGGCCACCCTCAGGGGTAAATTTGACGGCATTCGACAAAAGGTTATAAATGATTTGCTTGACCTTGACTTCATCGAGCCAGATATCACCCAGGTTTTCCTGGATCTTGGCCGAGACTTGCAAGCTCTGCAAGCTGGCTTGCTCGCGCACTACTTGTATGCTGGTCTGTACCAGGGCGCTGATATCGGTGGACTCAAGATTGATCTGCATCTTGCCCGCTTCTATCTTGGACAAATCAAGAATGTCATTGATCAGTGCCAGCAAGTGTTTGCCGCTATTGAAAATATCTACCGATGCGTCTTTTTGCTGGGTAGATAAGCTGCCCATCAGACCATCCTTGAGTATTTCGGAAAAACCGACGATGGCGTTTAGTGGAGTACGCAATTCATGCGACATGTTCGCCAGAAATTCAGACTTCATGCGGCTGGCCTGTTCCAGTTGCTGATTCTTGGCAGCGATTTCTTCGCTGCTACTGCGCAATTGGTCAGCCAATAGTTTGAGGTCACTGTATTGGCGCAGATTGTGGAGGGCAACGCCCAGCTGACCAGCCAGTCTTTCCAGAAAAGCCTGTTCGCCGGTAATCACGTTATTGGTCGTCGCCAGCACCATGATGGCCAGGCGGTGTTCCTGATATAGCACTGGTATCATCAACACATGCTTGGGGCTGAAATCTGCCAGACCAGTTTGCAGGGTCAGGCGGCTGGCATCGAGGGAATTGCTTTTGCCGCTCAGGGCGGCCTGTCCCAGCATGCCTTCACCCAGTTCAAATTCACGCGGGATATCATGGCCTAGTCCATAGCTGGCTTCGCAACGGAAGCGTGCATACCATTCATCGTAACTATACAGCGCCGACATCAGATAACCATGTCGTTCAGCCAGCAGGTTTAACAGGCCATCGAAGATTTTATGTCGCTCAAAGCTGGCAGCAAACAGGTTTTGTGCCTTGACCTGGGTATCACCATAATGCGCTGCGGTGCGCAGTTTGCGCTCAGTCAGCGTGAATTCAGTAACGTCCACATTCACTGACAAGCCGCCAATCATGTGGCCGGTATCGTCACGCAAGGGGGCGGTGCTATTTGAGATGGTTTTGCGGCTGCCATCAAAGCAGCGTATGTCTGCCAGTTCATTGAGTATGGTTTCACCGGACTTCAGGGTACGGGCCAGCGCCCATTCGTCTGCTGCGATGCGCTTGCCACTATCCGGCCACCAGCCCGCATATTCGCCATATTGATCCGGGCCTATATGGCGTACACCACCCCAGATCGCCTTGCCACCGGGATTGATCTGGTTCAGCACACCGTCGCGGTCACAAATGAAGACACCGATAGGCAGGATATCGAGTACCTGCTTGAGCAGGGATTCGCTGTCGCGCACGGCGGTTTCTGCCTTGATACGCTGATCAACATCGCGCTTGAATTGCCACCACAACAGGGCACCGCCGACCAGTGTGATGAATAAAACCAGTATGCCTATATTCCGCGCCTGGACAAAATTGCTTTCGACCTGAATCTTGCGTTGCTGTAGCAAGACACGTTCTTCTTCTTCCATGCTGTTGATTTGCACCAGCAAGGCTTCCATGATGATACGTGGCGTGCCGCTGACCAGATGCTTGCGTACCGCAGGATAACCTTCTGCCTGATAGACTTGCAGCGCTTTGTCCAGCGCATTCAGTCTTTCTTCCAGTTTTTGAGTCAGGTTTTTATACAGCAGTTGCTGGCGTGGATTATCCGCAGTCAACTCGGCTATCTTTTTTGATGACTGGCGTATTTGTATTGCTTTGCTGTCACGCTGACTGGTAAAGACATCGTCACCGGTAATAAAAAACAGGCGTTGTATGCTCTCCAGTTCCAGGACGCCTGACTTGACTTCATTTAACTGGTCCAGCACCTGATAGGTATGGCTGACCAATAAGGAATTTTCACGATAGTCTTGCAGTGATCGGTACAATTGCCAACCAGCCGATAAGAGTAAGGCCAGCCCGAACATAAGCCCTGCAAGCAGTCTGAATTCGGTACTGAGTTTTTTCATGATGCATTTTCCGTGGTGAACACATGCGTATCAAAACTTCTCGTCGAACTTCCGGGTTATCACATTCAATAAGGCTTAATCAATAGGGTTTAATAATCAGGCGGTCTGCCCAGTCTGGGTTCGGGGGCAAATGCGATCAGTGTGCCCGCGCTCAGGTCCAGCACAAAATAATCCAGCCTTTGTTCATCAGCCAGGCGCGTTTGCAAGCGTTGCTTGCGTACGGCACCATAGGCTTCTTGCAAAGCTGCCGGTAACTCTTCTGCCAGTGTACCGATATTGATCTCGGCCTGATCAAGTTCTTTGAGAACACGAATGGCAGTGCGGTTAAACCGGCTGACTACACCATTCACCAGCAGGCATGCGCCCATGGGCAGATTATCTATGGCATCTGTTGCCATGTCCTTGTGGATGGAATGCATGATTGCTTCCAATGTGCGAAATGCGTGGGCAGTTTCTGCGTTGCTGAGTATACCGTTGTATTCTTTCAACAAGCGCTCGCGTTCACGGTTCACTACATATTGCGTCAACGCCTGGTTGACTGTCGCCAGCAATTCTTCATTAAGCCAGGGTTTGACCAATAACTTGAAAGGATGCGCCTGGTTGACGGCTCTTAGCACGCTGTCCAGGTCCGGGTAGCCAGTCAATATCAGACGTACGACATCAGGATGCTTTTCCCTGGCAGCAATCAGGAATGCGGCAGCCCGCTGGTCGCGTGGTTCGCAGATCAATACGCCGACATGGTGTTGCGCCATGATGGCTTGAGCTTCACTGGCATTCCTGGCGCTCAGCATGGGGTGTTGCAAAGGCCTGAGCAGTCGTAATAAAGCTTGTAGCAGATCAGCATCATCGTCGATCAGAAGAATAGCGGGACGTCGCGCTTCAGGCATCGGCATGCTTGTCGTAAATGGCGGCAAAGCGGCCAGCCTCTGTCACAAAACAGGACAATACGTCTGGATCAAAATGTTCGGGGCGGGTGCGACCATCACCTTCGATAATGATGCTCATGCTACGCTCATGATCAAGCGCGGGTTTGTAGGGACGGCGGGTGCGCAGTGCATCATATACATCGCAAATTTGCATGACCCGGGCAGCGATGGGGATGGCTTCACCTTTGAGCCCATTTGGATAACCTGTTCCATCCCAGCGTTCATGATGATTCAGGGCTATTTCTGCCCCCATTTCGGTATAGGGTGAGGTACCGCTGGCCAGTATGCTGGCACCCAGTGCGCAATGGGTGCGCATGATATTCCACTCATCGTGGTTAAAGCTGCCGGGTTTCAGCAAGACATGATCAGGTATGCCTATCTTGCCTATGTCATGCATGGGACTGGCCTGGAAAATCGCATCATGAAAATCACCCGGCAAATTCATGGCTTCAGACAGGGCGCGACAGTAATAGCTGATACGGCGTACATGATGACCGGTTTCTTCATCTTTGTGCTCGGCAGCGCGCACTAGTGTGAATACAGTATCGCGATAGGCATCTTCCAATTGGGCAGTGCGTTCTACCACCTGGCTTTCCAGTATGCGGTTATGGTCAGTCAGGAAATCACCATACTCCTTGAGACGCAAGAGATTGCGCACCCGCACGCTGAGATCAGCCCGGTCTATGGGCTTGGTTAAAAATTCTTCGGCACCGGCTTCGAGGGCGCGCAGTTTGGATGCACGGTCATCCAGTGCCGTCAGCATGATGACAGGTACAGGTTGGGTCAGGGGATTGGCCTTGAGTTCTGCAACAGTGGCAAATCCATCCATACCTGGCATCATGATGTCGAGCAGGATAAGATCAGGTTGCGCGAAGGCCGCAACTTTAAGCGCATCGCGCCCATTATTTGCACTCAGAGTAGAATAACCTTCAGCATGCAAGAGCACTTCAAGCAAGCGGATATTTCTTTCTTCATCATCCACCAGCAGGATACGAGCAGATTTTTGGTCTTTCATAAAAGGCATCCTCCTGAGTTAGAGAATAGACTGAGCTTATCCAATTGTCTAGCCTTTATTTCTATCTTTTTGGCAACAAAAGCTCTATTGTGATAGCGAATTCACAAAGATATACATTGTTGCTCAAGTGTCGCTGGTTTATCTGTGCGTATGCTCACATAGAGCGCAAGCTAATTGCTTAAGGTGAAGAAGGTTCCCTTGCTATTGCAGGCTACAATAGCGCCTGCAAGTTTTTTCGGATCAGCTCCGTTTCCCTTTATGTCCCATGGTCTGAATACTCCCCAACGTAATGCAGTCAATTATATGGACGGCCCCTGTCTGGTGCTGGCCGGAGCGGGCTCGGGCAAGACGCGCGTAATTACCCAGAAAATCGTCAACCTGATAGAACTGCATGGTTATGATCCTAAACATATTGCGGCCCTGACCTTTACCAACAAGGCCGCGCTGGAAATGCAGGAGCGCATCGCCAAGCTGCTGGCCGAGCCGCGTCAGGCCAGGCAATTGACGGTCTCGACCTTCCATTCGCTGGGCGTAAAAATACTCAGGCAGGAAGCGCAGGCCTTGGGCTTGAAAGACCGCTTTTCCATCATGGACAGTGATGACTGTTTTTCGCTGGTACAGGATCTGGCCATCACCACCGACAAGCAATTGATACGGCGCATACAGACTGCCATGTCCTTGTGGAAAAATGGCCTGGTTGACCCTGAGGTCGCACTGAAACAGGCGCAGGATGAAGACGAAGCGATTGCCGCCAGGGTCTACCGCAGCTATGTCGCCACCCTGTCGGCTTATCAGGCAGTAGATTTTGATGATTTGATACGTTTACCGGTAGAGCTGTTCCGCAGCAATGAACAGGTGCGCGACAAATGGCAACGCCGTCTGCGCTACTTGCTCGTCGATGAATATCAGGACACCAATACCTGTCAGTATGAACTGGTGAAATTATTGGTCACAGGTGTAGGCAAAAAACCCATGTTCACTGCCGTGGGTGATGATGATCAGGCTATTTATGCCTGGCGTGGTGCCACCATAGAAAACCTGACGACCTTGCAGGTTGATTTTCCCAATCTGGAAATCATCAAGCTGGAACAGAATTACCGCTCCAGCACCCGCATCTTGCAGGCAGCCAATTCTGTCATCGGCAATAATCCCAAGCTGTTTGAAAAGTCGCTGTGGTCTGAGCATGGCCTCGGTGATCCAGTCAAGGTACTGGGCATGCAGGATGATGAGCAAGAAGCTGAGCAAGTCGCCATCATGATCTCTGCACACCGCTTTGAGCGCCAGGCCAAGTATTCAGATTATGCGATTTTATATCGCGGCAACCACCAGGCGCGCGTCATTGAGCAGGCATTGCGACGTGAGCGTATTCCCTACACGATATCAGGCGGACAGAGTTTTTTTGACCGCGCTGAAATCAAGGACATTATTGCCTATCTGCGTCTGATCGCCAATGAAGATGATGACCCGGCTTTTATCCGTGCCATCACCACACCCAAGCGCGGCGTTGGCCTGGCCACGCTGGAAGTGCTGGGCGAATTTGCTGGCCAATGGCAATGCTCGCTGTTTGCTGCCGTCTTCAAAGGTGGCATAGAAGCCAAGTTACCTGACAAACAGTTAAGACCCTTACGGAATTTCTGTACCTTCATTAACCAGGTCGAGGCTCATGCCCACAGGGAAGGCCATGCCACTGAATTGCTGGATGACCTGATGAAGGAAATCAATTACGAAGGCTATCTCTACGACAGCTTTGAAGACCGTGCCGCACAAAACAAATGGCAGAATGTGCTCGACTTTACCCAGTGGCTGAAGACCAAGGGCAGTGGTGGCAAGGACGGTAACGACGATCACCGCAGTCTGCTCGACCTGACCCAGATGGTCGCCTTGATGACCATGATGGAAGGCAAGGACGAAGAGCCGGATGCCGTGCGCATGTCCACCCTGCATGCATCCAAGGGGCTGGAATATCCACATGTGTTTCTGGTCGGCGTGGAAGAAGGCATCTTGCCGCACAAGGGTGACCCTGATGCACCGGTAGAGACTTATGCCGCACGCATAGAAGAAGAGCGCCGTCTGATGTATGTAGGCATTACCCGCGCCCAGCGCAGCCTGCATATAACCTGGTGCAAAAAACGCAAACGTGCGGGTGTGCAGGTGCATTGCGATCCTTCCCGCTTCATTAAGGAAATGAAACTTGATGAAGGTGATGCTGTGCCTGCAGAAGGCGAAGTCATGACGCCCAAGGAAAGACTGGCTGGTTTAAAAGCCTTATTGAGCAAACCCAGGGAATAATGATCTGAATTGGTGCATTTTGAGCTGTTCTCCAAGCAAAAATGCTAATATTGCTCATGGGGTATGTATTTCGACTACCCAACAGTTAATTAGCCAGATATTTTGCAAAAGTGATTTATGCACCGTTTGCTTAGCTTGCTTATTTTCATACTCTGCAACATGCTCATGCTGCCGGCAATGGCGCGTGGCAGTTGTGAGCGTGTGATAGTCTCGGCAGATCCTGCCTACCCTCCTTTGCATTGGTATGATGGCAAGCAGTTGCGCGGTGCCAGTATCGTCATCGTTACCCGCATCCTGACTGACCTGGGTTTGCCCTATGAACTGCGCTATCTGGGGCCTTGGAAACGGGTTTTGAATGCCGCCCAAAACGGCAACATAGACATCATCACCACCCTCAAGGTCACACCAGAACGCCGCAGTTTTTTACTCTTCAGTGAGTTGGTGTTGAACAATCCTGTCGCTGCCTTTGTTAAAAAAGATCGCCCCCCGCCATTTAGCAAATGGGAAGATTTGATAGGTTTGCGTGGCGGTATCGCCCGCGGCAATCGCTTTGGGTCACTGTTTGATGAATTCATGGATAATCGCCTGAATGTCAGCGAGGCTGATAACCTGGAAACCGCGTTCAATATGTTGCTGGCGAATCGTTTTGATTATGTGATCACCGGCTACCACGCAGGTCAGGCTTATATGGCATCGGCGAATATCGACGACAAGCTCATCCCTCTGCAACCTTTTTTGATCGACTCACAAAACCTGTTTGGTTTTGTCGCACAAAGCCCATGTGCCATTCATCTGCCTGCATTCAATAAACAACTGGAGAAATTGCATAAAGAAGGTTTTATAGAACGCGCATTATTGCAGGCCCGCGCCGACTGGCGCAAAGCACCAGTCATAGGAAAAAACTGATGACTTATATTTCTTCAATTCACATGTAATTGATACAGCTTACTTCTACTTACTTCTACTCCCCATGCCGAATTTACTCTCTCACCAGATCACCAGCAGCGAACAATTGGAAGCCCTGTTTGATACAGTCGGTGCCGCTTCTATTAAAAAAGAAGTACCTTATATTCACCCCCATTACTGTGCCTTGATAGAGGCTTCACCCTTTGCGGTGTTGGCCACGCGCGGCCCGGATGGCCTTGATGCTTCACCCAGGGGCGATGCACCTGGCTTCATCGTAGTCGAAGATCAAAAAACTTTGTTGTTGCCCGAGCGGCGTGGCAATAACCGGGTTGATAGTTTGCGCAATATCCTGTTTGATCCGCAAGTTGGCCTTCTGTTCCTGATCCCCGGGATAGGCGAGACTTTGCGCGTGAATGGCAGTGCCACAATTTCTGTTGATCCTGTTTTACTGGATAGACTGGCGGTTGACGGCAAACCACCCAAATGTGTGTTGCGCATCACTGTCGATACTGTTTATTTCCAATGTGCACGCGCCATCATCCGTTCGCAATTATGGCAACGCGCTGGCGCTGAAACTGCATCCAGCTTGCCCAGCCCGGGTACCATACTGGCCGCGCTGACCAATGCCGAAGTCGATGGTCAGAAATACGATAGCGAGTTGCCCGCAAGGCAGCGTGCCACTTTGTATTAAGTCTGACTTGCGCAAAACCGCCCCAGCTGCGTTGCAGCTCCTCTCCTGGGAGCCGCGTACTAAAGTACTGTCTTCGTCGCTGACGGTGTAGTTGGTGTTTCAGACAACATGTTGTCTGCCAACGTAACGAACCGCTCTGGCAAGGGCGGTTTCCCACAGCGATAGGTGTAGTTGGGGTTTCAGGCAACATGTTGCCTGCCAACGAAACGAACTACCCTTGCAAGGGTAGTTTCCTAAAAGCGACAGCCTTGCTGGGACAATTTTGCGCAAGTCCTCTTCAGTAAGCGATTGAATATAAAGCGCACTCGTGTTTATGAGCAGTATGCGAGCTTTCTGGTATCCTGTGCCGCCTGGCGCAATATCAGAACCAGATCAGAACCAGATCAGGACCAGACCAAATAATTACATGGAACTTATGATAATGAAATTCAAGACTGCTTTTTCTCAGTTAACGCTCAAATGTCTGGCCGTATTTGGCCTGGCGATTGCCGCCAACAGTGCCCTTGCCCAGGCAGAGACTCCTGCCAAAGGTGTTTTCTGGGAAGTTAAATCAGAAAAAAATACCGTCTACCTGTTTGGTTCCATCCATCTCGCCAAAGCCAGTTTTTACCCCTTGCCTGAAGCGGTAGAGGCCGCCTATAAGCAGGCAGATACCCTGGTCGTCGAAGTCGATACAACGGATGCCAAAGCGGCTGAAAAAGCCATGCCTTTCTTTACCTATGCAGCACCCGACAAGCTGGAAAACCACATCAAGAAAAGCACTTGGGAAAGCCTGCAGTCCATGGTCGGCCCGGCTGCTGCACAATTCCAGAGCCTGAAGCCAACGATAGTGGCGACCGCACTCAGCATCGGTGTCTTCAGGCAACAAGGCTATGATGCATCCAAGGGCGTGGACTTGCATTATGTCTTGCGTGCCAAGCAGGATAAGAAAGATATCGTCGAACTGGAAAGCACGGCATTTCAAGCCAGTGTGCTGGGTGGCCTGGCCGATGAAGACGCAGATGCCATGCTGGCACAAACCCTGGAAGGTTTGAAGAATGGCGATACCCTGCGTGAAACTGCAGGCATGATCAGCGCCTGGAAAAGCGGCGATGCCGAAGGTCTGGCAAAAATCCTGCAAGAAGCAGCCAGCAAAGACGCAGGTTCGAAAAAACTCATGAAATTATTACTGGATGACCGCAATCAGGGCATGACAAAAAAAATCCTGGCTTTATTGGCCGAGGGTAAAAAACTCTTTATCGTAGTCGGTGCAGGACATTTGTCTGGTGCCAACAGTATTATCGAGTTGCTGGAAAAGCAGGGCCTGGAAGTGAAGCAAATCAAATAGGCACTACATCAAGCTTATCGCCAAGGCGCAGAGTGTAAAACTCTGCGCCTTTTGTTTTATACTGGCTTAGCCCAGCCACAAATTATATTCAATGCCGTTTTGTATGGAGCCCAATACCTGAGCCTTGTTTTCTGTACTTTCGCAAAAACTCGCAAGTGCGCTGGCGGGGGTGCCGACCCCGGAACTGAGTTCCTTGTTCCAGTAATCAAAACCAGCCTGATCTGGTGCCCGGTGTAAAACGTTCTGGTAAAAATTCGTAATCAATGTGGTTGTTGAAGGGCTAGCGCCATACAGCTTTTGAAATTCTGGTGATAGAAAAAAACCAGCAGCTACCGTCAACAGACTGGACCCTTTGTCCATATCAGCGATCCAGTAACCCAGCCCTGCTGCATCGGGTTTGCGGTCAAATGCAGCCTGGTACAGCCTGTACATTTGTCCTGCCGTGCCCTCAAGATCAAAGGCCACCATCTTGTCGTTCAGTTGTACTCTTTCGACGTTGATGATGGAGGTGATGTCGCTGGTGCTGGTATTACGGAAGCTGATATCCGTTGCAGTTTTTTGTATGGTGAACGTAGCCCGGTTTTCTTTGATGATGAGCAGGTCAAAGCCGGCACCACCATCCACTGTGTCGCCACCGCCATTGCTTTCAAAGCGGTTGTTGGCGCTGTTACCTGTCATGACATCACTGAAGCGCGTGCCAACTACATTTTCTATGATGGTATCGAAGGCGATCGACAAATTATTTTGCGATACCGTGTCACTGGCCAGCCTGCCGACAGAACTGCTGGCCCCGGGGTTAAGGTTGATGCTGGCAGCAACTGTCAAGGCAGATAGATTGATGGTATCTACACCTCCTGTATCACTGATGATCTTGAGCAGGCGACCATCGGTGTCTGTCAGATTGTAAGTCGTCGCATCGGCGTTATATGTTTTACCGCCATACAGATATTTCAGCGCAAGGTAATCAAATTTGCCAAAGAAATCCCTTTCCTGTCCCTGTGGTGCTTTCACATACGACATCACGGTATTCATTTCACTGTCTTCAGCCGCTGCCAGAAAATTATCTGCTGTCGTCGATGCCGGTTCGCCCGCATTGTAATTGCCTGGATGTTTGAGCCCTATGGCATGGCCAATTTCATGGACCAGTGTGGCCCAGCTATTGGTGCCGGGGATGACATTGCTGAGATTGTCGCTGACTTCATTATTGAGATAAATGTCACCGCTTGTCTTGGTGTCCGCAGTATCTGGATAAGTCGCATAACCAGCACTGGTGGCACCCTGGGCATTATTACCCAGCCGTATAAAGCCATAGCTGCTGCTGGTGTCCGTCACTTCTTTGAAGCTGATACCAAATTGCTGGGAAATCAAATCAAAGATTTTGCGGGTGGCGATTTTTTGCTCATCGGTAAACGTACTGAAACCCTTTTTATCAGAGTCTTGCGCATAATCCGGCGCTGCACTCATGAAGCTGTAGCTGACTTCGACTGCTGTGCCTACCGCGCTGCCATTATTCCAGCGCGCCGTCGCAGACGGGAGCAGCACATCTATCCTGTAGTCACCACTGTATGGGGTGACGATGACGGTATCTTTTTGTGTTGAGACAGTGCCGGCCATGATGTTATTCCTTAAAAAATTGGATAAAAAATCATCGTTGCGGTCAGGTCTGGCACCCGGATTTTAAAAAAATCTACCGGGCCGCCATATATGGAGACGTCTGAAGAGCAAAGCAGGTGGGTAAGCATCATATGACGCCAATATGCAGAATAGTTCACAAACCTGAAATTGAAAGCGTGGGGGATGTTAAAAAAAGTGACTTTATCGTATTTGCCTTAGTCGCTCGTCAGGGCACTTTTTTGTTGATCCAGATGGAAAATAAATGCTTGGAAAATTAGCTGATGTGTTTCAAAAATCATGTGCAAAACTGTTCATTTGCGAGCGGAGAGCAAACGAAAAAATCCGGTGAAGGGATATGGAAATGAAAAAAAATTATGCAAATGTGCATCTGTTACAAAAAAATAGAAAAATATTTTACTGTGAATCTATAAATTTTTTTTGCACCAACATGAACTAGGGAACGCAATATTGACGGGCTTTTCAGCCAATTTTGCACAAGCCTGGAGAATTTTATCGATAAAGTACAATAGTGGATTGCACTAAAATAATGCGGTGTGAGCATTATGTTTTTTGGAAATAACACCTATATGAATTATTGATTTTTTAGCTGAGTCTGTGCCACGTATATTGCATTCATCTGCCCGACATTTGTCCGATACCGTCTGGTTTTGTGGCAGTCAAGTGCCCTTGGGGTAGCAGCAAATTCATCAATATTTTTCAGGAGTTTATTATGTCTTCCCATTTCCGTTTGTATGCCTTCGTTACCACGCTGGCTTTTGCCCTGGTTACCGTACCTGCATTTGCCATGGAAGCCGACCAGGCATTTGCTGAGTCCGGTTGCGAAGCCCCGACTTATGATCAACGCACACTGTCAGATGAAGAACAAGGTCTGGTTAAACTTAATTACTTGCTGGATGACAAAGGTACTGTGATTGATGTAAAGGTGGTTGACTCCAGCGGTTTTCGCAAGATTGATAAAGCCTCATTGCGCGCACTGAAAGCATGCCGCTTCCAGGTAGGTGCCACGCCAGGCTGGAATACACTGGCGTTTGCCTGGACACTGAAATAATTACCCTGCAGCTTCCGCATGCGCATCAACAATATCAGGCACTTGCGGAAGCTGGAATTGTGGGAATTTAGACAGGCATAAATCTCGCCAGATACTCAGGCGAATTAATAAACTGCCCAATTAGCGTGACCACATCCGTACCCGATTGGCTGAGCAAGGCATCAAAGGTCGCCTGATCCGGCGCATGACCCAACAGACCGATGTAATCCAGCGTCAGCGACACTTTGGATTGCGAATTCGCCTTGAACTCGGTCGATTCAGTAAAGCCCGCCAGCATATCGCCACGGCTTAATCCATTACCCAGTTGCCCCAGCCAGTAAGCCTTGCCTGCCGCGTCTGAACTACGGTGCAAGACATTCTGATAAACCCGGTCCACAAAGGCCGTGTTATCCAATGCCCCGTAGGTTTTCTGGAACTCTGCACTGGAAACGAAGGACGCACTGATTTTGGAGAGGTTCATGCCATCTTTTTGCGCCTGCATCCAGTAAGCCAGGCCTTCACGGTCAGGCAAACGGTCAAAGGCACCAAAGTACAGACGCGTGATACCGCCGATGCCATTCTGGAACTCAGCTGATTCCATGAACGACGCTGCCACCTGAGCACGGCTCATCTTGCCGCTGTCTATCTGTCCCTGCCAGTACTGCACACCTGCCGTATCCGCTTCACGGAACAAGACATCACGGTAGAGCTGCATGGCAAACAGGTCAGCGCGGTGCAGCACGTCATTGTCTTTGACATCGAGTTTGGTGCCGACTCTGGTTTCGATTGCATCCGGGATGCCATCACCGTCTTTGTCGCCGGGTAAGGAGGTACTGGGTTTGATCGCAATTGTCTCCGTCTTCTCCGTCTTATTTCCCAGTCCTGCTGAAAAAGAAATTTTGCCGTCGGCTTTGCCATCCAGGTCACCTGGGCCGCCATCAAGGATTTTGAAATCAACTTTGAGCTTGTTTCCAGATGCTGTGATATTCGTCGCCAGGTTTATCCATTCACCGGTGGCTGTCTGCGTCCAGAAACCGTTCACCGCGCTATCTGCCGTGGTGTATAGCGACATACTGACTTCGGCCTGGCTGCTAAAGCCTTCCAATTGTGCAGACAAGCGGCCATAGGGGAATTGTATTTCTGTGGCGTTGTTGATGACGGCGGCTTTGGTAGCGACTTCTTTTTGCAAGATGTGTTGCGTATTACTCAGAGTCAGGTAATGTGGACTGGATGAGTGATCCAGCCACTGCAAGGATGTCACCGCATTCTGCGATTGATCGGCAATACCGTCGCCATTACCGTCACCAAGACCATCACCAATTAAATTCGGCACCAGTGTTTCTGCACTCATATAGGCACCATCGCCGTCAGCATCGGAATCAATGACAGCGTCATATTTGAGTATCGAATAATTCTGTGACAGTGTGCTGCCTGCATTTCCTGCAGCATCACTGACTTTGATGAGCAGGGTATTGCTGCCTTCCAGCGTTTGTCCGGCCAGCGCCCATTGCTGCGCCCCCGGGTTGGCGGTAGCAGTGAACCAGCTATTGCCATTGTCCGGCGACACCAGAACACGCTCATCCGCAGCCAGTGGCGCACTCAGATTGCCCGAGATGGTTTGCACACTTGCTGTGGTAATAAAATCAGAATTGCTCACACCATCATCATTAGAAAAACTCAGCTTGCTGATGCCAGTGCTTGGTCGTGTATGATCGATTTGATAGAGCTGGCCAGTAAAGCCACCATTCAGGGCCAGGCTGGCTTTATCAAGAATACCAGTTCCGGCATTCTTGAGATTCAAGCCCAATGTGCCGTCGCCAGTCAGATTGCTGACACTGACTATATAGTTGCTGGCATCCAGTTGGATGATGCCGCTGATGCTGCCGCTAACGTTTCCTGTAGTGAGCAGTGAGAAGGCTGCTGGATTAACACCTGTGACAGCTTCACTGAAGCTGACTTTGTATTCCAGTGTACCCAGATTGCTGCTTTCACTCTGGACGCGCTTGATCGCCGTTACGAAGGGGGCGATATTATCGGCTACTGTGACCAGCAGATTTTTTTCATAGGCTGAACCAGCCGCATCAGTGGCACGCACCAGCACCGTATAATTACCAGACGCCATCTCCAGCGGACGTTTTGCTATCAGGCTGTTGCCAGAGATGCTGAACTTGTCATTACTATTATTACCGGCACCCGCAACCAGACTGAAGCTGGCAGTGTCGCCAGGATTAGGGTCGGTTGCTATCAGGGTGCCGACGCTGGTGTTATCTGCTGCAGTTTGTACGATGCCCGATGAACTCAGCGTGATATCCGTAGGGGCCAGATTCACGCCGGCAGTGATGGCATAGTTATTGGAATTCGTGGTTCCTGTTGCTGCATTGCCTGCGCTGTCGCTGACACCCGTGTAATTGAGGGTGATGACATTGCTGGCTGCTACCACACCAGATGCAGGCGTCAGGGTTGCCGTCCAGGTGATACCGCCATTGCCGGATGTGACCGTCGTCAAGCTACCATTCGCCACAGCTAAATTCGCATTACTGAATCCGCTGACTGCTTCATTGAAAGTAATGGTGACCAGTGATGTGCTGGCCGCAGTCAGGCTGGGGTTGGCAACCACGACAGTGGCAGTTGGGCGCAAGGTATCAACACCATAGTTGCCTGACGTCGCGCTGCCAGTACCGGCATTGCCATTCAAATCATTGATGCCAGTGTAATCCAGAGTGATGACATTGCTGTTGTTGCTGGCGTTGGCATTGGGTGTCAGCGTTACCGTCCAGGTGATACCACCATCGCCAGTGGTCAGGTTGGACAATGTGCCATTTGTTGCCGTTAAATCAGCCGTGGTGAAGCTAGTGATTGCTTCGGAGAAAACCAGGGTGACAGTCGCTGTATCACCAATTTTTAAAGCTGTATCAGAAATCGTGATTGCCGAAGCGAGTGTCGGCCTTACTGTGTCTATCGTGTAATTGGGTGAATTGCTGCTACCTACGCCAGCATTGCCAGCCAAGTCAGTGTAGCCTGTGTTATCCAGGCGTACCAAATTGGAGGTATTGGTGATATTGGCATTCGGGGTCAGCGTGCCCGTCCAGGTGATACCACCATTCGATGTTGTCAAACCAGTTATCCTGCCGTTTGGCACATTCAAATCCGCCGTCGTAAGACCGCTTACGGCTTCAGTAAACTTGATGGTGATGATTGCCGTATCACCGATCTTTAATGCAGTATCTGACAGGGTAATCGCCTGCGCCTGCGCCAGCGCTGGTGCGGTAGTGTCGACGGTGATGTTGGTGTTGCCTGAAGCATTGCTGATATTGCCAGCTCTGTCTACCGCCCTGACACTGATGCTATGCGTACCGGCAAGTGGCAAGGTGGTGGCCGGGTCCTGGGTCACAGTGATAGACCAATTCCCGGAACTGTCTGCCGTTGTGGTGCCCAATACGACTGTGCCGCCAGTGTCATACAGATTGACGGTAGCAAAAGCCTCGGTGCTGCCAGTGAAGGTCGGTGTATTGACATTGGTCTTGCCATCCGAAGACGAAACGCCAGAATCACTAGCCGGATCCAGTGTAGCTGCTGCTGGTGTGGCAGGTTTGCTGGTATCGACCAGGTAATTGCTATTGTCCGCGACGGCAGTGTGGCTGAGGTCGGCAGCATTGCCCAATGCACTGTTCAGGCTGCCGCCATTCAGGTTGATGCTATTGCTGGCGATACTGATGCCGTCGCTGTCGTTGAACCCGGCTGCTATGGTGTAGCTGAATACCAGCGCCGTGCTGCCACTGCCTGAACTGTAGTCTGCATTCACAGTAGTGCCACCGATATTCAACGCCAATTGTGGCGTACCTGTGACTGTCGTGTCTTCAGACATGGTGACCGTGACAGACACTATGTCGCCAGCATTCAGACTATTGTTTTGTATGCCGGTGGCTGAACTGATGGTGACGTTGTTGACGGTAGGGATACTGGTATTGATCACCAGTGCCTGATTCGCCCCCAGAGAATTTGCTGTACCAGGTGTTGCCAGTGTCAGGTCGGCATCGGTGGTATCGCCGCTAAGTTTAATCGTCCCGCCATTCAATGCCAGTGCGGCAATGTCGTGGTAATCAAGATCGGCGCTGCTATCGCCGGCTTGCACGGTATAGCTGAAAGTCAGGGTATTGCTGCCGCTGCCTGCCACATAGTCGATCACACGGTCAGTTGTACCGGTTTCCAGTGTCAACTGCGGTGTGCCCGTGACATCAACTGCCTGATCGAAAGTGATGGTGATGCTGATTTGCTCACCTATAGTATAAGTGCCATCTATCTTGGTAGACGTGACAGCAGTGATGACGGGCGCAGCAGGCGGTGGACTAAAATGGAGGAGATTGAAAGGACTGGGTATAGCATTATTCGCAAAAATATCTGGTTCAGTCGATGCTTCATCTGGTAATTCAGCAATGGAATAAGTGTTGGCTAAAGTCATGAAATATAGTTCTAAAGGGGCGGCCGTAAGTCCGCATCAAGTCAGCGCTAAAATTGGGAAACCCGCAACGATACCTGACAAATACGGAAATTTAAATGAGATATGTGTAGCAATTGTGAATGTGAATAATTTGCTATTGATTTAATGCGCAATGGGCGACATTTCTTGGTATATTGCTCAATTTTTGATCAGGGTGGCTGCCGGATATTTGTGTCAGAATGCGGCATCAGCCTGAGGGCTAGTCAAATTGCCTGTGCAATTGACCGTAAAGAAAGTATTAAAGAGCAAGATGATGTTTAATGAAAACCAGCAATCTGATCCAACTCCTGATTTGCAAGAGCATCCCTGGATATCCCTGGAAACCGCGCTCGATGTAGAAGCCTGGATGGATTTGCAACATCGCGAATTGCAGCAGGCCCTGGGCGATAAACCAACTACCGGGCAGGGTATCTGCCTGACGCTGGTACATGGCGGTGAGCTTTACCTGCATACCAATTCCGATGGCGATGTCTTGCTGGATTTGACAGAAGATGCGCAATGGGTGGCACCCGTGCTGACTGCAGTGACCCGCAGCACGCCGCCCAAGGGGCAAGTCTGGGGTTTGCCAGGGCATGTGCTGATACAACTGGTACTCGGCTTGAATAGCCTGATTGCCAGCAGCCGTCTGGTATTGCGGCATCAATACAAGGGTGGCCGCATCACTTGAACCTGAACCTGAGCTGAGCTTCAGAATAATTTATCTGGGCGAATAAATGCGCGCCAGTTCACCATCCTGATGTCCCTGCAAAATGGCCTTGTCTATTTTCTGCAGCAGGCTGGCATCACCGTCAGGGCGCATGGCAATATGGATATCCACCGAGGATACCGGCTTGGGCAGTATGCAAAACAATTTGCTGTCTGCCTGTTTGTCACCAAACTCGGCTGCATATTGTTGATTAAAGTAGTTTTCCAGCCTGCCAATATGGGCGCTAGAGCTATACAATAAAAATGCATCCATGCGGCGCATGCTCAATTTTTTGAAACGCCCCAGGTTATTGCTGGTGTCGTCCTCGACCTTGAACAAGACATTGCTGAGCCGGTCAAATTCTTCTCCATAGCTGGTGCCGCGTACTATGCCTATGGTTTTGCCTTTCAAATCATTGATAACATTGAAATTGAATTTTGCGCGACACAATGTCACCAGCAAAGCCTGGTCGGTAAAGATAGGAGCGCTGAATTTGAAGCTGCGCAGGCGTTCGCGGGTTTTGGAAATACCAAAGATCAGGCCTTCGCCCATGGCGGCGTTTTCCACCGCCCTTTTCCAGGGATAGCGCCTTACTTCAAATTTCAGCCTGGTATGTTGTTCCAGATAGCGCAGCAATTCCACGACTTCGCCAGAAAGAGGGATGACGGCACCTTTGCTATCGAGCTCTTCGCTCATCAACAACACGACATTGGGCCTGGCTTGTGCATACGCCACACTGACCCAGCCAGCACAGACCAGCAAGATGCAGGATAGTAAGCGTGAATAGCGCAACATTGGCGATACGGTTTAAAGGCAGTCGCTTAATCTTAGCGCAAATTACCTGCTTTGGCTGTTGGCACCGGTACGCATGAGGGCATGTAGTGCACAATCCGTGTTAAATATCGCAAACACTATCGTTCTGGAAAAACAAAAAAGGATTCATGTTTTACATGACCCCTTTTTTATTTGAAGCTGCGTTGTATTGTGCTGGGTTGTTTAATTCGCTACACCATTTCTATCTATCTTGACGATGCGTGAACCGCCAGCTTTCTTGACATTCACTTCGGCTTCACCAGGGCCGGTCACCTTGATGCTGGCGCTGTCCAGCAATAAGTCACGGGCATGCAAGTCACCGCTGCCAGTCAGCCTGGCACTCAGGCTTTTGGCTGTGCCTTTCAGACGGGTTTCTCCCGGACCATTCATCATCACTTCCAGCGCTGCTTCAGATTGCAATTCCACATCAAAGTCACCAGAACCAGAATTTTCCAGTTTGAATAC
Source organism: Pseudomonadota bacterium (assembly GCA_040390835.1). Taxonomy (GTDB): domain Bacteria; phylum Pseudomonadota; class Gammaproteobacteria; order Burkholderiales; family Burkholderiaceae_D; genus Undibacterium. The sequence continues at coordinate 234,712 of JAZJXP010000032.1, forward strand.
GCCTGTGATGCTGCGATAACTCTGGTTCGATGGGCCATTGTTGACGATCTGTAAATCCTTGATTTTCAAATGGTCGGCATTGATATCACCAGAACCACTGCTGGTTAGTGTCAGAGACACTATTTCGCCACTCAGGTTTAATTCACCCGGACCATTGCTGCGTATGCTTGCCTGCTCAGCCTTGATGTCCTGGATCTGCACATCGCCAGAGCCGGACATTTCCAGTTCCAGTGCCTTGATCGTACCGCCCAGTTTCACATCAGAGGAACCATGTTGTACCAGCTTGACGGGAACAGACTGCAGATTGTCCACGCTCAGTTCACCACTGCCATTCAGATTGGCGTCCAGCGATTGGCTGACAATATTCATATGGGTATCACCCGAACCATGAATTTCTACCTCAGCCTTGCCGGTTTGCAGTTGCTGCAAATCCATATCGCCGCTGCCATTGGCGATCAGTTTCAAGGTATTGACCTTGCCACTGATCTTCAGGTCGCCAGAACCATTCAAATTCAATGCCAGGTTGTCTGCCTGCAAGTCGCGTATTTCCATATCGCCACTGCCGTTATTGTTGATACGGTTCAAGCCAGCGGCAGTGATCCTGATGGTGCCCGGACGGTTGGTCCAGGTAAAACTATAGGATTTACGCTTGCTGCGTATGATCAAGACCTTGTTTTCCACCACGGTTTCAATTTCCGGCACCAGGTTGTCGTCGCCGCTGACTTCCACTGCAGCGGTGGTGCCAGTAGTGCCATTGGTGACGATCACATCAAAGAAACCGGAATTTTCGATGGCACTGAATTCAGTGACAGCGCGTTGCTCGGTGATCAGCTTGCCGCTGCCCTTGATGGCATCGCCCTTGACCCTGACTTCACAAGCGCTGAGCAAGACGGTCAGCAGTGCCAGACTTCCTAAAGATTTGAGCATGATGTCGTTTGGAATAAGAGTTATTGAATGGCTTGTAGTGTAATGTTGTTTTAAACAGATATCACCGTCTAAAAAGACAGAATGCAATTTCCGTGTGACCAAGCGCAAATTTGCCGGATAAAGCGCGGGGCTTTGATTTTCATGACGATGTAGGCTAAGCTGGTGTCCATCACCAATCAAGAATCCAAGAATGACACTTACGCGCCGCCAGTTATTAAAAAAAGGGCTCTTGCTCGGCACTGCCGGACTGGCAGCCCCGCATACCATCCTGCATGCTGCAGATACCGGTACTGAAAAACACGCGCAACCAACCCCACCGCCTGACCTGTTTGATTCACAGGCGCTGGACATAGAATTCTGGGTCAAACCCCGCACCATGGACCTGATCCGCCCTGCCACCGGTGAGCGCAGCAAGATCCTGTACTGGAAAGACGGCGAAGTACTGGAGTCTGCCTACCAGCAACTATGCCACATCTTGCGCGACGTCAATGGCAAACAGACTGCCCCTATCGACCCCAAACTGTTGGAAACCCTGTGGGCGACCCAGGCCTACATCGCCCGCTTTGGCATGACCAGGCCGTTGGAAATCCTGTCTGGCTACCGTACCCAGGCTTCCAATACGCGGCTGATAGAACAAGGCGTGCCTGCAGCCCGCAAGTCCCTGCACATGGACGGCAAAGCCGCTGACATCCGCATCCCCCAGCTACATGAAGAAATCCTGGGCGAACTGATACAAAGTTTCCGCCAGGGCGGCGTCGGCTTTTATTACCGCCAGACCGCCAATGGCGGCTGGATACATACCGACACCGGCTTGCAGAGAAGCTGGAAAGGCTGAGTCTGCCGGGCGGACAGGCTCACAGTACCAGCTTGTTATGTTTTTTTTGGTATTTTACTGGCATCTCCGGTCGTAACGATACTCCATTGATCTGGTTGCAAATATCTTTTGACGGCATTGTTTAATTGCTCCAGAGTCAGATTTTGCAGAGCTATATCCTGTTTAATTTGCCAGGAATAGTCTTCCCCTTTGTGCATGAGAGCATTCCACTCGGTAGTCAGATAATCATCGCTGTGTCTGGCCTGTAGCTTTAAACGGCTTAAAGCAGATTTGGCAACTTGCAGTTCGCCTTGTGTAAAGCCACTTACTACCAGTAATTGCATTTCTTCCAGCATCGCCTGTTGGAGCTTCCCGACATTTGGGCTGGCAGCACTTGCCGTGATTTCCCAACTGCTGACGGCATCTGTGGAATAAGGAGACAAGCTTGAAGTAACGCCATAACTCCATCCCTCTTTTAGACGTACTCGTCTGCCCAATCTTGATTCAATTGGATGGCCGCCCAGCAAATAGCTGGCCACATTCAAAGCAATAAAATCTGCATCGTTGATGCCGACTGGCAAGTCCAGTTGCCCAAGGAAAAATCCGTTTTCTTTACCTGGGGTATCCAGAAATTTACGTAATGGTGAACGATCAACAAATTTGACTGGAGCCGGCTGGTAAGGGGCTTTGCTTTCCCATCCCTTGAGTTCTTCCTCCAGTACAGACTTGACTTCTTCTATATCAAAATCACCAATTATCACCATATGACCATTGCTGGCACCATAAAACTGTTTGTGAAAATCAATCAGGTCAGTCGCCTTGATGGCATTTAATTCAGAGATGACTTGCTGAGAAGTTTCCAGCGCACGTATATCGCCCATGGGATAACTATTGAAATGTCTGGCCAGTTCATCTTTTGCCATACGTTCCGGCGTATTGCCTGCCTTTTGCCAGGAGTATCTTTCATTCGTAATAGCAGTGGTGGCCTGGGCCAGACTGGGTTCTTTTAAATTTAACATCATCAGTTTCAGAGCTTGTTTCAGATGAGATTTGTCAGTGATGAATTTAGTGACACCGCCGCGCATGCGTGCTTTCTCCCGTTCTGCTTCCAAGGTTTCCTTGCCATAGCTGCTGGTACCATTCAGCAAGACTTGCCTGGTCAGACGTTCTATCCAGCGTTTGTTGGCGAGTGATTTTTCATCACCCCAGTGCAAAACCAGTTCAACGGCGACTTCCTGGCCGCGTGTGGGCTTCACCAGCAAAGCCGTTTCTATATTTCCTATCTTGATCCTGTGCGTGCTTTGCTGGATATTTTCTGGAGAAGTATTAAATTCAGCAACGGCAGCATATTCATCAACATGAGAAAAATCTTTCATGACTTCACTCACTTCAGGTACTGCAGGCATGCTGCTGTCGACAATTTTTTGTTCTGCCAGCAAGATACCTGTGGTGCGGTTTTCTTTGACAAAATAACGCAGAGCAGCCTGCTGTATCTGTTCAGTCCTCATGTTGGCGACACGATCTTTTTCCAGGAACATCAGACGCCAGTCACCCGCAGCGATGTATCTGGATATCCTCATGCTCAATGCATGTGGATTATTCATGATGTTGGAAAAAATATTCACATATCTGCTTTTAAACAAATCCAGTTCTTGCTCAGTCCATGCATGTTTTCCAAAAGTTTCAATCGCTTTTGTTACGGCCTTGGGAGTATTCTCATCGGTACTGCCAGCCAAATTGCTGTAGCCGAACAGGATTAAGCCATTGTCTGCTATACCTTCAATGTGAAATCCCAGGCCCGGATTGACAGGCAGTAACTCACCGGCCTGGCTACGCAGTTCTCTGCCTGAACTCAGCATAGTGCCTGCGAATTGCAGGGCAGCATAGTCGGGATGCAATAAGGAAGGGCTGTGATATGCCAATATCACCGGATTGGCATTGTCTTTCTTCCTGAGGATGACCTGGCGTTCTCCTTGTTGCGCAGGTTCAATGGTAGGTATTTTGGGTAAAGTAAATTCAGGCGTGGGAACTGTGCCAAACTGGCGCGAGATTGTCTGTAACGCTACGCTGGCGTCAAATTTTCCAGCTACCAGCAACACTGCATTGTCTGGACGGTAGTATTGATGGTACAGGTGCTGTAATTGCTCTATGTTGACGTTCTCGATATCACTTTTTTCACCAATCACGCTATGGCCATAACCATGCCAGTCAAAGGCCACCGCCTGCACGCGACGCATCAAGGTGTTATAAACATTATTCTCCCTGAGTTCAAGTTCATTGCGCACTACCGTCATTTCAGTATCCAGCTCAGACTTCAGGATGCGCGCATTTAGCATGCGGTCTGCTTCCATACTCAGGACCCAGTTGAGTTCACTCTCGTTTGCCTCGAATGTGGCGAAATATTGCGTATAGTCAGGAAAAGTAACTGCATTCGAACGCATGCCTTTTTCACTCAATTTCCTGGAAATTTCCGGGTAATTTTTACTACCCTTGAACAGCATGTGTTCCAGCAAATGGGCGTAACCGGTTTGTCCTGCACCCTCATTCCTTGACCCTACCAGATAAGTCATACTGACCGTTGTCGTCGATTTGGAATTGTCAGGCATCAACAAGACTTTCAAACCATTTGGCAAACGATATTCACTGATACCTTCTACGGTACTCAGTTTTTCTGCATTTGCCGGCAAGGCCATTGCTGCCTGTGTGTGGCTGCTGGTAAACAGCAAGTGCATGGCAAACGCAATCGCTAAAGCCGGAGTTTTGATGTGAGGCATAATGACAAATAAATGAGCAATGAAGCGGGCAATAAAAAAACCGGAAATCTCAGATTTCCGGTTTGAAGATAAAGAAAAAACTTATTTAGCTGTAGCTGCCTTGGCTTTGGCTTCATCCGCAGCGATAAAGACACTCATTTTGGCCGGATCTATATAACGGCGGAATGCATCATTGACCTGCTCCACTGTCAGCGCCTGTATCTTGTCGTCCATTGCTTGTGACCAGGCCCACGTGCGTTTCAGATACAGATTCCCGTTCCAGCCACTGGCTACTGCACCGTCGCTGCTGCGTCCCTGTACCCGTTGCTGCAAGAGCCCGGATTTGGCCTTGGCCAGTTCATCGGCGGTGAAGCCGTCCTTGAGGGCGCGTGTCAGTTCTTCCTTGACGGCGATTTCCAGTTTTTCCAGGTTTTGTGGAGCTGCCGTTGCATTGATACTGAAGCTACCTACCGGGTCGATTTCACCTGCTGTCAGACTGGAACCACCGCCGTAAGACAGGCCATCTTTTTGACGTATGCGCTCCATCACACGAGAGTTCATGCCAGCGCCACCACCAAAAATATAATTGGCCACGCGCAGTGCAGCAAAGTCCGCATCATCTTCACGCAGGCTCAGATTCATGCGGCTGGAGTAGACGCCATTTTCCTTGTCAGGCGTATTGAAGGTCTTGCGTACTACCGGGACATCCTGGCGTTGGCTTACCAGTCGGCTGTAAGGAGCCTTGCTGGTCCAGCCATCAAAGACCTTGGCGACAGTTTGTTTGGTGCTGTCCACATCAAAATCACCGACGATGGACAATTCACCTTTGGATACGCCATAGAAATTTTTATGGAAAGCCTTGATGTCTTCCAGCTTAAGATCGCGTATCGCTTCCAGTGTTTCATCCAGTGTCAGGGCTGCACGTACATCGCCTTTTGGATAGGTATTGAAATGTTTTGCCAGGGCGCGACTGGCAACGGCAGAAGGCTCATTGCGTGTAGCCTCGGCACCGACCAGTGCTCTTTCTTTCAGTTGCTTGAATTCGCTTTCTGGGAAGTTGGCTTCTTTCAAGACGTGCGCTACCAACTCCAGTGCTGCTGGCAAATTAGCCTTGGTGGTCTGGAATGAATACAGGCCACCGCTCATTTTCAGTTTGGACATTTCATCCGCCAACTGGGCGCGGGAGTATTTGCTGGTACCTGTGCTCAGCAAGCCACCGGTAAAGCCCATGGCCGTTGCCTTGCCAAACAAGGTCTTTTCATCACCCCAATGCAAATTCAGTGAGACATTCACGGTTTCGCCACGGGTCTTTTTAGGCAGCAGCGCGACTTGCAAATTGCCGATGTTGCTTAGCTGTGTGCGCTTGTCGATGTTTGCGGGCGATGGGTCAAACACTTCACCAGTCAGTGTCGCTGCCTTGGGTTTGAAGTCTTTCATGACTTCAGCAATACTTGGCGCTACCGGTATCTCAGCACGTTGTGGATTATCTTCCGGGATAAATGTGCCGACGGTACGGTTGTCGCGTACCAGATACTTTTTCACAGCAGCAGTGACTTCTTCTGAAGTTACTTTGCCTGCATCGTCCCTGTCCTTGAACAAATAGCGCCAGTCACCCATGGCGATATATTCAGACATGCTGATGCCTATGGATTCATGGTTGTTCAAGAGTTTTTCATAGAAGTTGGCATTATCGCGTTTCAGTCGGTCCAGTTCTTCCTGGGTTGGCGGATTTTTCTTGAAGTCTTCTATGCCTGCCAGCAGCAAATCTCTCGCAGCATCGACGGATTCGCCTTTCTTGACGACGGCACCAATGATGGACAGGCCAGGCTCCACATGGCCCATGCTGCTGGAAAACACTTGTACCAGCTTGCCACTTTCCACCAGTTGTTTATGCAGGCGGCCATGCGGTGCACCAGCCAGTATGCTGCCCGCATAACTCAGGGCATCGCGGTCATGGTGCAGGCCAGCGGGTACTTTATAGGCGATCATGACCATCTGGCTATCACCTTTGCGGCGTACGACAAAGCTGCGCTCACCATCCTGGGTCGGCTCTGTGGTCCAGAACTGTGGCAGGCTACGGGTAGGTTTGGCGATTTTTCCAAAGGATGCATCAATCCACTGCAGGGCTTTTTCAGCTTCAAACTTACCTGCCACCAACAGCACGGCATTGTCTGGCTGGTAGTAGTTGCGGTAGAAGGCTTGCAGGTTTTCTATCTTGACGTTTTCTATATCGCTGCGGTTACCTATGGTGGAGTTGCCATAGTTATGCCAGTCAAAGGCCACGCTTTGCATGCGTTTCATCAGCACTGCGCCAGGTGAATTTTCACCACGTTCATATTCATTGCGCACCACTGTCATCTCGGTGTCGAGATCTTTTTTGGCGATATTGGAATTGACCATGCGGTCGGCTTCCATCTCCAGCGCCCATTTCAGATTGTCATCACTGGCCTGGAACAATTCAAAATAATTGGTGCGGTCCATGGACGTGGTGCCATTGATGCGCATGCCACGCTTATTAAAATCATCGGTGATTTTAGGATTGGTCGGCGTGCCCTTGAACATCAAGTGTTCCAGCAAATGTGCCATACCGGTTTCGCCATAGTTTTCATGACGTGAACCAACCAGGTAAGTGACATTGACGGTGACGGTAGGCTTGGATGCATCCGGCATCAGCAATACACGCAAACCATTTGGCAAACGGTATTCGGTAATCCCTTCCACGCTGCTGACCTGGCTGACACCTTTCGGCAGATTATCTGCCAGCGCAACAGGGGCGGTGAACAGGAAGACACCGCCCAGTATCAGGGCGCGCAAGACAGGTTTGAGTGAAAGCTGCATACCGGAGCGTAGTTGATGCATAAAATCCTTCTGTGATTTCGGGGTACAAAAATAATAAATCCGCCTGGCGGATTACACCTGACGGATATGATTTATGGAAATAGATAAAGTTGCAGCTATTTTGTAATAAAGATAGACGACATTTAAGAACATTTGAGGCGGCTGACTTAAATCTGCCAGATTGTAACTATGTGTTAAATGTAATCGCTTGTCAATTGTGCACTGCAGCGACTGTCAAGGTCTGGCTGCCACTCCAGCTATCACCCGGCGCCAGGGTGATGGGGCGCAATATTGTCGCCGCTTCTACGCACAGCATATTTTTTTCGCCACCGGCGTGCAGGTCGTTGATCTTGGCCGCACCGGCACCGGGGTTCCAGACCACGGCATCGGCAAAACCACTGCTGCGTATGAGGGTGCTTTGCTGTGGCTGGCGCAATTCCAGTTGGGCTGGGACATTGCCGTAGATGCGGTCGGTTTCACCGCTGATGCGCAGGCTTGTATCAGCTTCGAGACAATTATCCGTGCCCGTGACAGTGTCGCGATAATGCAGGCCCTGCAAGCCATACAGGCTGACATCAGCAATATCCTGCACGGCCAGGTAAGTATGCAGGGCAGTGCTGAAGCTGAAATTGGTATCGCCCGTATTGTGTATCTCCAGCACGATTTGCAGGCTATTGCCAAGTATGCTGACCTTTAGCTCTGCACGAAAGACATAAGGCCAGATCGTCAGGCGGGCAATGTTTTCCTTGAGTTCATACACGGCCTGGGCCGCACCGCTTTCCAGCAAGCCAGACTGCAAGAGTTTCCATTCAGAAGTACGGGCGAAACCATGTTTGGGTAAAGTACCCTGGTTGGAAAACTGCGGGAACACCACAGGCACGCCGCCACGTATGGCGACACCATCCTGAAAAGCCGAAGTCTGGCTCATGAATAATTGCTCAACACCGCCTGCAGGTATCCAGGAACATATATGCGCGCCCTGGCTGGCAATTTTTGCAGTGGCACCATCTTGGGATGTGAGACTGAGGAAATTCATGCAGGCTTTCTTTCAGTAAATGTTGATATGCATCAGTGTAATGGATAGTTGTGCAGACGGTATGGTTTTGCCTAAGTCCTGACAGCACAAAAAAGCTGGCTTTCGGTTAGTATGGCAAACACAAAATTCTGTCACGGAAACGAAATCCACCATGTCCATCAGCTATCTCGCCATTAAACACCTGCACCTGACCTGCGTGGGATTGAGTGGCGGCCTGTTCCTGTTACGCGATTTCTGGAAAATGCGCGACTCTGCCATGTTGAGCAAACGCTGGGTGAAAATTCTGCCGCATGTGATAGATACCGTCTTGCTGGCCAGTGCCCTGACGCTGGCGGTATTGAGCGGGCAATATCCCTTCCAGCAAAACTGGCTGACGGCGAAATTAATCGCCCTGATACTGTATATAGTCCTGGGCACGCTAGCCCTGAAGCGTGGCAAGACGCCCGCCATACGCACTGCTGCGTTCATCGCTGCCATCCTGGTTTTTGCCTATATCATCAGCGTTGCCCTGAGCAGGCAAGTTATTCCATTCTGAAGTAAGAGATATAAGAGATATTTTCATGGCTATCTACTTTTGCAAACGCAAGTTCAGTCTGCTCGTTGCCCTGCCATTGTTTTATGGGCAGCACGTCAGTGCCAGCGAAACCCTGCATGAACTGGCGCAAGATTTGCAGACAGGTAAAACTACGGCACTGCAGATTTTTGATAGCTATGATGCGCGCATCATGATGTATAACCCTGCCCTGCAGGCAGTGAGTACGCGTAATCCTCACGCCAGGGTTGACGCTTTGGCAGCAGATCAGGCAGCAGCTCACGCAGATCAAAAACAGAAACCACGCGGCAGCCTGGCGGGTTTGCCTCTGCTCCTGAAAGACAATATTGCCGTGCAGGGCATGGTGACAACAGCCGGTTCGCTGGCACTGGCGGACAATCTGGCAGCGCAGGACGCACCCGTGGTCGCCCGTTTGCGTGCAGCCGGTGCCATCATCCTTGGCAAGGCCAATCTCAGTGAATGGGCGAATCTGCGCTCATCCCAGTCCACCAGTGGCTGGAGTAGTGTAGCTGGACAAACCCGTAACCCCTATGCACCTGAGCGCAGTCCCTGCGGGTCCAGCTCTGGCTCCGGGGCTGCTGTGGCCGCACGTCTGATCCCGGCAGCCATAGGTACAGAAACCGATGGTTCCATCGTTTGCCCAGCATCCGTGAATGGCCTGGTGGGTTTGAAACCGACCATAGGCCTGGTCAGCCGTACTGGCATCGTCCCCCTCAGCCATAGCCAGGATACTGCCGGCCCCATGACCCTGAACGTACGCGATGCCGCCATGTTATTGAATGTCATGGCTGGCAGCGATGCACAAGACCCCACCACCCGTACAGCCAACCGCCACCGCAGCAAGGACTATACGGCGGGCTTGCAAGCCACAGCCCTGCAAGGCAAACGCCTGGGTATAGTTCGCAAACTGGTGGATGGCTACGATACCGAGACCAAGGCCCTGTTCGACCAGAGCCTGGCCATCCTGATCGCGCAAGGCGCAACCGTCGTTGACCAGATAGACTTGCCTTATCTGGAAGAGCTGGATAAAGATGAATTGACGGTCTTGCTATATGAATTCAAGGCGGACCTGAATGCCTATCTGGCCAAAACCCCAGCCACAGTCAAAACCCGCACCATGGCGGACGTGATCGCCTTCAACAAGCAACATGCAGATACAGTCATGCCGTATTTTGCGCAGGAATTGATGGAGCAGGCACAAGCCAAGGGCAAGCTCAGCGATGTCGCCTATCGCCAGGCCAGCGCCCGCATCAAGCTGCGGGCTGGCAAGCAGGGCATAGACGCCGTGCTCAAGAAATATAAACTTGATGCCCTGATTGCACCTACCACAGGCACAGCCTGGCTCATCGACTACAAGGCGGGCGATGTGCTGGAAGGCAGCTCCAGCAGCCCGGCAGCGATTGCCGGTTACCCACACCTGACCGTGCCCATGGGCCAGGTCAGGGGTTTGCCAGTTGGCTTGTCACTGTTTGCCGGTGCCTGGTCAGAGGCGAAATTGCTCAACATGGGCTATGCCTTTGAACAGGCCAGACCCGCCTTGTCGGCACCTAGCCTGGCCACTACGGCAACGGCAGCCATCAAATAGAAATGTAAACTACAAGGCAGCCCTGATCATATCCGCCGCCTTTTCCCCTATCATCATGGTAGGGGCATTGGTATTGCCGCCGATCAGGGTAGGCATGATGGAAGCATCCACTATCCGCAAACCTGTCATGCCATGTACGCGCAATTGCGGGTCAACCACGGCCATCGCGTCCACACCCATCTTGCAAGTGCCTATGGGGTGATACACGGTGTCGCTAGTCTGGCGCAAGACGGCACGTATTTCGTCATCAGTATGTACATTCGCCGTCTGGAAGTCACTGGTGCGGGCTGCCACCAGTGCCGGTGCATCCATCAACTTGCGTGTCAGTTTGAAGCCTTTGACCATGTTTTCTATATCATCCGGATGTTCCAGAAAACGCGGGTTGATCAGGGGCGCAGCCATGGGGTCTTTGCTGGCCAGCGTCACTTCACCGACACTCTTAGGCCGTAACAGGCACATATGGCAGGAATAGCCATGGCCCAGGTGCAACTTGCGTGCATGGTCATCCAGCATGGCCAGCACAAAATGCAGTTGTATGTCAGGCGCAGTCAGGCTGGGATCAGTCTTCAAAAAGCCGCCGCCTTCAGCCCCGTTGGAGGTCAGCAAGCCGCGTCGCTGCTTTTGATAGCGTCTGAATTCTTTCACCATGCGCAGGCTGCCGCCAGCGGATACACCGAGCAAGTCCAGGCTTTTGGCACGGTATTTGAAAACAAAATCTGGATGGTCTTGCAAATTCTGACCTACACCGGGCAAGTCGTGTACTACCGGTATGCCAAGCGCTTGCAAGGCCTTAGCATTACCAACGCCAGACAGCATCAGTAATTGCGGCGTCTGGAAAGCACCTGCTGCCAGCAAGACTTCCTTGCCTGCTTTCAGGGTCTTGACTTGCCCACCCTGTCTGTATTCAACGCCGATGGCGCGCTTGCCTTCAAACAGTATGCGTGTCACATGGCAGCCAGTTTCCACTTGCAGATTATTGCGCTTGCCCATATGCGGATGCAGGTAGCCGCGTGCTGCTGTCCAGCGTTCACCATTGTGCTGGGTGACCTGGTAGATGCCCACGCCTTCTTGCTCTTCGCCATTGAAGTCGGTATTGATATTGAAGCCAGCCTGACGCGCAGCTTCCAGATAGATTTGCTGGTAGGGATTGTCACTGCGCAATTCACTGACATGCAAGGGGCCAGACTGACCATGATAATGGCCGCCATGGGTTTCATTGTTTTCTGATTTTTTAAAGTAGGGCAAGACTTCATCAAAAGACCAGCCCGTATTACCGAGTGCTGCCCACTGATCATAATCCTGTTTGTGGCCACGGATATACACCATGGCATTGATGCCCGAAGAGCCACCCAGCATCTTGCCGCGTGGCTGGTAACCACGCCTGCCATTCAGGCCGGGTTGTGGCACGGTTTCAAAAGCCCAGTTATTCAATTTGGTCGGCAACATCGCTACTACGGCTGCTGGAGTGTTAACTACCCAACTGTCACCCTTGCCACCGGATTCCAGTATAGTCACATGCAGCTTGGGGTCTTCCGTCAGACGGCCAGCCACGGCACAAGCGCCGGAACCGCCACCGACGACGATGTAGTCGGGTGTAGTAGTCATGTTGTCTCTCTTGTATTTTATTTTTTACAGTCTTGCCGAATTTTATGTTCGGGTGTAGCTTAGGATATTAAATCTTCAGACTCCAGAAAGTAAGGACAAATCCTGCCACCTTGCAGCTAAAACCTAAATGAACAACAAAGTATTGTCAGTACAGGATGCAGTATTTCCGGCTCACCCCTTCTCGGGTTTGCTGGCGATAGGTCGCGAGCGTGATTGGCGTTTGCAGGACATGTTCCCGGCACTGGACCTGAATGCAGATGGTCGCCCGCCAGAAGATGTGCGCATCAGCTACATACAAGCCAGGGAAAGCCTGTTGCAGGCGCGTTATCACGGCGGCGCAGATCTGGGGATATTGTCCGGTGCACGCAAGTCCCTGCCGGCACTGGGTGCGATGGCGAGCGGCATGCTGGCCCAGGCAACATTGGCAGATGCCATGCATTTTGGCCTGGAGTACCAGTTGATCGCCGGTGCCATGGTGCAATTGCAACTGGAACCCAGTGAACGCACATCGGTATTGACAGCCCGCCCTCTGTTTGATGATGTTGAGTTGCAGGATTTTCTCGATGCCGACCACCTGGCAACCGCCATCAATGTCAGCCGTGCCCTGTGTGGTGCTGCCCTGCAGATCGAAAGAGTAGAATTGCGTGGCAACCGGCAAGCCAGCCTATCTGTGGCCGAAGATTTTTTTGGCTGCCCTGTCGTCTATGGTGCCGATGTCAGCCGCATCATCGTCAACAACAGCGCACTCAATACCTTATTGATCAACCCCGATCCTGACCTGGCAGCCAGTAGCAAAATGCGCTGTGATGCAGAATTGGCGTCAGTCGGTTTGACGGGCAGGCAAAGCCTTTTGCACAAGCTGGTCAGCTTGCAATGTGATTGCCGCAACGTGCCTGAACTGGCACAGGCACTGGGCATCAGTGAACGCTCCCTGCATCGCCTGCTGGTACGTGAAGGTTGCTCTTACTTTCAAATCGCAGAAAGCCTGCGCATGGAAAAAGCCAAGCATTATTTACGCGCTACCAGCATGGGTCTGGATGATATCGCAGCGAAATTACACTATTCAGACAGCCGCAGTTTTCGCCGCGCATTCAAACGGGCAGTGGATTTGACGCCTTCAGAATTCAGGATGCAAAGTCTTGTCTAGTCAGCGCTAGTCAACGATAAACATCAAATTCAAACCAGAAAGTCGAACCCTGTCCAGGTGTGCTGACAAAACCAATTTGCCCATGCATTTTTTCCAGCATGGCTTTGGTGATGGATAAGCCCAGGCCAGTACCACCTTTTTGCCGGGTATCCGTACCGTCAGCCTGGGTGAAGGGTTCAAACAAGTGGGCTTGAAATTCGGTAGCGATGCCTACGCCCCTGTCACGTACTTCGACACGGTAACGCGGGCCTTTGCCAAAGACGCGCAATAAAACGGTTTCACCTTCACGCGAAAATTTGGCAGCATTGGAAATCAGGTTCGCCATGACTTGCATCAGCCTGTCGTGGTCAGCCAGTATCCAGGCTTGTTGTGGATGATGGTCAAGTACCAGACTGACCTTGAGCGAACTGGCATACGACATATGCAGCTCCAGCGCATTCTGTACCAGTGCCACCAGGTCCAGTGCTTCTGAACGGAAGATCATTTTGCCGCTGGCCAGCTTGTCCATGTCCAGAATATCGTTGACCAGGGTGATCAGGCGTTTGCTGTTGTTGTGGGCGATACGTATCAAGTGCTCGGCCTGCTTGGGCAAGACACCACTGACGCCAGATTCCAGCAAACTCAGGGAGCCACGGATAGAGGTAAGTGGCGTGCGCAATTCATGGCTGACGACAGAAATAAACTCTGTTTTCAGCCTGTTCATGCGCAACCTGTCGCTGATGTCCATGGCAAAGGCAACCCAGCCACGTTCTGAATTTTCCAGATGACTGAGACCCACCAGGATGGGTACACCTACATTCCCGCCCTGCAGCAACATGATTTCAAAAGGAGCGGTGGTGCCAGTCTGTATCAAGTCTTTATAGGCTTGCTGGCAAATCTTCAGATCCTGTGGGGAGAGCAAGGTGTCCCACAGATTATCGCGGGTCAGCAGATAGTCGCGGTCATAGCCGCTGAACTGGGTAAACACATCATTCACATCCAGTATCTGGCCTGCTTCATTGCCCTGGATAATCCCGATCAGGCTGGAATTCATCAGCCTTTGCAGCCGTTGCTCACTGGTGCGCAAGGCGTCCAGCGTCATTCTCTGCTCTGTCACATCTTCTATCATCCAGACTGCACCGCGCACATAGCTTTCTGTCGGCAAGGCGCGTCCGGCCACGCGACCGGTAAAAGATTCCCCATTAAATCTGCGTAACTGCCATTCCAGCCCGACCAGTTCATCGGCCTGCAGGCCAGGTGCGACTTTGGCAGCGAAGGCTTCATAATCGTCCAGTCCTTGATACAGGAAGCTCGTCTTCACCCCTATCATGGCCTGGGCATTGGGGAAACGACATAATTCTGCCAGTGCCTTGTTGGCTCTGACGATGACCCCATCGCTGACAAACATGATGCCCACTGGTGCATTGGTGATGAGGATCTCCAGTTCTCTGGCCAGTTCCTTATAACGGTTTTTATTGGAATTGAGCAGTTCCTGATTGTGTCTCAGCATTTCCTCGGTTTGCTTGCGCTCGGTGATATCTATATGGGTACCAACCATGCGCAAAGGCTTGCCCTTGCTATCCCATTCAACAATGCTACCGAGTGACATGATCCAGCGCCAGTCGCCATTCTTGTTTTTTTGCCGGAATTCGGCGTGGTAGTCTGCATTTCCCTGGGCCGCTGCATGGGCTTTATAGGCGCGTTTCAGATTCGCCAGATCATCAGGATGAACACCCGTGCCCCAAAAATAATCCCAGAATTGCTGGGGGTGACTAAAGTCGCCAGGCTCGTAACCCAGCATCTGCAAATATTCAGGACTGAAGCTACCCTCACCTGTTTGCAGATTGATGTCATACAGGCCCTGGTTCGAGGCTTTCATGACCAGACTGCGCTGACGTTCGGCAGCCAGCAATCTTTGCTCGGTCAGCTTGCGTTCGGTATTGTCACTCAGAAAGCCATGCCAGAGCACACTGCCATCCGGCAGTTGTTCCGGGGTGGCGTCACCCACTACCCAACGGTCTGGCTGCCCCTTGGAAATGATGCGATATTCCTGGTGCCAGGGGCTGAGCTCGGCAAAGGATTTGCGCACCGCCGCGATCATTTTGGGTAAATCATCGGGATGGATTTTGGCAAACATGAAGCTGGCATCTTCACGTAATTGTTCTGCCTTGACGCCAAAAAAAGCTTCTACTGCTTCACTGGCATAAGGCAGGCAAAAACGGGCATCCGGGTAGCGCCGGAATTGATAAAACATGCCGGGCAGGCAGCGTGAGAAATTGGATAACAGGGCATGACTGCGCTGCAATACTTCCAGCTCCGTTTCACACGGCGTTTGATTGGCTGGCATTGCAGGTAACTCAGACATGCCCGGTGATCTTTTTCATGCTGCTCAGTGGTACAGCGCGGTGATTTCGTCAAAAAAATCGTAGACGCCCTGTTCACTCATCTTGCGCGCATTCGACAATTCACCGCCTTTGGAAGCGAACAGCACGCTATTGTCTGGCCTGAGCAAGACGGCGGCAGGGATACCCTTCTTGGTAGGATTGCCATAAAAATCCACCAATTCCTTGTTTTTATCAAACTGACCTACATTCACTTTCACCGTAATGAACTTGCTGGCCAGCAGGGCTTCGTTCTTGCCATGCATGGATTTGTCGAGTTCCAGGCAATCCTTGCACCAGTTGGCACCAAAGACGACCAGGACTTTTTTATCCGTCTTTTTGGCTTCACTCAGAGCTTTATTGATCGCTGCCTGGGCATCAGCCGTTTCATCATAAGCCTGGGGTGGGGCGGCGCTGGCCGGGTTGATAGCAAATACCAGACTGCATGTAAAAATAAGGGAAAGCAGTTTTTTCATCATTGATCCGTCAGAAAATTCAGGAGGGAATGTAGCAAATAAGTAGCAAACCGGCAGCAAATAAGTGAGAAATAAGCAGCAAATACAGGATGAGCCTATCTTAGCTTAAACAGCATGTTGCTGTAATTCCTTGTTTTACGTAAATCTTATTTTGCTGTATGTATATTCAGCTATTTGCCTGATTCAGGATAAAATAGCTTATTCCTGTTTGTTTCCTGTTTGTTTGGGTGGGACAGTTTTTGAAAAAGATAATTCATTGCGATGGTGATTGCTTCTGCGCAGTGACTGAGATGCGCGATGATACTGGGCTGCGTGGCAAGGCTGTAGTTGGCAAACCAGGCCAGCGCGGCGTTGTTGCGACTTGGCGACCTGTGATGATAGGGCAGGCCATTCTGGTGTGTGTTCAATGATGTATTGCGACGTGATTTTTGATTGCCATGAATAATAAACAACGTCGGATTGCGCATCTGGACATGGATGCTTTTTATGCCTCTGTTGAGCTGTTGAGATATCCTGAACTGCGTGGGCAAGCCGTGCTCATAGGCGGGGGCTCTTCTCATCGTCCCATCCCAAAAGGCGACGGCACGCACGAATTTTCACGGATAAAAGACTATGTCGGGCGCGGGGTTGCAACCACTTCAACCTATGCAGCACGGGCACTCGGCATATTTTCTGCCATGGGCATCATGAAGGCGGCAAAGCTGGCTCCCGATGTTTTCTTGCTTCCTACCGATTTTGACTCTTATCGCCATTATTCGCGGCTTTTTAAAGAAGCCGTTGGCAAGATTGCTCCCCAAATTGAAAATCGGGGTATAGATGAAATCTATATCGACCTGAGCGATCATCCGCAAGAAACGCGTGCCCTGGCAAGCAGTTTGAAGCAGGCCGTCTCTGAGGCAACGGGCCTTACCTGCTCCATTTGCGTTGCCCCCAATAAGCTGCTGGCAAAAATCGGGTCTGATCTGGATAAACCTGATGGCCTTACCATCCTGGGTATGGAAGACGTGCCAACACGGATATGGCCGCTGCCTGTGAAGAAAGTGAATGGGATAGGCCCAAAGTCGACTGAGCGCCTGGCAAGCCTGGGTATCAACACCGTTGGCGAGCTGGCAAATGCAGATTTGGGCTTGCTACAAAATACCTTCGGGAGTAATTATGCTGGTTGGCTATACAACGCAGCCCGTGGCATTGATGACAGGGAGATTTCTACAGAATCAGAACCCAAGGTCATCAGCAGAGAGACCACATTTGACCGCGACTTGCATGCTGTCCACGACAGGGCGGTATTGACCGACATCTTCACTGATCTCTGCACTCGTCTGGCGAAAGATTTAACTGTCAAGGGTTACCGCTGTAAAACCGTGGGCATCAAGATCCGTTACACAGATTTCCGCATATCGACACGCGACATTACCATTCCTGTCGCAACGGCTGATCCTGCCGTCATACGCAGGACGGCCGGGGAATGTCTGCGCAGAGTGGCATTGGAAAACCGGTTTCGCTTGCTAGGTGTCAGGGCCAGTGCCCTGGTGAGAGAAGAAGATGTCAGCAACGAGCGCCAGGTCAGCCAGGGCATGCTGTTTGATGATCCCTGATATTTGGGAAGAGTAATTCTGGGAAGGGTAAATTAGGAGAAGATAATTCAGGGCTGGGCAAGTTTAAGAGCTGGTTACATACCTGCTGCGTTCCAGTCTTTCACTGCCCCCGGCAGCAATTGTTTCAAATAGATCATCCAGTGGAGTAAAGATATCCCAATGGTCAACTTGCTTTTGCTGTGCGATAGCGTGGATGAGCTCTAATTCCAGCTCAGCCTCACGTTTGCCCTTCCATAACTTGTCAGCAGTGGCGATAGCTAATTCTTCCAGGCTCAGGCATTCACCCTGCCATTGCGCATGAGTCACACAGCACCGGGCGACGATACTCTGCACACCTTGACCCAACAACATTTTTTCACCGGCAGGCTCATGCAAAGAACCCGGGCCATCCAGCTCATTGGGGTGCAGAATTTTTCCAGCGTCATGGATGGCGGCACCAAGGCGTATCAGATTTGCATCGAATGCCAAATCCATGTTTTCAAACCCGGCGATCAGCAGGTCTGCCGCTTCGCCGACCAGTTTGACGTGGGTGAGCAAGCGTTCTGATGCCCCGAGTTGTGACAGCAACTGGTAGGCTTCAGTGGTCGTGTTGAGCATAATGAGCAATCAAGAGAACCAATAAAAAAGGCTTGCACAGTGCTGTGTGCAAGCCCACCCCTTGTCAGACTATTTACTTGAAATCGCCAGCGAACACGCGCAAGGTCTTTTCAAAACCCAGATGTTTGGCCATGGCTTCTTTTACTTGTGCCACGGTCAGGGTCTGGATTTTTTTCTCTACTTCAGCACGATATTGCATATTGCGGCCCAGATAGAGGTTGTTTGCCAGCGTCGATGCCAGCATGGCGTCCTGGCTGCGTTCCAGCTGGTATTGCTGGATCAGGCTCTTCTTGCCATCTTCCAGTTCGGCAGGTGTGAAACCCTCAGTCAGTGTACGGGTGATTTCTTCGCGTATGCCGGTTTCCAGCTTGGCACGGTTTTGCGGTGCATAGATCGCGCCTATGGAAAAGCTTGCGACTTCATCCAGGGCCGAGGCATTGAAACCTGAGCCACCACCATAGCTGACGCCATCTTTTTGACGGATGCGATTCAGTATGCGTGAGTTGGCGCTGCCACCCAGCAGGTAGTTGCCCATCACCAGTGCAGGATAGTCAGGATGTTTGATACCCAGCGGCAGTTGCATGGCGGCATAGAAGAAGGCATTGGCCTTGTCCGGCGTGATGATTTGCTTATTATCTGCCTTGGTGGCCTGGTAAGGCTTGGCAACACGGCTGAATTTTTGCTGGGCACTCCAGTCACCAAAGGCAGCCTGTAATTCAGCTTTCAGCTTGTTTGCATCAAATTCACCAACCACGGCAATTTGCGCCTGGTTTGCCTGATTGGCACCATAGAACTCTTTCCAGAAAGCCTTGACGTCAGCCAGTTTGGCGGCCTTCAAATAGGCAATCTGCTCATCGATGCCGCGATAGTAGCGTGGATCATCTGCTGTCCAGGTATTCATGGCTTTTTTGCCCGCATCTATGGCAACGGATTGCGGTTCCTTGCGCGACTCTTCCAACTGCGCCAGTTGCGAGTTCAGCAATTGAGTGAATTCGGCTTCGCTGAAAGCCGGTTGGCGCAGGGCATCGCGCACCAGTTCCAATACCCGGGGCAGATTGTCTCGTATGGTTTCCACCTGGATATTGGCAGAAGTCACATTGCCATTGATCTGTAACTTGGCCTTGAGCTTGTCCAGTTCTTCAGTAAATTGCTGGTGGCTGAGTTTTTCTGTACCACGGCTGAGCATGGCGGCGGCCAGTTCGGCGGCTCCAGCTTTGCCTTTCAGGCTGTTTTCATCACCCAGGTTGATATGCATGGACAGCACAACAGTATTGCCACGCGTAGTCTTGGGCAACAGCGCATACTTCATGCCATTGCTGAGCGCACCTGTCACAGTGCGTTTGTCGATATTGTCTGCTGAGGCGACAAAGTTTTCTGCCTGGGCGATGGCTACGCCAGGTTTGAATTGCTTGATTTGTTCATCTACGGCCACTTTGGCCGGAGCAGGTGTGCGATCCGGTTTTTCAGTCGGGATAAAACTGCCCGAGGTGCGGTTGCTGGATTTTAGCCAGGTAGTGGCGACGCGTTGCACATCTTCAGCCTTGAGTGCCTTGACGCGGTCACGGAACAGGAAGAACAAGCGCCAGTCACCGGAGGCGATGCTTTCAGACAGGGACACGGCAAATTTTTCCGGATCATTGAAAACCTGGGCAATATCCGAATCCAGCTTGGCCTTTGCGCGCGCCAGTTCTGCTTCTGTCACTGGTGACTTGTCAAAGCTTTCTATGGTGTCGAGCAATATCTTCTTGGCTTCTGGCAGGTTTTGCTCAGTACGCAAATTGGCCCCCAGCATCAAAAAGCCTGGTTCTTCGAGGTTTGCTGCCCATGGGAAAACGTCGGCAGTTTTCTTGGTTTCGACCAGGGCTTTGTACAGGCGGCCATTGGGTGTGTCACCCAGGATCAGGGCCAGCGCTTCAGTCGCGGCATAATCAGGATGGGCGGCAGGCACGGTGTGATACAAGGCGGCGATGGCTTGAGAGTCACCAACACGGCGCACGATGACATCACGCTCGCCATCTTGCACAGGGTCTAATGTATACGTAGGTTCCAGCGCACGCTTGGGCTTGGGTATTTTGGAAAACTGGGTAGCGATCAGTTGCAGAGCCTGTTTGGCATCAAAAGCACCTGCCACGATCAGGGTGGCATTGTCAGGCTGGTAG
The DNA here is from genome assembly GCA_040390835.1 of Pseudomonadota bacterium. GTDB lineage: Bacteria > Pseudomonadota > Gammaproteobacteria > Burkholderiales > Burkholderiaceae_D > Undibacterium. The sequence continues at coordinate 255,157 of JAZJXP010000032.1, forward strand.
TATTTGCGCCAGAAGGCTTGCAGGTGCGGGATGTTGACATTCTCGACGTCGGTGCGTGCGCCTATGGTGTCCTTGCCATAGTTATGCCATTGATGGGCGCTGGACATGATGCGCTGCATGAGGATGCCGACGCCGGAATTCTCATTCTTTTCCATTTCATTGCGCACGACCGAGAACTCAGTCTTCAAGTCTTCGCCAGAGATGCGGGAATTGACCATGCGGTCAGCTTCCATGCTGATCGCCCAGGCCAGGGTTTCTGGTTTGGCAGCAAAGGTTTCATAGTAATTAGTGCGATCCAGCCAGGTAGTACCATTGAATTGCACACCGCGCTGTGACATTTCTTCCCACAGGCGGGGATGTGCCTTGCTGCCTTTGAACATCAGGTGTTCCAGCAAATGTGCCATGCCGGTTTCGCCATAATTCTCATGGCGCGAGCCGACGCGGTAAGTAATGTTAACGGTGGTCGTCGGTTTGCTGGCATCTTGTACCAGCAAGACGCGCATGCCATTTGCCAGCTGGTATTCATCTATGCCCTCAACCTGGCGCACAAACTGTACACCGGCAGGCAGGGCGGCTTTGGCCGTCGCCGCGCTTTCAGCCACTTTCTCAGCCGCGATGGCTGGCGGTATATGCACCAGAGTAGTAAAAGCCAATGCCAGGGACAGACTCAAGCTGCTGAGTTGCATGCGCGATGATTTCATGTAGCGACCTTTATGGATTAAAAAATACAAAGTAATGAACACAAAGTAATGAAGACAAATTAGTAAGCGGCGCAGCCGCGACAAGTCACGGACGAGCCGGAACTCAGACCAGCAAAGATGAAGTCTGGTTCAACTAAAGCGGCAAAGCTTAGTACAAATATATCAAGAAAAGCAACCAGAACGTGTAAAGATGCCAACGATGGGAAGAAACGGGAATGCAAGGAGGACGATCGGAAAGAAAATCAAGAAGAGAACCGGGAGGAAATTTTGGCGCGCCAGACAGGAATTGAACGCGTGACCCCAACCCACAGCCCTTAGGAGGGCTGCTATCCCATACTTGGCTAGAATTCACATGAAATGAGTGCTGGCAATAAATCTGGGGCACTGATTTTAAAAGTGACCGAAAGCAGACAACGACAACTGGTGCACGTTTTCGAATTGAATTTGAAGCAGTTTTTGATGCGAACTGGTGTGACCGACAGGAATCGAACCTGTATCGCCAGCTTCGGAGGCTAGCATCCTATCCGTTGGAAGACGGTCACATGCAAATATTTGCAGACCGCTATTGTAGCTGTTTAGCTACAAATATGTCTGCAAGAAACAGGCAAATTCCGCATATAAATGATTTGCGACTTCCTTACTCCGCCGTGACATCCATATTCAGATGATGACTTGGGTCTTGAGCAAAAATGCCAGAAGCTTGTAAAACCACGGGGGGATGCACAATGCATTTTATGCAAACTTTGAAAACATTTAAATTGAGATGAGGCTTTTAAAATCCTGGTGTCGATAATTGAGCCTGAGTGGCAGGAGAACATTGACCCTTATGAGGACCTGGAACTTATTTTGATATGCATAAGTAAGGCATAGGTAATGTTCGGGCAAAACACAGCCCCAAATTTAGGAAGGTCTTGCGTATCAAAGAAGGGAAATTGTCGCTAAACCGGGTAGATTTCCCGGATTCTTGGGCCGCAGAGCTTGCTTTTCATTCCAAACACAGCGCTTTCGCACTATAATCCCAAGCTTTGGCACTTGCGGTTTAAGTTGCCTGCAAGCATAGACTAAGAATTTTCTGTACCTAATTTATTTGCATTGAGGAAACCATGAGCGACGCGCACGACGAACACGAATCAGCGATCAAGACCCCTAAGCAACTTATCGTTGCTATTCTTGCCGGATTCCTGGTCCCCATTATCGCCATTGTCTTGCTGGTACAGTATGTATCAAATGACAAAAAAGTCGGCGCAGGTTCTTCTGCCCTGACAGCAGAAGCAGTTGCTGCGCGTATCAGCCCGGTAGCTGATCAGGGTTTTAACTTCAAGGATGCCAACGGTCCCAAGACTTTGCAATCTGGCGAAACAGTATATAAAACTATTTGTTCAGCTTGCCACGACAGCGGCGCAGCTGGCGCACCAAAATTTGCTGATGCTGCTGCCTGGGGTCCGCGTATTGCGCAAGGCTATGACAAGGTAGTTGCAAATGCGATAGGTGGTTTGCGTGCCATGCCAGCTAAAGGCGGTAATCCTGATCTGGACGATATTGAAGTCGCCCGTGCAGTCGTGCACCTGGCCAATGCTGGTGGTGCCAAGTTCAAGGAGCCTGAAGTCAAGGCACCAGTGGCCGCAGCCGCTTCAGCTGAGGCATCTGCCAAATAAAGCTCGTGTAATTACCTGAGTCAAGCCAACAAAAAACCCCGGTGCGCCGGGGTTTTTTGTTGGCTTTATGCTGTATATCGACGCAAATTGCATATAGATGGATAAAAAATCCAGTTAAATATAGTCAAAATGAGGTCTTGAACGATACAAACTGTTTTATTTAGATACATTTTGGTGCAAAATTTTACTCAATGACAGTTTCTGCGATTACCCAGGCAAAAAGGAAATAAGTTCTTTTCTTTTAATGTTTCCTTTTATCAATATTGATACAAAAAACTCGTTTTTCCTTGAAACTTTTCTATAGCCTCATAGTCAAAAGCAGGTGCTGCCCTCTGTCCATCTATTGTCAAATCCCTATCTTGTTGTTTTTTTGCTGCATGCATTCTATCAATATTGACAATGGAATCTCTTAGATGTTCTCATGCTGAGGCAAATTTTCTGAAAGTAATTTCTCAAAATTTCTTAAGCGTAAAAAAAAATTTCCATATTATTTGGTAATTTTGCAATTTGGCAAAGCTTGTTTGGTTTTTGCCAGATTTTGTTTAGAACATATAAAGAACGGAGCGCAATAGTGATAAAAGAAAAAACAATTTCAAGATCGGTACGACTGATCTGTTCTAGTGGTTTGTTGTTGAGCATGGGTATGCTGGCTCAACCAACTTTCGCACAAGAAGGTGTACAGAAAGTTGAAATTACCGGTTCCAGTATTAAACGTACTGAAACAGAAGGTGTTGCAACGACTCAAATCCTGAGCCGTAAAGACATCGAACAAACAGGCAAAACTTCCATCGCTGATGTGGTCCGCAGCATCTCTGCTGACAATAACGGCAGTATCAGTGGTTCTTTCACTAACGGTTTCGCTGGTAGTGCTTCTGGCGTTTCCCTGCGCGGTCTGAGCGTTAGCTCGACTCTGGTTCTGATCAATGGCCGTCGCACAGCACCGTATGGTTTCGGTGATGACGGTCAACGCAGCTTCGTCGATTTGAACTCCATCCCGCTGGATGCAGTTGATCGTATCGAAATCCTGAAAGATGGCGCTTCCGCGATTTACGGTTCTGACGCTATCGCTGGCGTGGTCAACGTTATCCTGCGTCAAAACTATGTTGGTCAAACTGTTTCCGCTAATATTGGCCAGTCTTCCCGTGGCGATGGCCGCAACCTGAGCGCCTCCGCAGCGATCGGTTTCGGTAATCTGCAAACAGACAAATACAATCTCTTCATGACGATTGATGCCAAGAAGCAAGAAAAAATCTGGCAAAAAGACCGTAGCGACTACATCGGCCAAGCTGATGCACGTCCATGGGGTGGTCGCGATCAACGCGCCGGTTTCATCACATCCGGTAATGCAGGTGGTTCCAATGCATTGGGTACAGTACGTCCTGTGAACGCAGCTGGTGGCACTATCGCTGGCCGTGGTGTTCAACAATTGCCAGGTACTTGCTCTGCAGCAAATCTGGACCCAGTTGGCGGCACTTCTCTGGATAATGCTGGCGGCGGTTGCTTGTTTGACCCAGTTGCTTACCAAACTATTCAGCCAGAAACACAAAACCTGAATCTGTATGCACGCGGTACTTTTGCCATCAATGACAAAACCACAGCGTACACAGAACTGGGCTTGTTCAATAGCAAGGCAAAAACACAGACAACACCATCCGGTTTGACCGGCGCTGGCTTTGATCTGGTGAATGCCCGCGTCAACAATACTGGTACAGGTCCTGACCAGTTGTTGCTGCCTATCGGCCATCCAGACAATCCATTTGCGGATGCACGCGCACGTCCACGCTGGATCGATACTACACGTCCACGTACTGCTGATCTGGAAACTACCGTTACCCGTTTCCTGGCTGGTGTAAAAGGCACATTTGCTGAGTGGGATTACGACACAGGCTTCCTGTATGCTGAAAGCAAAACAGATAAGACTCAAAATGGCTACTATCGTCAATCTGCTTTGAAAGCAGCTGTAGCGAATGGTAGTTTCCGTATCGGTCAAGGTCGTATCAATACGCCTGAAGTATTGGCATTGGTTTCTCCAACCCTGATCAACTCCGGCGTGACCAAGAGCACCTCGGTAGATTTCAAGGCAACACGTGAACTGGCGCAATTGCCAGGCGGCCCATTGGCTATCGCGGTTGGTGCTGAGTATCGTAAAGAAGAAACCAACAGCGAAGCAACACCATTCACTAACACGAATGACATCGCTGGTCTGGGTTACTCTGCTGCCAAAGGCTCACGTAATGTCAGCGCGATCTACACAGAATTGGCTATCCCGGTATTGAAATCCCTGGAATTCCAATTGGCTGCACGTTCAGACAAATACTCTGACTATGGTCGTTCCACTACGCCTAAAGCCGGCTTCAAATACACACCAACTAATGCTATCGCATTCCGTGGTACGTATGCTGAAGGTTTCCGTGCTCCTAGCGCGGCAGAGAACGGTGATTCTGCTGTAGCTGCATTTACCAACATCGCCAGCGATCCTATCCGTTGTGCAGTGACTAAACTGGCAGCTGACTGCTCTTCACAAAGTGTTGGTGCGATCACGATCGGTAACAAAAACATCAAGCCTGAAACATCCAAGAGCTATAGTCTTGGTCTGGTTGTAGAACCGATCAAGAACTTCAGCATCTCCCTTGACTGGTGGAAAATTGTCCGTGACGGCGAAATCAGTGGTTCTGACCCAGGTGCGATTGTTACTAATCCAGCTGGTTACCCAGATGCGCAAATCGTTCGTGGTGAAGCAACAACCAATTTCCCTGGCCTGGTTGGTCCTATCCTGATGGTTAAAGCGCCTTACCTGAATGCTGGTAAGACACAAACTTCCGGTCTGGATCTGGATATGCGTGCCAAGTACGACATGGGCAGCAACGGCAAGTTGAATGCCGGCCTGGTCGTTACTTACATGAACGAGTTCAGAAGGACTGATGCTGACGGTACTGTGCATGAATTTGCTGGTACTCACGGTGACGTGAACCTGTCCGGTGACGGCGGTACACCACGCACTAAAGTCAGCGTAAGCCTGGGCTGGGAACGTGGTCCTTGGACATTGTCCGGTAACGTCAACCATGTATCCAGTATCAGCGACACCAATGAAATCGGTGGCGATTGCCTGGACGTTGATGCCAACGGTAAGCCTTACCTCGGTTGCCGTATAGCTTCATTCACGACAGTCGACGTGTTCGGTAAATGGAAAATGTCCAAAAACCTGGAATTCACAGCATCCATCACTAACCTGTTCGACAAGATGGCACCGCTGGACGTCCAGACTTATGGCCGTATCAACTACAACCCATCCCTGCATCAGTCCGGCGCAGTTGGCCGTTACTGGAACATCGGTGGTCGTTACACGTTCTAATGTTGACTTAGCTTAGTATGGTCACACCGGGCTTGTTATGCTGGTGTTGGTGATACGAACAATGGCTGAAAAAAAAACCCGCAAGCTTGCTTGTGGGGTTTTTTATTGGGAGACCATCTGATATTACTGAACCAGGGATAGAATTGGCTATGCTGATGGCATTGAATGCAAGTCTCCTGGAGGTATAGATTGGCAAATATTCCACAATTTTGCCAGCACCGTTTCCTACGAGCCTGCTTACAATCTGTAGCGAGCGTCAGCAGGGAGAGGAGCAGCGCAAAAAGCTGGATAAACTCTAGTACATGAGCATTTTAAGCAGTACATGGGCCACGATCGCGCACGCGCAGTAAGATCGTAAACAGGTTCTAAGGTCTTCAATGTATTCATTGTATGACTAATCCCTGGCTTACCGAATTCCAGGACTTTTTTGAAATCTACTGCGCAACAATAGCTCCGTTCGCCAGTTTGCCGGACTCGATAGTCATAGTATTGCCGAGAATTGACGTCGCTGATACCGGGGAAACTCCGCTACTGGATTTCGACAGTAAGTTGTCAAGTAAAGTCGACAGGGAAACGTTAATTTGCTCGTTCGACTTTCCTTGTGCCAGTTGGTCACGCAAATCAATCAGCTGTTCGGCAACATCTAAGCGCCCTTTCAACAGGTCTTGCTTGGTGCTTGCTAATTGTAATTCAGCGGTTTTATTAGCTAGTTCCCGCATGTCTGAGTGAAATAATGATTCTACCGTGTCCACCAGTCGTTTCAATATTCGAAACACTAGTCCAGAAGAAAATCCGCCCAGTAAAGCCAATACCGGTTTGGCGATGGTTGGAGTATCAGCAGTAGCATGCAATGGCAACATAACAGCCAATAATAATCCGGCGACAAAACCCAGACCAATACGGATCCAATAAGTGGTGTCATAGCGAGAGTCAAATGTCCCATCTGTAATATATTTCTGCATTTGAAATAGCGCATGAAAGGTGCTTCCCATGCCAGCAGAAGTGAGTAAAAAACAGATGATGACTAATAGTGGGACTCCGGATAAATGATAAATATCCGAATTAACATTGATGCTGTCGACCGTAGGAGACATGCTCAATAAAACAAATCCACAAGTACACAGAAATGATGCCAGAGTCAAACGGCGTATGTTGGGCAATGGACCGAACATTGATACCCAAGATCCGTTGGTAGCGTCTTGATCGAGCAAATGGAGTGTGCTTGGCATCGCAGGTGCTACCAATTTAGCTAGCTGATCATGTAATTTAATCAGGTCAATCAACGAGGTGTTGAATGGCTCATTGTGATCACTTGTCCTTTCCAACAAATCCGCCATTTCTTGTATTGCTTCAGGTATTTCCATGCCGCGGCCGAAGGCATAGCGCAGCATTGACTCACTTTCTCCAATAAGTTGTATCCGCAGTTGCATAAACATTTTCCTTATTTTTGAATACCGATGACTTTGGCGCTTCTATCGTTTCTCTACTCTGAATACATTTTCTTGGATTAATTTTTTGACAGCTGCAGATGCTAAGGACACTGTTTAAACTGGTTGAGCCATCAACTTATCTGCAGCAAATGCAAGTGGTACTCTCTTCATCAACTTGATTCGCCTGAATCCATCGCAACAATAATTGCTATCTAATTACTGACATAGGAAGCTAATGGTTAAGTGACTCAGTAATCTCATTACGGACTAACTACTTGTTTTCAAGTGCCAGATGCCATTGCCAAGATTGAATAACTGACAAGAATAGAACGGTTCATTATTATTTATACTTCTTATTTTTACAAGATTTTTTAATCTGTGTTTGCGATCTAAGATCCTGATGAGGTGACCGACCGCAAATGTGCCTTGCTCACATTGCGTCGCTGCAAGGCAAATTTGAAGAAGATACAAAGCGTTTTGACCGACAGCGGTTATACGGGCTTACCCTTTTGCTCAAGGAGTAATACAGATACTGGGCGAGTCAGTGACGGTACAGCTTGCCAAGCGTCGTGAGCTGCACACCCTGAAGGTGATGCATGCGCGCGCGCTCGTACTTGCCATACAAGATTCTTGGCGATATGCCTGGCCGGGCCATGACGGGATTTTTTGGAAAGAGAAGAATCTTCCAGTAAGGAAAGTGATAGTTTGACATCTCATATTTCAACTATGATCAATAGTCTGTTGCCATAAAGAGACACGCTAGATCATTGAATGAGGGGCTCTATAGTTCTTGATGGAAAGAATAATTTCGATCTGACTTCTTTTAAAACAGCTGAAATTGTACATACAAATTTCAGATGGTGAAAAAAACAATAGCAGATCAGGTCCAAAATGGTGCGGAGTCTATAAGTGCCCATTTTTTATCCTGTCATTCAGGCTTTTGGATGGCCCCAAATTCTTGGATATGAATAAATAGCTAAATTAAATATAAATATCGCTGGCCGACGTTATTACACAACAGTTCATCTTGCGTAATTTTATGACCTGCAAATTTTTAACATTTTGGCTCGCAGACAGAAAAAATCCGATTTTTGTAACAAAATAAGCAGTCTTGACATCAAAGTTTTCAAATGGTTCCATGACAAGGAGATTTTTTTTCGGGAAATGAAGCTGTAATTGAAACAGACAAATGATGAACAAATTGCGATGAATTGCTTTTTTTCATTTTCCGCTAGAAAAGAGTCCAAAAAAGATAATCTGGCTGTTCCAGGCAAATAGGGGATTCTGGTTACCAATCAGGGTCTTGTCCGGGCGGCCTCGCTCATTAGTTACATTTTTGGGGGTTTAGTCATGGTAGAAAAAATGTTGGCCCGATCCGTACGCCTGATGTTTGTGGGTGGTTTCGCGGTCGGTGCAGGTTTGCTGGCACAACCAGCGATGTCGCAAGACGCAGTACAAAAAGTGGAAATTACCGGTTCCTCGATCAAACGGATAGCACAAGAAGGCGCATTGCCTGTGCAAACCCTGAGCCGTAAAGACATCGAACAAAGTGGTGCAAATAATGTGGCCGACCTCGTCGCTGCCCTCCCTGCCATGCAAGGCTTTATTACCGCATCCACTTCCGTCAACGGTGGTGGTGCCGGTCGCCAGTCTGCCTCTATCCACGCGATTGGTACTGACTACACTCTGGTATTGTTGAATGGTCGCCGTATGGCACCGTATGGCACAGGTAGTGCAGTCAATCTGGGCAGTATCCCTTTGTCTGCAGTTGAACGCGTAGAGATTTTGACTGACGGCGCTTCCACACTGTATGGCTCAGATGCGATTGCCGGTGTTGTCAACTTCATTCTGAAAAAGAACCAGACAGATCTGAATGTAGAAGCAACCCTGACCAGCCCGCAGCAAAGCGGTGGCCGTAGCGGTAATTTCTCCATTTCCAAAGGTTTTGGCGACCCTGAAAAAGACGGTTTTAACGTCCTGTTCGCCTATAGCCATGACGAACAAAAACCTCTGGAAGCCGTTCAGCGCAGCTTCGCTAATTCTGGTGTCCAGAAGTTCATGAAAGATGGCAAGATGTACGCCACCTGGCAGACCAGTATCAACTCCACGCCTGCCAATGCCGACATTTATGATTCCCTGGGTAATAATGCGACTTTCTCGCCTGACCTGGTGAATACTGGAAAATGTAATGGCCCTAACACTTTCGAACGTGGTGGTGTATGCCGTTATGACTATGCATCGACAGTACAATTACTGCCAGAACTGAAGCGCGACAGCTTCTTTGCTTCCGGTAACTTGAAAATCGGCAAGGACACAACATTGTTTGGTGAATTGGTCATGTCCAATTTCTCCAACAAGGCTCGCTATGCTGCACCAGCACAGCCTTTGACTACTTTCAGCACCGATCCGGTGACAGGTCAGAAAGTCATCAATCCGAATTACATCGGCGCTTACAACAAATCTGTCGTGCCATTGCTGGCTGGACAAGGTATCAATCCGAATGACGTGACTGATGCCTTCTTCTATTACCGCGCACGTGATGCGGGTGGCCGTGCTGATGATTACAAGACTGAAGCCCGTCATCTGGTTCTGGGTCTGGACAGCAACTACCTGGGCTGGGATTTGAGCGCCAGCTATACCCATTCTGAAAATACAGAAAAAGACGATGCAGTTTCAGGCTACATGAGCGCCAACCGTTTTGATGCCTTGGTCAAATCCGGTGCTTATAATCCTTACATCGTCAATGCAAACGCTTCTGCCATTCTGGCACCTGCGGTGTTGAACGAAAACCTCAGCGTTACTAAATCCAAGATTGATGTCCTTAGCGCTCATGCATCCAAAGAATTGTTTGAGATGAGCGGCGGCAAAGCGCAATTGGGTTTGGGCGCGGATATGACCAAGCAGTCTTTCAATGACGCACCTAGCGAACTTGTGCAAGGCCCTGGTCCTCAGCATCCTGCCTGGACTGACGTTATCATTGGTGGCTCTACTGGTTCCCAAGGCCTGGTTGCTTCCCGCAAGAGCTGGGGTACCTTCGGCGAATTGCTGATGCCTGTCATCAAAAACATGGATGTCACAGCAGCTGTGCGTTATGACAGCTATGACGCGGTCAAGAAAGACAATGTCAGCTATGACGTCAATGGGAATGCTTCACAACCTGGTACTCAGGGTGTGTCCGTTTCCAAGGCAACTTATAAATTGTCGGCACGTTATCAGCCTGTTCAAAGTCTGATGTTGCGCGGTTCGTATGGCACAGGCTTCAAGGCACCGACGCTGAATGATATTTCTGATCCATTGAAAAATGATGGCTCTTCGAATTTCTTCCCTTGCCCAATTACCAAAGCAACTGACCCACGTTTCCCATATTGCCGTGGTACGTCTGAATACGGTCTGTTGAAAAAAGGTAACCCAAGCACAGGTGGAGATGCTCTGAAAGCAGAAGAATCCAAACAGGCAGCATTTGGTTTCCGTCTGGAACCTACCAGCAACCTGTCCCTGGGCCTGGACTGGTGGGATGTGAAACTGAAAAACCAAATCCAGAAATTGTCTCAGGATTTGATTTTCACGACACCATCACTGGCTGATCAATACATTTCCCTGTATTACGATCCTATCCAGAAGTCCAAAGTTCTGGTGGCAAATCGTAGTCCGGTCAATCTGGCCAGCTCACGTTATTCTGGTCTGGACTGGGATGCAACGTTCAAATCAGCAACACCTATCGGTAAGCTGAATGTGAACTGGTCTGGTACTTATATGCTGACGGCAGAAAAAGATGTGCCAGGTGCTGCCAAAGAAAGCAGTATCGGTCGCTTTGATTCTTATGATGATGTTACCTTCCGCGTTATTTCCAGAATGGTGACTTCGTTGAAAGTATCTGATCAATACACACACAGCATCACCATGAACTATCGTTCCGGTTACCATGACAAAGTGGCATCTGCTGGTGATGGCTATGTCCGTTCCGTGAATGCTGATGGCAGCGTCGGTGGCTTGGTGGATATGAACCGTGATGTCAGTAACTACACAACTATTGATTACCAGTTGCAAGCCAAGGTCATCAAAAACCTGACGATCACAGGCGGTATCCGCAATCTGTTCAATGTGGACCCTCCATTCACTATCCGTAATACAGGTGGTGGTAATCAGGTTGGTTACGATGGTCGCTACACTGACCCTCTGGGCCGTACCTTCTACGTGACAGCGCAATACAAATACTGATTTAAGTTTCAGTCAGAAAAAAACCCGGACTTGTCCGGGTTTTTTTTCAAATTTTGCTATGCGCAGGGAAATATTGAAAATTAATTTTCTTTCTTTAACGAAATATTTTTCTCCATTTCAGAGACATAATGATTTTTCAATAAAGCGATGTTGCCATGGGGAAACCGCGAAAATTGTGAACAAAATTCAGTCATCGGATAACTGAGGAAGGTATAGTTAATCTGCGTAAAAAATAAGCAAATTTTTATAGCTGTCTAAATGGAAATAAATTGCCGCCTGTAATCAATTCTTTGAGCGAAAACGCACGCAAAAAGCCCTTGCTACTGAGCAAAATTCGAGTATATTTCTAACTTTATCTATTGCTTTTCCGTTGATTAACTGCCGTACTTTCAATAAATGCACGCTTCATCATGCATTTATAAGATAAAGTGGTCTGATGGTAATTTTTCCGGCAATGATAAGCAAGCGACGTAGTACTTTGTAACATCTTTGTTTTCATCTTCCTCAACCATTTTTCACACCAGTCAAGCAAATGAATTTATCAAAAATGACAGTAAGTAGACGTCTGGGACTGGGCTTCGCTCTGGTTTTGACGTTTTTAATTGCCGTAACTATCGTCGGCATTTCGAGAATGTCCCAGATTCAGGGGCGACTGGAGAAGATCGTGAATGTCAGCAATGCCGAGACCCGTCTGGCATTGGATATGCGCGCCATTGTTTATGACCGCATGGTGTCGCTGCGTAATCTGACCTTGTTGAATGATGCAGCAGATATGGAGCCGGAACTGAAAAAGATTGCCGAGCAATCCAAACAGTATGCAACTGCTGATGAAAAATTGAGCAAGATGTCAACTGAAGAAGGTAATGTCTCAACAGAGAAAAAAACCTTACTGGCAAAGTTGAAAGACGCAGAAACTGCTGCAGCTGCCTTGCCTGCCAAAGCGCAGGAGCTGGGCTTGGCAAATAATGCCGAAGCAGCCACCATTACCCTGATCAAGAAACTGCGTCCGGTGCAAAAGAAATGGCTGGATACGCTGGATGAACTGGTCACGCTGGAAGATAAACTCAATACCCAGACAGCTGATGAAGCAAGTTCCGCTTTTAAAGCAGCGACAACCATGATGCTGACTCTGGGTGGCCTGGCATTGGCTGCCGGTATTTTCGCTGCATTCATGATCAGCCGCAGCTTGCTCAGGCAGCTGGGTGGTGAGCCTGATTATGCTGCCACTATAGCCGGCCAGATTGCCGCAGGCGACCTGACTGCACCTATCGATTTGAAATCTGGCGACAGTGCCAGCCTCTTGTATGAAATGAAAAACATGCGCGACAGTCTGGTGAATATCGTCGCACAGGTACGCAATGGCACAGATACCATCGCCACCGCGTCCAGCGAAATCACGACCGGTAATCTGGACTTGTCTTCCCGTACCGAACAACAAGCCAGCTCTCTGGAAAAAACCACTTCGTCCATGAAAGAATTGACGACGACAGTAAAACAAAACGCCGACAATGCACGCGAAGCCAATCAACTGGCTGCGTCTGCATCTGAAGTTGCGCGTCAGGGTGGTGTAGTGGTTGCCCAGGTGGTCGATACCATGGGCTCCATTAATGAATCGTCCAAGAAAATTGTCGATATCATCAGCGTTATCGATGGCATTGCCTTCCAAACCAATATCCTGGCCTTGAATGCTGCGGTAGAAGCTGCCCGCGCCGGTGAACAAGGCCGCGGTTTTGCGGTAGTTGCTGCTGAAGTGCGTAATCTGGCACAGCGCAGTGCTGCTGCAGCCAAGGAAATTAAAACCCTGATCGGCACTTCAGTAGAGAAAGTCGAAATTGGTACCAAGCTGGTTGGTCAGGCCGGTGTCACCATAGACCAGGTGGTCTCCAGCGTTAAACATGTGACCGACATCATTGCCGAAATCAGTGCAGCGAGTCAGGAACAAAGCGTAGGTATTGAGCACGTTAACCATGCCATCATAGAAATGGACGGCATGACCCAGCAAAATGCTGCTCTGGTGGAAGAAGCTGCCGCAGCTGCCCAAAGTCTGCAAGATCAGGCTTCTGAACTGGCGAAAGTGGTTAGTGTCTTTAAATTGCATACAGGTGAACGCGCCCAGCAAATCGCTGCTCCGTTAGCACAGACGCCAGTGCGCCGTGTAGAACCGGTAGCAATCAAGACTAAAGCAAGAAGCAATCAGGTAAAATCTTTACCAGCCGCCAGAACTGCGCCGAAAAAAGCGGCTGCATCAAATAGCGCTGATGAATGGGAAGAGTTCTGACACAGGTATTGTCAAGTGCTGATGATTGATCATCAGCACTTGAGCTCGCAACAATTAAACGTCAATTGTTGCGAATAGTGTCTAGCCTTGAAATCTGTTGGAAATTTTTTATACTGAATAGAAAATGAATACAAAGAGTTCTATGAAACCACAATTATCAATTCTCATTTCATCCTTATTGCTGTGCGCCAGTGCTTCTGTCATGGCCGCTGAAACTTCGCCAGTAATGGATAGCAAATCCTGCGAACCACCAAAGTATCCAAAAGCAGCTTTGATGAATGAAGAAACCGGCACCGTTACCATGGGTTTTCTCATCAGCACAGATGGCAAGGTTGTTGAATCCAAAGTCGAAAAATCCAGCGGTTCCAAGAGCCTGGACAAGGCTGCATTGGGCGCATTGAGCCAATGCAAATTCAAGCCGGGTACCAAGGATGGCAAGCCAGATCAGTTATGGGCAAAAGTTGATTTTGTCTGGAAGCTTGAATAAAGGCATTGCAGTCAAATAAATGAAAAGAGGGAACATTGAATAATGTTCCCTCTTTTTTTTGATCCGTTTTTAATGTCTTTAGTGTTCAGTGAACAGAGCTATGCAGGCTTATTTGCATAGCTCCTCACTTCGGCTTGTCTTATTGCTTTTGCAAACCACGGCGTATCAGCAATGGTTCCATCTTAGGCTCGCGTCCACGGAAATTACGGAAAGATACCAGTGGGTCCATGCTGCCACCCTTGGACAATAATTGCTGACGGAACCAGTCGCCATTCTTGCGGTTCAGACCACCGTTTTCCTTGAACCATTCGACGCTTTCGGCATCCAGTACTTCACTCCACAGATAAGCATAGTAACCGGCTGAATAGCCACCGCCAAAGATGTGGGAGAAATAAGTACTGCGGTAACGTGGTGGTACCGGGGCAAAGTCCACACCAGCCTGTTTCAATGCATCAGCTTCAAAGACCAGTGCATCTTTTGGTATTTGCGCTGGTGTCAGTTGATGCCAGCGTTGATCCAGCAGGGATGCTGCCAGATATTCCGTGGTTGCAAAACCCTGATTGAATTTATTGGCTGCCGTGATTTTATCAACCAGGCTTTGCGGTATCACTTCGCCATTTTGATAATGTTTGGCGTAGTTCTTCAATACCTCAGGCCAGGTCGCCCACATTTCATTGACTTGCGAAGGATATTCGACAAAGTCACGCGGTACATTGGTGCCAGAAAAACGCGGGTACTTCACATTGGAAAACAGACCGTGCAAGGCATGGCCAAATTCATGGAAAGCGGTGCGCACTTCATCAAAAGTCAGCAGGGTAGGCTGTCCAGCAGGCGGTTGCGGGATATTGAGGTGATTGGCAATCACAGGCTGAGTACCAAACAGCGTGGATTGTTCGACATAGGCATTCATCCAGGCACCGCCGCGCTTGGTATCGCGCGCATACATGTCGGCGATGAACAAGGCCATGCTCTTGCCATCCGCATCAAATATTTCATAAACCTTGACGCTGGGGTGATACACCGGCAAGTCTGTGCGTTCTTTGAAGGTAATGCCATACAGTTTGGTGGCTGCAAAGAAGACACCGTTTTCCAGCACATTCTTCAATTCAAAATACGGGCGCAACTGGCTGTCGTCAAAACTGTATTTTGCCTTGCGTAATTGTTCGGTATAAAACGCCCAGTCCCAGGCCGCCAGTTTGAAATTGCCTTGCTGCGTATCGATGATTTTTTGCAGTTCTGCGCCTTCCGCCCTGGCATTATTCACTGCTGCCGGTGCCAGTTCACTTAGCATCTTGTTGACTGCTGTGGTGGTCTTGGCAGTCTCATCTTCCAGGCCATAAGCTGCATGGTTGGCATAACCCAGCAGGGTGGCACGCTCAGCGCGCAGGCGTGCCAGGTCAATCGCTACCTGGCGGTTATCAAATTCACCGCCATGGCTGCCACGATTTACCGATGCTTCATGCAGGCGCTGGCGCAAGGCGCGGTTTGCCAGGCTGGCCTCAAATGGCTGGCCGGTAGTATTCATGAGCGGGATGACGAATTTATCTTTCAGGCCACGGGTCTTGGCAGCTTCGGCTGCGCTGGCGATTTCTTCGTCAGACAAGCCTTGCAATTCCGCTTTGCTATCGACGACGATGGCCGAGGCATTGGTTTCTTTCAGTACATTCTGGCTGAACTTGGTAGACAGGCTGGCGAGCTGGGCATTCAAGCTCTTGAGTTTTTGCTTGTCCTTGTCACCCAGTTTGGCACCGGCACGCACAAAGTCAGTGTAATAGCGTTCCAGCAAGCGTTCAGATTCTGCATCCAGTTTCAGTGCCTGGCGTGCTTCATATAATGTGCTGATGCGCTGGAACAGGCGTGCATTCAAGAAAATCTGATCCTGGTGAGCAGCCAGCTTGGGAGCCAGGTCACGTGACAGGGCTTCCAGCGCAGGGTTGGTATTCGCACCAGTCAGGCTGAAGAATACGATGGAAACCCGGTTCAGCATCTGGCCCGCCCGTTCCATCGCGACTACGGTATTTTCAAATGTAGGAGCGGCACGATTGTTGGCGATCACAGTAATTTCAGCCGCATGCTGGCGCATGCCTTCTGTGAAGGCGGGTGCGTAATGCGTATTTTTGATCTGGTCAAAAGCCGGATAATGGTAAGGCAGCTTGCTGGCACTGGCAAAGGGATTGTCAGCCAGTTTGCCAGCAGATTTTTTTTGTATGACGGCGCTACCAGCTTCAGCAGCAGAGTTGGCAGATGTGACAGCGGCATAACTGGCAGGATTGGCCAGCGCAGTACCCAGAAAGATGAGCAGTAGATGTTTGTTCATGTAGTTTTACCAAAATCTTTGATCAAAAGGAAACATAGTGTAGCAGACCATAAAGTTGATGTATCGTTCAACTCTGTGTTCGATTCAGGCAAAAAAAAGCGCCGCGAGGCGCTAAAAAAATGTGTACGAAGGTGTGTACCAACGTGCGTGCCAAAAATTGACCTTCAGCACATGACGAAGCGGTTCGCCAGGTCAAGTATGAAAGACGGGCGCAGATAGGCGATAAATACCAGAGCCAGCACCATGGCGATGATGCTGCCCCAGAGCAGACGTAATAATTTTAAGGATAATTGTTTCGACATAAATTAACAGTAGTCGCTCAGGCCGGGACCGGAGTTGCCCGGACTATAGGTTTTTCACTGATAGGCAAATTCACCAGTGCAGCGAAGATACCCAGCGCCAGGACTATGCCCCATACCATATTGTAGCTGCCCGTTTTGGTATAGATATAACCACCCAGCCAGACACCGATAAAGCTGCCCACCTGATGGGAGAAAAACACAAAACCTGACAGCATCGACAAATACTTGACACCAAAAATCCCGGCGACGACACCATTCGTCAATGGTACGGTGGACAGCCACAGCAAGCCCAGCGCTGCGGCAAACAGGTACACGGAATACGGTGTCAACGGTGCCAGCAAGAACAGACCTATGACGATGCTGCGCGCCAGATAGATGGCTGACAACAGATAGGGTTTGGGGAACAAGCCACCCAGCTTGCCAGCATAGTAAGAACCAAAGATATTGAACAGGCCAATCAGTGCCAGCGCATACACGGCAACACTGGGGTCCATGATGCCCTTGTCTTTCAAATAGGCGGGCATGTGCACGCCAATGAAAACCAGCTGGAAGCCGCAGACGAAATAACCGGCCACCAGTAATAAAAATGGTTTATAGGCAAAGGCCTCACGTATTGCTTCGGCAATGCTTTGCTGCGGGCCGCTGACTTGTTCCAGCGCCGGTTCACGCAACTTCATGGCCATCGGGATCATCAGTAAAACGACCAGGGCAGCCAGCACATAAAAAGCGTTTTGCCAGCCAGCACGATCGATCAATTGCTGTTCTATCGGCATCATGACAAACTGGCCGAAGGAGCCAGCGGCAGAAGATATGCCAAAAGCCCATGAGCGTTTTTCCAGCGGTGCGGTGCGGCCTATGATGCCACTGACTGCGCCAAACGAGGTACAGGCCAGCGCCGCACCTATCAGTATGCCGGTACCCACGATGAACAGGCCAGACTGGTCAACCAAGGCCATCCACAACAAACCGGCGGCATACAAAAAGGCACCCAGCACCATCATCTTGGCGGTACCCACCCTGTCTATCACCATGCCAGCCAAGGGGCCAAACACCCCCCACATCAGGTTTTGCAAAGCCATGGCCATGGAAAAGGTTTCCCTGGTCCAGCCGTGTTGCTGTGAGATAGGTTGCATCCAGAAACCAAAACCGTGCCTGACACCCATGGACAAGGTGATGACAATACCGCTGGCCAGCAGCACGGTTTTCAGGTCGGGGGCGCGTTGAGTAGTCATGGCTTTTGGCGTTCTGCTAATTAAATAATCTAATTAGTGTATGCCAATCCTGAAAATCATGTGGACTGCCCAAAACACCATGACGGTATGGTGTCTTGCAGCAGTCAGAACTGTCTTGCTCAGCTCTCAGGGATTGAGTGGCAGGTCCATGGTAAACCGTGTCCCCATCCCCGGTGCACTATCGACAGCGATGCTGCCATGCAGGATGGTGGTCACCAGGTTGTGGACTATGCTGAGTCCCAGTCCACTGCCACCCTGACCCAGCTTGGTGGTGAAGAAGGGATCAAAAATCCTGCGCAAGTCCTGCGTCTCTATACCCTTGCCATTGTCGCTGAAGATGATTTGTACCTGATGGTCCGGCGTCTTGTGGGCGCGTAACAGCATCTTGCCGTTTTCACGGTTTTCAAAGGCGTGCAGTATGGCATTGTTGATGAAATTGGTCAGTACCTGACCATAGGGACCAGGGAAGCTGTTGAGCTCTATATCCTCCGGGATATCGATTTCCAGCGTATGTCCATGTTTATGGATGAGGTTGTGCAGGGTCCGTATGACTTCCAGGGTAGTCTTGCGCAAATTGAACAGGCGGCGCTTCTGGCTGGTCTGGTCTACCGAGACCTGCTTGAAACTGCTCACCAGATCACTCGCACTCATGAGATTGCGCAGCAATAATTCATTGGCATTATTGATGGTGGCTGTGAACTGGTTCAGGTCAGAGCGCTTCAAGGTGTTTTCTGTCAGCTTGCGTAAAAACAGGACTGATTGTTCCTGCAAGGTTGTCGCTGTCAGCAGGCTATTTCCTATCGGCGTATTCAATTCATGGGCAATGCCTGCCACCAGTGAACCCAATGCCGCCAGTTTTTCTTGCGAAATCAGGATTTGCTGGGCTTTTAATAATTGCTGATAAGTCTCGGCATTTTCTACGGCAATGGCGGTGTAAGCCGCCAGCATCATGGCGATATCCAGATGCATACGCTGGAAGGCATTTTTATGCGTACTCTGTATGGCAATCAAGCCTATGGTGCGGCCCTTGATCATCAAGGGCACATAGATGTGCGAGACAGGGATGATTTTTTCCAGCCCGGCAAAATAGGCACTGTCCACAGTCAGCTTGTTCAAGCCTGCTTCACTGATGTAAGTCTGGTATTCGGTATAGATGTCGCTGATAAAGATAGGCTGCTGATGTGAGACACACCAGGCTGATAATAAATCCTTGTCCCTGATATCGCGTATATACGGCAGCATGCGGTGGCCGCGCAAGATATTGCAGGGGAATTCTATGGTTTCCTGTTCTGGCCGGTACAGGCCTACGGCAAACACTTCTGCCCCCATCAAATCATGTACATGACGATAGACGATTTCCATGATGATATCGCGGTCGAGGCTGGAAGTGATTTCCCTGCCTATTTCGCTAAGCCGGTAAATGTGCTTGTGTGCCTGCTGTAATTGTTCGGTCTGTAATTGCAAGCTGGCTGTGCGTTCCAGCACCCTGGCTTCCAGTTGTTTCTGGGTTTGCGCATGATCAGCATGGCTGAGTACCTGCTGTATCAGGTTACCCAGATGGCGGCCAAACAAGACATCTTCACGTGACCAGTTCCTGATGCCACTGACTTGTGCAAAACAGATCAGGCCCACGCTCTTGCCATGCAGACGCAAAGGTATTTCCAGTGCTGAATACAGTTGCTGTTGCCCCAGCAATGTTTTCATTTCGGTCGCCACCACATGCAGGCGCATATCATGCCCTACCAATGGCACTTCATCCTGCTGCAGCATATGCATCAAGAGTGGCAAGTTCTGGCAAGGCATTTCTGCTTTCACCTGGGCCTGGCCGCTGCCCGCCCTGGCATGGCAGTGCAAACCTACTTCATTACCATCAATTAAAAAGACGGCAGCCAGTTCGGTATTGAGGATGACAAGTGCAGTAGCTGCGATCAATTGCAGTACTTCGTCTTGCTGGCCTTCTTCCAGCAAGCGATTCGATGACAGTTCCAGCAAGACCTCTACCGGTGACTTGTGCGACAAATCATAGGCGCGCAATTCATGGAACTTGTCCATCGTGCCCAGTTCACTGAGCTCACTGGTGGTTTGCTGATGCAAGCGGGCAAAATGCAGGGCTTGCTGCCAGTTACCCTGCTGCTCATGGATTTCTGACAGGGCAGCCAGGCTGCGTACTTTTTGCCGGCGTGAGGCGACTTTTTCTGAATAACTCAAGGCCTTGCCATAGGCATCCAGCGCCTCATCGAATTGTCCTGCTGCGCGCAATATGTCGGCCAGCGAATCCAGCACTGCACCCTTCAACCATGCATAGTTGCAGGCATCGGCCAGATCCAGTGCAGTGCGGATATGGCTTTCTGCCGTATCCAGTTGCGTATTCCTGCTGGCGACCAGACCCAGGTACCAGTAAGTCTCTGCCAGGTATTCATGGATGGCATGTTGTTCGGCTAATACTTTGGCTTTCAGAAAGCAGGCTTCTGCTTCCTGCAGTTCACCTGTATTGAGTTCATTGACGCCCAGGTTGATGATTTGCTTGCACAGCAGATATGGCTCATTCAATTGCTCCAGCAAAATGCCGGCATCGGTATGAAAGCGTGCAGCGGTTTTTCTGTCGCCCAGGGCATCATAAATTTGCCCCAGCCCTATGTGGGCTTCCACCAGAGTTACCTGGTCACGGTTGAACTTGCTCAGATCTACGCAGCGCGTCCAATACATCAGGGCATCGCGGTAGGCACCCTGGGTATAGCTGATGCGACCCAGTGCCAGCAGCATCAGGCCAGCTGGACGTGTCAGTTGCTGTTGCTCAGCGATGTGCAAGCCCTGTTCCAGCTCGTTTTGCATGGAATGCGCCTGGCCCAGTCTTTCCAGTATCAGGTAACGCTGGTAACAGGCGTCAAGTTGCAAGCCGGCTTGCCCGGCAGCCGCCGCTTGCAGGCTCAATTGCCCGAGTAAACAAGTCGCCAGCCGCGGATGCCTGCGCGCGGTCTTGACGATACGATGTAAATTGCGATTCAAATTCAGCGCCTGGCGCATGATTCCCGATTTGTTTGTCCGAAAATGGCTAGAAGAGTGACTGGCACTCGCGTATAACGATTCCTGAAGATAGTAATGCAGATTGCAAATTGGGTACATAATTTTAACTATCCCGGAATTGATTACGCTTAAGAAAGTGGCGGCTATGGAACAGCAGATACCTACCATGCAGGGCAAGCATCAGACGGCAGTACCGCCTGATGCGACCAGCCTCATGCTGACTGAGGCCAGTGATGGTTTGACACAAAAGCAGTGTTATTACCGCGCGCTGGCTGCCAAGGACAGCCGCTTCGATGGCGTGTTTTTTACTGGTGTCAAAACCACGGGCGTGTATTGCCGTCCTGTATGTGGCGTCAAGACGCCACGTGAATCATCCTGTGAGTTTTTCAGCAGCGCTGCTGCGGCAGAGGCAGCCGGTTTTCGCCCCTGCCTGCGCTGCCGCCCCGAACTGGCACCTTATGCGATACAACAAAATCTTGCTCATGCCATCTGGCAAAGAATCGCTGACGGTGCCCTGAATGAAATGGATATAGAAAATTTCTCCCATCAGGTTGGCCTGTCTTCGCGGCAGTTGCGCCGCGTCATGTTGCAGGAATTTGGTGTGACACCAGTCGAGTTGGCACAGACCCAGCGTTTGCTGTTTGCAAAAAAACTACTGCAAGAAACCCAGCTGGGCATGGCCGAGATTGCTTTTGCCGCCGGTTTTGGCAGCGTCAGGCGCTTTAATGCCCTGTTCTCAGAACGCTATCAAATGGCACCGGGATCGATACGCCGCGCTGCAGATAGCGCTGGTGAAGGCGTCAGCCTGAAACTGGCTTACCGTCCACCTTATGCCTGGGACGCAGTGATTACTTACCTTGCCGGCCGTGCCATGCCAGGGCTGGAAGCAGTCATTGATGAAAAAGGCGGCAAGGCCTATGTACGCAGCGTGCAGATGGATGGCCTGGAAGGCTGGCTCAAAGTCGCACACCTGCCAGCCAAGCAGCAACTCAGTCTGCAAGTCTCACCTTCATTGGCACCAGTACTCATGCCCTTGATGGCCAGGGTCAGGCAGCAATTTGACCTGGAAGCCAACCCTGCCGTCATACAAAGTCATTTGCAAACAGATGCCTTGCTGGCCGGGCAAATCCTGCGTACGCCGGGTATGCGCGTGCCGGGTGCTTTCGACAGTTTTGAGTTGGCTATCCGTGCCGTGCTGGGCCAGCAAGTCAGCGTGGCAGGTGCGACTACCGTCGCTGGCAGGCTGGTGACCCGTTTTGGTCAGCCCGTACTTACACCGTTTACTGCTGTCACCCACCATTTCCCCAGTCCGCAAACCATTGTTGACTTGTCGATAGACCAACTGGCTGGCATAGGTATACCCGGTGCCCGTGCTGCCACCCTGCAAAACATCGCCCGGTTTGCACTCGATGGCGGTTTGCAAAGGCAGTTGGCTGCCAGTTCTGATGACATGGTGGCGAAGCTGAAGACTGTTAAAGGCATAGGTGAATGGACGGCGCAATACATCGCCATGCGCGCCCTACGCTTCTCTGATGCTTTTCCGGCGGGTGACCTGGGTTTGCAAAAAGCGGCGGCATTATTGGCAACCCCGGCGACACCGGTAAGCGAGCGCCTGACTGAAAAACAATTACTGAGCATCGCCCAGCCCTGGGCACCCTGGCGGGCCTATGCTGCTTTATTGCTGTGGCAATCACTAAGCAAAGAGTAAATACGGACTAAATAAGGAATGAGAGGAATATCATGAAATACATTAATTACAGCAGCCCGGCAGGGCAGTTACTTTTAGCCGCCAGTGAGCGTGGTCTCAGCGGTGTGTATTTTGAAAACCACAAACACTTTAAAGGCAGTGCGGGTTGGCAAGAAGATGAGTCTGATCCTGTCTTGATACAGGCGCGCCAGCAATTGCAGGAATATTTTGCGGGTCAGCGCCAGGATTTTGATTTGCCGCTGGATTTATCGGCAGGCACAGACTTCCAGCAAGAAGTATGGGCTGCCTTGCGCCGCATACCTTTTGCCCAGACCAGCAGCTATCTGGCGCTGGCGCAGGGGATAGCCAGGCCCAAGGCGGTGCGCGCAGTGGGGGCGGCGAATGGGCGTAATCCTCTATCCATCATCGTTCCCTGTCACCGGGTGATCGCCAGTAATGGCGCACTGACTGGTTACGCAGGCGGTTTACAGAATAAAGAGGCGCTGTTGATGCTGGAAAGAAAATTTTCTAAATAGCAACATTGGTGAATCACCCCTATGTCAGGATGTGCCTAAAGAGTAAGCAGGGCGAGTAATTTCAGGAAAAGCAGATAGATATCTGGAAATATCATTTAGATAATTTTGGTGCGATGCACAAAAAGTGCTTGACGTTTTAAATTCTACGTGTAAAATCGTATTTGTTGCGGTGCACCATTCAAGAATTACTGGAAAGCGCTGCCGATTACTAAAGCCACTTAATTCCATCTACCGGAGAATGCCATGACTACCAATACACCAGAACAATTTATCGCTACTACTAAAGCTAACCTGGAAGCCCAATTTGCTTCCCTGACTGCCCTGAACAAAAAAGCATTTGAAGGCCTGGAGCAGTTGTTTGCCCTGAACGTCAATGCTGCCAAGGCAAGTTTTGAAGAAGGTACTGCTACTGCCAAACAACTGTTGAGCGCCAAAGACCCACAAGAATTTTTCACTTTGTCTGCTGCTCAAGCTCAGCCAAACGCTGAAAAAGCCCTGGCTTATGGCCGTCACCTGGCAACTATCACGACAGCAACTCAGCAAGAATTCACTAAAGCAGTTGAAGCGCATATCGCTGAAACAAATACTAAAGTGATTTCCCTGATCGACGAAGTGACTAAAAATGCACCAGCCGGTTCCGAACAAGCTGTAACAGCCTTGAAATCTGTTGTTGGCAACATCAACGCAGGTTACGAGCAATTGTCCAAAACAAGCAAGCAAGCTGTGCAAACTCTGGAAGAAAACCTGACCAAGGCTACCCAGCAGTTCACACAAGCGGCTGAAAAAGCAACTGCTAAAAAGAAGTAATTTAGCAATTGTAGATTCAGACTCAATGAAAATTGAGTTGCAGTAAAAAAATCCCCTGGTGCTCGCATGAGGGGATTTTTTCATGGGAAGACAAAACTCAAATCTGCGCTGGTGGGGCTGATGACGTTGGTGATTTACCCAATAAATAAATCAAATACAGCACCACGCAAGCACCATCAAACATGGCTGCAATGTACAGGCCCTGCAAGGCTGGCTCAGTCCAGTTAATCGCCAGCATGACGACCAGGCCCAGTTTCTCAACTGCTGCCGCCAGTAGAATCGCCTTTCTTGCCTGCGCTTGTTTAACTGAATAAATGATCAGCGCGCCCACCACAAAGGCCATCAAACCCCAGTGGCGGGCAAAGAACAGGCCTGTCACATCACCCACCTGCATGCCTGATGCCTGCAAAAACAGGGTAGGAGCAATAAACTGCAAGCCGGCCAGCATGGTGACTGTGCCGCTGATGTAAAGGATCTTGCGTATGATTTTTTCTTGCATGGTCTCCCCCAGCTTTTTTAGCTTTTTCTCTGTTGATATAAAAATGCAGGCCCCGGTAATTCCCTGCCAAGATCTTCACCGACTTCGGCACTGATCAGTGTATTCAATCTCTGATTCAAGTCCAGCAGCAAGTCTTTGTGTTGTTCAGGCTTGGCTGCCAGATTGGTGATTTCATTCGGGTCGGTTTGCGTATCATAAAGCTCAAGCTGATTGCGTGTCGTCAAATTTTTCCAGTCGCGTGGCTGGTGATGATCGGCAGGCTTGAAATAGCGGGCAAATTTATAGCGGCCATCATGGATGCCACGGAACAGGGCCGGGTTTTCCAGGCTGGGTAAAAATTGGCCGCTTTCAAAACCGATCATGAGCGAACTCAGCTTGTTATATATCTTGCCGGTTTTTGCACCCTTGCGCGAAAATTCAGGGTCCATGTACAGAGGTATGCCGTAATTAAACAAAATCCCTTTTTTATCGCGTGCCGTGCTTGTACCAGCTGTACTGATGGCGGCACTGATATCCAGGCCTTTCAGATAGGGATATTTTTCTGCAGTCGCGCTGGCAGCTACGCCAGCCATGCCCAGGATAGTGGGTACCAGATCTATATGTGAACCCAATGCATTCGTCATTTTGCCACCAGCGACATCCGGGTGGCGCACGATAAAGGGCAGGCGCATGTTTTCCTTGTACATGAAAGGCCCTTTCTGGCGCAGCTTGTGGGCACCTGCCATTTCGCCATGGTCCGAGGTATAGATAACAATAGTGTCTTTATCCATGCCCAGTTTTTTCAGCGCCTGCAACACGGTCAGTGCATGGCTGTCTACATCACGCACGCAATTGAAGTAATAACTTTGATAGGCGCGCCAGGCAGCTTCATCACCTGGATCTATATAACCATACAGCCAGTTGCACATTTCTATGTAGGAACTGGTGGCCCAGGGTTTGTCGTTCAATTTATCCTGGTAATAACTGTCCGGTAGTGGTAAATCCCAGTTTTTGTCGTAAAAACCGCCTGTCGGTGGGGTAGACAAGGGTGACAGCATAGTGCGCTGCTGTCGGCTGTCTACCTGTTTGTCGCCAGTGCTGATGTACATGACATCATGTGGATTGACAAAATTCACGGCCAGAAACCAGGGCTGCTTGCCGCGCATATCGCGTCCCTTGCTGCCCAGCCATTGCACTGCATTGCTGGCGATCTGCCCGTCATAGCGGTAACCGGTCCAGGTAGCGCCGTGCGGATCGCCATCAAGGTTGTAGTCAGAAAAACCGTAAGGCTCCAATGCATTTTCGGTGCTGGGATAAGGACCATATACCAGGCCAGGGTCGGCACGCAGGTGGCTTAAATGCCATTTGCCCTTATAGGCCGTGTAATAACCCTGCGCCCTTAATAAATGCCCGAGGCTGGGCAAGCCATCTGCCAGTTTTGGGAAAGAAGGTGGCGCATCGACATTTGCTGTCATTAAGGTGTGCTGGGTATGCTGGCCAAAATACATATTCGAGCGTGAAGGCGAGCAAGGCGTGGTATTCGCATGGAAATTCATCATGCCTGTGCCTTGCTCCAGCAGCATTTCATGAGCAGACAAGCCCAGTCCAGACGGCAAGTCTTGCCAGTGACGCAGCTGGTCATTCACGATCAGCAAGATATTTGGCCGTCGCTGGCGCAAGCCTGCAGCTGACATGGCCCCGGGCACTTTGGGTATGCTGCGCGGCCTGTGTTGTTTGTCGGCCACGTCGCCAATGGCAGCACCCAGGCCTACCCCTGCCATCGCTGCCAGTACTTTTCTGCGACTGATGTTGCCTGACTGATCTGCCATATGTTCTCCATAACACGATCTGATACAACGCAGTGTCGGACACTTAATTGCATACGTCCAGTGCATTATAATCATCGTATTGATACCTAAAAGGTATGACCTGCTTATGAACCTGAAAAAACTCAGGCATGTTGTTGTGCTGGCAGAGCAAGGCAATTTTGCCCGTGCAGCAGACAAGCTCAGCCTCAGCCAGCCTGCCTTGAGCCGTAGCATTTCAAGCCTGGAAGAAGAAATGGGCATGCGCCTTTTTGACCGCGATCAGGCAGGCGCCACAGCCACTGCCGCGGGCAGGCAGCTGGTTGTACGTGCCCGTGATTTACTGTATGCGGCAAATAATCTCAAACAGGAAATGGCACAACTGCGCGATTGCGAAAGTGGCCAGATCATTTTTGGTGCCGGGCCTTTTCCCGCCGCCAGTTTTTTGCCCGGTGTCTTGACGGAATTGGCGACCACCTATCCACGCATGCGTACCGTGCTGGAAGTGAATAATAGCGACACCCTGATGGAACACCTGCTGGCAGAAAAACTGGAATTCTTCATCGCCGACACCCGCACCTTGACTCCCAACAAGCATGTCACAACCAGGCCGCTTACGCGGCAATTTGGTGGCCTGTATTGCCGCCGTGAGCACCCACTGACGAAGAAGGCCATGCTGAATCTGCACGACTTGCAAAACGCCAGCTATGCCAGCGTATATCTGGCAGATATCTTCTTGTCATCCATGCGCAAGGCTTTTGGCCTGGAACCCGGCCAGGACCTGCCTATGGTCACTACTTGCGACAATATTTATGTCCTCAAGCATGTGGTCATGCACAGTGATGCTATCCTCCTGTGCACCCATGCAGCGCTAGCCACAGAACTCAAGTCCGGTGACCTGGTCGAGCTGAAAGTCGATGGCTGGCAAGCCATACACGCAGAAATTGGTGTGGTCAGCCTGGCAAGGCGCAGCCTGTCGCCGATGGCAGAACTGGTGCTGGCAAAAATCGCCGCCCATGTATAAAGGCATAAAGGCGGCAATTTTGCCTCGCATGAAGCAGCAGACATGGCAAAAAACCATCTTTTTTAAAGCAGGGGAACTCTGCCGGGCGCGAGCAGTGGTAAGCTAGAGCATGTATTCTATATGCAGGCGCATTTGCAATAATTTAGCAGCATTCATTTGATCATTCCCTACCCTCAGGGACAAAACCAGGAGAATTCACATGCAAGACGTGGTAATCGTAGCTGCAGGCCGTACTGCAGTAGGCAAATTTGGTGGCTCTTTGGCAAAAACGGCTGCTTCCGACCTGGGCGCGCATGTCATCAAGGCCTTGCTGGCGAAAACCGGCCTCAGCGGTGACCTGATCAGTGAAGTCATCCTGGGTCAGGTACTGACTGCTGGCGTAGGCCAGAATGCTGCGCGCCAGGCAGTTATCAGAGCCGGTTTGCCAGACATGGTGCCTGCTTTCACCATCAATAAGGTATGCGGCAGTGGCCTCAAAGCTACTCACCTGGCAGCACAGGCCATCAAGGCTGGCGACGCTGACATCATCATCGCCGGTGGTCAGGAAAACATGAGTGCTTCGCCACACGTATTGAATGGTTCGCGCGACGGCTTCCGCATGGGCGACGCCAAACTGGTCGATACCATGATTGTTGATGGCCTGTGGGATGTCTACAACCAATACCATATGGGTATCACGGCAGAAAACGTCGCCAAGAAATATGGCGTCACCCGTGAAGAACAAGACCTGTTTGCCCTGGCATCACAAAACAAGGCAGAAGCCGCGCAAAAAGCGGGCAAGTTCAAGGATGAAATTATTCCTTTCGAACTGGTCAGCAAAAAAGGCACTACAGTTTTTGACAGCGATGAATTCATCAAGCATGGCACGACACTGGAATCCCTGTCATCCCTGCGTCCGGCTTTCGACAAGAATGGCACGGTAACTGCAGGTAATGCATCCGGCCTCAACGATGGTGCGGCTGCTGTCATCATGATGACAGCCCAAAGAGCCGAGCAACTGGGTTTGCCAGTTTTGGCGCGTATCAAGGCATACTCTTCTGCCGGTGTCGATCCGACCATCATGGGCATGGGCCCGGTACCTGCCGCCCAGCTTTGCCTGAAAAAAGCTGGCTGGACTCACCAGGACCTGGACCTGATGGAAATCAATGAAGCCTTTGCTGCACAGGCAATCGGCGTCAACAAGGAAATGGGCTGGGACACCAGCAAGATCAACGTCAATGGTGGTGCGATTGCGATTGGTCACCCTATCGGAGCATCAGGTGCCCGCATCCTGGTAAGCCTGATCCATGAAATGATACG
Source organism: Pseudomonadota bacterium (assembly GCA_040390835.1). Lineage (GTDB taxonomy): Bacteria > Pseudomonadota > Gammaproteobacteria > Burkholderiales > Burkholderiaceae_D > Undibacterium. The sequence goes on from JAZJXP010000032.1 coordinate 283,789, forward strand.
CCGCGATGCCAAAAAAGGCCTGGCGAGTTTGTGTATCGGTGGTGGTATGGGCGTGGCGCTGGCGATAGAACGCTAAGCTACACTGAGCCGCACTGATCAAGCTTAGATTGCCAACCCCGCTGGAATTACCCAGCGGGGTTTTTTCCATTCTGGGGACGACACAAGATAGTTGCCTGATTTTTAGAACGCATCTCACTCCTGTGGATGAAATGAGATTTAGCCATTCATCTCTTCAAAAATACAAACAATCATTCATTTGATTGAAATCTATCGACTTATTGCATGTGGTGCCGGGGTTGAAATTCATGGCCTTGTTATACTTGCGCGCTAATATATTAATGCAGGTAAGTAAGCTGAACCGCAGAGCGCCTGGGGCACTTATCTTGTTTATGCGCGCTCATCACTTGATGCCATCAAATACCTCTTCGCATTTATGCTTCCTGAAATCAATCTGGCCACAGTCCTGTTACTGCACGAAACCTCACTCTTGGTCGGCGCACTTGCTTTTTTGTATTTACGAAAACAATTAGTCTCGGCGAAAGGCCTGGGCTTGCTAGCCATTGCTTTTATTGCTTTGGCTGTCGGCGCAACTATTGCAGGCCTTGGTGAAAATGTGAGTCTGCCTTATTGGCTGTGGACACACTTGAGTCTTTTCCTTGGTACTTTAGGATATGCGCTTTTTTGGGCCGGGCTGAGCGAATTAAGCGGGCGACGTGGCTGGCAGAAAAACAAGCTGGTGCTGCAAGTGCCAGTGTGCCTGACTTTACTTGGATGGATGACAGATTTCCCAAGTCAAAACGTTTTGCGGGCCAGTGTCTTTCATATTAATGCAGTTATTTTTTTGATGCTTGCTGCATTGAAAGTGCGCCGTGATTACCGCAGTGAGGCACTTCCTGTTCGTCGCTTATTGGCGGTAGCACTACTCCTGAGTGCACTTGTTTATACCATCAATCTGATTAGCCTGATCTCTGGGACGATCTTCATTTTCTCCATTGCAGAGATGTTCTTGCTGCAGATACTGCTTAATTTTGGCATTGCCTTGCTGACTGTTATTTTGGTCAACGAGCGTACTGAACGGCACTTGAAATTGATGGCCCAGACAGATCAATTAACAGGCATAGGAAATCGCCGCTGGTTCCTGGATCAACTTCCAGAAAATATATGCCAGGACATGGCAGTGATCATCATGGATCTGGACCATTTCAAACAAATCAATGACCGTTTTGGTCATGCCGTAGGGGATCTGGTTTTAGTGGAGTTCTCCCGACATGTCAGTGGCACTTTGCGGGAACGTGATGCTTTTGCCCGTTATGGCGGCGAAGAATTTGTGCTGTACTTCCCGCAGGTATCAGTGTCTGAGTTGACTGCAATCGGCAAGCGTTTATGCAAGGAAGTCGAGTCACTGATAGTCATGAGCCAGAGTGGCCGCGTCCCAATAACAATCAGCATGGGGGCGGCATTTGCGAGTGGCAAGAATGATGCCTGGAACCAGATACTGCACAGAGCAGATCTTGCACTCTATGCTGCCAAGAAGGCTGGCCGGAATCGCTTTCTTATTGATGAGTCTACTTACGAGTGAAAAAGACGCAGACGGTATTGTGAAGACTTGGTGATGAGGGAGAAAACAAGTCAAGCAACAAAGAGATCAAATGACAGCGAGTTTGTATTGCAAGTTTGTGCTGTAGCGAAAAAAATCCCGGACTAATTTGTCCGGGATTTTTTTTGCATAACTATCAAGGCTGAAGCCATTGAATTTGCATCAGGCTCATTTCTTCAGGCATTTTTCCAGGAACTGATCCTGCTCCCACAACAGATGCATGATGCTTTCTTTGGCGGCATAGCCATGACTTTCCTTGGGTAGTATCACCATGCGTACTGGTGCGCCCAGACCTTTCAATGCCTGGAAATAGCGCTCGGTTTGCAGGGTGAAGGTGCCGGGATTATTATCCGCTTCACCATGTACCAGCAACATTGGCGTCTTCATTTTGTCGGCACTCATGAAAGGCGACATCTTGTTGTAGACCTCAGGGCTTTCCCAGTAATTGCGCTGTTCGCTCTGGAAACCAAAGGGCGTCAGGGTGCGGTTATAGGCACCACTGCGTGCAATGCCACAGGCAAACAGTTTTGAATGTGTCAGCAGGTTTGCAGTCATGAAGGCACCATAAGAATGGCCACCTACGGCAACACGTTTGCGATCTATATAACCCAGCGCATCAACAGCGTCAATCGCCGCCTCGGCATTGCCAACCAGTTGCGGGATGAAGTTATCGTTAGGCTCTGTCTTGCCTTCACCGATGATAGGGAAGGCCGCATCATCGAGCACTGCATAACCACGCGTCACCCAATAAATGAATGAACCATAACTGGGGAAGGTGAACTGGTTTTCGTTATGCCTGCTTTGCCCTGCAGAATCCTTGTCCTTGAATTCTGCCGGGTAAGCCCAGATCAGCAAAGGCAGTTTCTCTTTCTTTTCTTTGTCATAGGCCGCTGGCAAATACAGGGTACCTGATAATTCCACGCCATCCTTGCGCTTGTACTTGATGACTTCTTTCGAGACATCCTTCAAACCTGTGAACGGGTTTTTAAATTGCGTCACTGGTGTCAACTGATTGCCGCCCTTGATATTACGGAAGTAATAATTCGGGTATTCAGTCTTCGACTGTATCTGTACCAGCACATCGCCCTTCTTGACATCTTCTATCGAGACTATGCTCTCTATCTTGTCAGTGTAAGTGGACTGATACAGGCGGTTCTTTTTCAGGCTGCCCAGATCCAGTTCATCGATGAAAGGGAACTGACCTTTCTTGGTGTGACCAGCACCCAGCAGATAGGCCTTGTTATCTTCTATCGCCAGTACACGGCGATGGTACTGGTTGTACTTTGTTTCAAAACGACCCGGGTCAGAATAGATATCCTGCATATTGCGGTCAGAGATCACGCGTGGTGCTTCTGCCGGATTGGAAGGATTGAACAAATAGGCCTTGGTATTGCGCGTGTCATACCAGGCATCAGTGACGACGGCCAGATTGTCGTTACCCCAGACTATGCCACCATAACGCTGCGCGACTTTTACCAGGGAGATTGCGGGTTTGTCGAAAGGCGCATCCCAGGAAAACACTTCATCACGGAACTCGGCCTTATTGGCCGGGTCGCCGCCATCAAGTGCCTGTACATAAGTCAGGCTGGCTGGCTTGTCAGCGCGCCAGGCCATATAACGTTTGCCAACAGGAACAGCACTAAAGCCCTTGGGGATGATTTCATTCAAAGGTGATTCATCGACGACCTTGATCTGCTTGCCAGTCACATCGCTGACGATGGTTTTGGAAGGAAAACGCTGCAGCGGGACGATGTAGGAGAAAGGCTTTTGGATAGAGCTGATCTGCAGGTATTTGCCGTCAGGAGAAAAGCTGACGTCATCAAACATCTCTGCCTTCTTGAACAGGCTACTCTTGCCATTCAGGCTCAGTTTGTGCAGCTCAGAAGTTGTCAGGTTGACGAAATTGCTTTCGTCATTCTGGTTTTTCAAGAGATCGGCATAAGTGCGGTTTTGTGAAGTCGCGCCGCTGGAAGTCGAAATGATAGGGCCACTCGGCAAATCCTTGCTGGCATCCAGCAGAGCTGGGCGGCTCTTGGGCAAGACCTTGATCAGCAGGTTTTCGCTATCACGGTACCAGTCAAATGGTGTACCCAGATTGGCGTTCAGGTTTGCTTCCGTCAATTTTTTCGCTGTTGCGGTTTCCACATCAATGACCCACAGCTCCACACCCTTGGCAGCGGTATTGGTAAAGGCTATCTTCTTTTCACTCGGTGACCAGGTGACGTAACTGATCAGCGGGTTTTCGGGCAAGCCCTTGACCTGCACTTCATCCGTCGCATCGACTTTACGCAATTTCAGATTATTGACATAAGTCAGCGTGCTGGAAATATTCGTTACCGGATTAATGCGCAAACCAGCCAGACGCATTTCAGTCTGGTTCAAATCGTTCAATGATTTATAGGTATTGCGGTAACTGAGCAGCAGCGTCTTTCTATGGCTATCCATGCTCACCACCGGGGCACGCTGGAAATCTGCCAGCTCCAGTATGGATTGCGGCGGTTTTTGATAGCTCATATTTTCTTGCGAACCAGCATTGGCACTCAGGGCTGCGAGCAGTAACAGGCTCAGTTTACTTTTCATTAATATCCTCGGTTGAATTTTTATGAATCAGCCCTGGCAGTAAACCAGAGTCAAAAGCTTTATTCTAGCACCGCAAAATATTTGAAATATGCTGTTTTTGTCAGCATCCATAACCAAACAGGCAATTGAAGTTCAAACAGAGCACAGGTCCACAAGCGCTATGAAATCAGGCGCATGTTAAAGGCCCGCTCTATAAACCACACCAGGGCAATGGCAATGATCAGCCCTGAGCCCATCTGTACGATTGCGCGCTGATACAGCCAGTGGCGGCGCAATAGATAGGCCAGAGGTAAAAACCCTGCAACGATAGTCAATTGCCCAATTTCTACACCCAGGTTAAAGCCGACCAGTGCCAGCATCAATGCCGATTGCGGTAAGCCAAGGTCGGCCAGTACGCTGGCAAAACCAAAACCATGGATAAGGCCAAAGGCAAATGCCACCAGCCAGCGCCGCCCCTGGAATAGCGGGAACAGATTATTCAGTGCCGCCAAAATGACAGATACCGCAATCGCTGACTCTACCAGTCGCGACGGTAATGCCAGTATGTTCAGGGCCGCCAATGTCAGGGTAATCGAATGAGCCACAGTAAATGCAGTGACGATTTTCAAGACATCGATAACTGCAGCTTTAAAACTGCTGGCAGCCTCCCATTTACCCGCTTTTAACATCAGTACGGCAGGCAGCAATAAGGACAATAAAAACAGGATGTGGTCAAAGCCTATCCAGATATGCCAGATGCCATGAAAAATATAATCGCTGAATTGCTGCCACTGGTTGACCTCGGCCACGACAAATTCCTGGCTGGCCTGCTCAGGGCTGAAGATGGCGGTAGTTGTTGCATCCTTCCTGTTGACCAGACGCAGCAAGCCCTTGTGTTGGGTATCCAGGTCAAAAAATAATTGATACTGCACGTTGATTTTTTCAGCATTGCAAGTGCTGTCGAACATCAATACGGTATAAGCACCGTCGCTGTGCTGGTCTATCAATTGTTGCCCTGCAGTCAGCGGGCACGACTGCTCACCCGCAGTGATCTTCAGCCTGGCCAGTGCATAGGCTGCGATGTCAACATGTTTGCTGCGCACCTCATCCCAGGTCAGCTCACCATTGCCGTCTTCATCCAGACCTATCGCAAAATCCAGGTCACGCAAGGCGATATCCCATTGCCCGTGGATGCCGGTATGGTCGGCCCGCAGGGTCAGGTAACTGTCACTGGGTTTGTGGGCATGGGCGGGCAGGCTGAACAGACTGAATAGCATTGCCAGCACAAGACTGCGCGCCAGGTGATGGATGGTGCCGTGCATCATGACTTGACTCCCAGTTTGGCGAGTACGGGTTTCAATGTCATGTCCTGCAGTTTGTTGTGATTCAACCATGCCAGGGCTAGGCTTGCTGCCTCAGGTTCATGCGCCGCGGCTGCTTCCAGCAAGATGTGCAGGTCTGCGGTTTCTTTTTGTATGGCCCAGTTCAGTTGCGCCAGTTTCAGGGCGATCGCCGGGCGTTTTTTTAATTGCAATTCATAACGTGCCTGCTCGCGCTGGTGCACAGTGTCGCCACGTAGCATGGCGGCTTCAAAACGTTGATCGAGCAAGCTGATTTGTCCAGCAGCAAGCGAAGACTTTTGTACTTGCAAAGCCAGCGCATAACGCAACAACAATGCATCGACCCTGGTCTTGTCTTTCAACAGCTTGACGACTTCAGCAGGTCTTTGCTGATCCAGTAAAAAATCTGCATATGAACCCAGCAAGTAACTGTCAGGTGATGCCAGTGTCAGGGCTGTCTGATACCAGACTTCGGCTGCTTTGACATCCCCCAGTCTGGCAGCCATTTCTGCCAGCAGTGTCGTGACCCAGATTTTTGTCCCTGCATCGCTATCTGCATTTTTTTCGTATTTTTTGTATGCCGCGCCTAGTGCCGCATAACTGTTTGCTGCATCCCCATTCAGGCTGCCGACATTATGCAAGCAGGTCAGCGTGACCAGTTCAGGCGCAAGGGGATACAGGTGCATGCAACTGGCCTTCGCCTGGGCAAACTGGCCTTGTACCTGCAAGACAGTGGCGCGGGTCAACCAGGCCTGGGCATTGTCCCTGTCCTGCTTCAAGGCTTTGTTCAGGTCCAGCAAAGCTTCAGAAAATTGATGTGTGCTTTGCAGTATGGTGGCACGCAGCACCAGTACACTGATGGGGGGATTTGGCAGACTCCACCAGGGTTTCAATACTGCTTGTGCATAGCCCAGATAACGCGGGTCACCGTCATTGCGGGCGGCATTGATATAGGCTTGTGCCAGTTCGCTGGCGATGGCTGGGTCAGTTGGCTTGGCTGTCAGGCGTTTGCGCAATTCGGCAAAGGCACGCTGAGCCGGGTCTGTACGCGATGGCAATTGTTCCAGCACCTGTTTGCCATTGCTGGGAATAAACGGCGTTGCTTGCGCATCAAAGGCAAGGCTGGACAAGATCAGCAGGGCAGATAAAAAACGAGGCAGGTGCATGGTATTTTTAAATCGCAAAATTCGGTGGCAGGCACAAGATACAGACAAACTTGCCTGTGTCTTGTGCCCCTTACTTCAGTTGGCTACAACAATCTGTCTAGTTGACACTGACAGGCTCAGTTGCTTCCGGTGCTGTGACTACTGCTGCATCAATGGATTGCGGTTCTGCCGTATCCGCTGCACCGAACAGGTTCAGCACATATTGCGTGAAGGTATCGATGAGCGTGGGTGTGGTTGTCCCTGTTCCAGTGCCAGTACCTGGAGTCGTGGTACTGGTTGCAGGGCTGGAACTACCGCCACAGCCTGCCAGCATGAGCGTCAGCAACGTGCCAGCGATCAGATAAGTATGTCTAGCTTTCATGATTACTCCTTGAGTATGGTATTCAATATGACTGATACGTTTAACGTTTCAGTGCGCCAGCCACAGGGGTTTTCAGGTAAGGGAAGGCATTGTCGGTGTAGCTGCTGTCCAGATAAGCACCATCAGTGAAGTCTATGCTGCCAGCTGGTGCATCAGCAGGTACGCAGCCTATGCTGAGTGTGCACAAACGTCCCATGACCACGCGCAAGGCGATATCCACCACGTCATCACCAGGACGGCGGCCGTTAGGGAAACCTGCACTGTCACCACCTATGACACCCAGGCGATTTTGCGTTGCACTGACAGGCGTTGTCGTATTCAAACGCAGCATTTCAGATGGCGTCACTACGGCTGGTTGATTGACGCCTTTGATACCAGTCAGGAAAGCTGCCACCAGATCATTACGCGGGAAGTTGGTCGGTGCCTTGACGCTTGCACTGCCAAACAAGACTTCCACCAGCATAGGCAAGGTCGGGTTGGTCACGTAGTTGATGAATTGTGCATCACCACTGGGTTTGCTGTGATTGAACTGATCTTTGTCCTTGAGGCCAATCACGACTTCATTTACCAGTGGCATGCCCAGACGTGATACCTGTGTCCATGCGCCACCTTCCTTGGATGCCACACCTGTGCTGCTTGGTGTCGGGTTAATCGCACGGCCCTGGCGCAAGCTGGCTGTGGTCCAGCCACCAATCACGGCTTCTTTGCCATTGGTCAGGCAACTGGTCGGCACTTCCATTTCTATCGCGGTGACGTTCTTCATGGCCAGGTCATCATGACCGGCTTTTTCTGCATTTGGGTCGAAGGCGGTGGCGGGTGCCTTGATATTGATCAGGTCAAAGGTTTCGCCCAGATTGACTACGAAGGGGTCTTTGCGCTGGCCGACAAAGACTTTGCCTGGTGTCGTGCAGCCCGGGATATTGACAGCAAACACATGCTTGGCGGCATAGCCCGCATAGTCAGGAATGGATTTGTTACCAATATAGTCTATCGGCTTGTCAAAGGTGCTGGAACCGGTAGTTGCGTTAGTCACCGCCTGGCGTGTGCCGGTACGACGGCCGCCTGTCACCATGGTGACGGTGTAAGTTTCACGTACATTCAAACCAGCCGGGTTGACGCCATCAATCGCACCAGCATTAATCACCAGAGGTATCGAAACTTTCTTGCCGCCCACAGTGAACTGCGCATCATTATTGGTATTGGTAAAGCGGAACTGGAAAGTCAGATGTTCTTTGCCATCACCGACATTGTCGATATGGATTTCATACAGGGCATCCGGGTCCATGGAGAAATAATTCGGTCCGCCGTAAGAGTCCTGCAGTGGCGAATAATTGGCGATCAATGTCGTGAAAGCAGCGCGGTTAGCTTCATAGCTGCGGAACATATAAAAGTCAGCCGCATCCACTTTTGGGTGGCGGGTAATAAATGGCGCTTCGCGATGGCTGGATGCCTGTGCGGGCAGCGAGGCGATGCCGCTTAAACTCCCTGCAGTGACCAGGGCAAGTAGAATTTTTTGATTGAACCTCGATGTTACATGTCTCATGACCAACTCCTGAAGTGTAGGAAAAATGACCGTTGAAATTTAAAAAACTTTACGGGCACTGTTCTTACGCAAGGAATTTGGTTTTGGATGCAACTATTTAAAAATAAATTTGCTGCCGCTTATTTTAGTTGTTGCCCGGCAAAGGGCTGAGTGCGGCCTGGTTTTGCAGCCAGCTACAAAACAGGTCCAGTTTTTTATCTTGCTTGCGGCTGCGCCGTGCTACATAGCGATAAGTGCTGGCACTAAAACCGAGTGGAGCGATCAGCCGGCCACTGCGGATATCATCTATCACCAGATGCCAAGGAGCAATACAGACACCCAGGCCGGCAATGGCGGCTTCCAGCGTAAAGTAGTAGTGCTCAAACTCCCTGCCCTCTGCCACAGGTGCAGCGCAACCAGCGGCCAGGCCCCACATTTGCCATGCATTTGCTCTGGTGCGGGTATGCAATAAGGCTTTCCCGGTCAGGTCAGAGGCTGTAGCGATCTTGATGCTGGCTGCCAGCGCAGGTGACAATACTGGCCCCAGCCATTCCTGAAACAGCGGCAAGATCCTGTCCTGGTCCCGGTCATCCGGCTCTTCACCCGTTTCATCGACACTGATCACCAGGTCATAGCGTTCATGCCCGGAGTCTTGTGCAGCGTTTGGGTGACGATCCGTGGAGCTCAGCCTGACATCGATGTCGGGATATCTGGAATTGAAATCATACAAACGCGGTATCAGCCATTTCACCGTGAAGGTGTTGAAGCAGCAAACATCCAGCGTGCCGCTATTGTCATTACGCACGGCATTCACGGCAGCATCCATCTGGTCAAAGGCGGCTGTCAGTGCAGGTAATAGCTGCCTGCCCATGGCACTCAGTTCTGGGCGGTTCTTGGAACCTTCAAACAAGACCGTACCCAGGCTTTGTTCCAGTTGTTGTACCTGACGGCTGATGGCACCGGGCGTCACTGCCAACTCGTCGGCAGCAGCAGTCATGCGCCCCAGCCGGGCGGCGGCTTCAAAGGCGCGGAGTGCATTCAAGGGTGGCAGATGGCGTTTCATTATGTGAGTTTATCGCACATATAGATGAATGAATATCGATTTTCTTTCAATGTGATTCCTCTGAAAATGACGATTGCTGTTTTACATTTGAATCAAATCCATTTTTAGGAAACATCACATGCCATTCATCCGTACTCATGTCAGTAAAAGCACCAGCCAGGAACAACGCCAGGCTATCGTCGAAGGTATACATCAGGCGCTGGTGAGCAGCATAGGCATGCCACAAGACGAATTATTCAATCTCGTCAGCAGCTATGAGGCAGAAGATTTTTTCTATAGCCGCAGCTTCAACGGCGTGGCGCGTTCAGACAAACTGGTGGTCATCGACATCAGCCTGAGGCGCGGTCGTAGCGACGCCATGAAGCGCGATCTGTATGCCCACATTGCAGAAAACCTGGCAGCAAATGCGGGCGTGGCCAAGGCCGATGTGTTCATCTTCATGCATGAAAACGATTATTCAGACTGGTCTACAGGCAACGGCAAATTTGCCATGGCGCTGGTGCAGCAGGTGACAGGCTGAAACCCTGGGTGACATTCAAAGCTTAAAAGTAATGTGCCATAAAAAATCCCCGCGCAATGATCATTGCGCGGGGATTTTTTTTATGCAGCCAGCAGCTTAGTGGATGCCGTGCATTTTTCTTTCCATCCATTTGTTCAACATCATCAGAACCAGACCAGCCCCAATTGGTATCAGGGTGAAAATCAGGAAGAAGACGGACAGGGAATAAGTTTCAGAAATATGGTCGATATAGCTGCCTGTAAAACCAGCCAGTTTGTTGGCAATCGCCGTATTGAGGAACCAGACACCAAACATCAGACCCAACAAACGCGGTGGAGCCAGTTTGCTGATATACGACAAGCCTACCGGGGAAACACAGAGTTCACCCATGGTATGGAAGAAGTAAGCGGCGATCAGGAAGATCATGCCTACGTTCGCTGTTTTTGCACCAGTCGGGATGCTGGAAGCACCATATGACAAGGCTGCAAAACCCAGACCCAGCAAGATCAGGCCAACACCAAATTTGACCGGGCCAGTCGGGTTCCAGTATTTTTCCCACATTTTTGAAAACATAGGGGCCAGGATCACCAGGAAGAAGGAGTTCAATACACCGAACCAGGTAGCAGGCACGCTGGATTGATCCAGTGCAAATTCACGTTGCAACATCCAGATCACCAGTGCCCAGATCAAACCTATGCAAAGTACCAGCAAGGCATTTGACAAGAGATAGCGCTTTGCAGTGCCGGCAAACAATTTGATCAGCAACCATGACAGGATAATTGTCGGGATCACGGTCATCAGGCTGTTGACGATCTTGAACAACATGCCACTGGTACCGACCAAAGCACGGTCGGTATAGTCAGCAGCGAAAATCGTCATCGAACCACCAGCTTGTTCAAACGCAAACCAGAAAAAGATGGTGAAGAAAGAGAAGACGCAAATTGCTTTCAAGCGGTCGGCAACGATATGGGGTGCGGCTTCTTCTTCTACGACCGCGTTACCACTTTGCTGTGATTTTGCCAGGCCGATCTCACCAAAAATGCCTTGACCAAAATAAAACTGGATCGCACCCAGTATCATGAAGGCTCCGGCCAGACCAAAGCCCATGGGCCAGGAGATTTTTTCACCGATATAACCGCACAACAAGATACCGAAGAAAGCACCGGAGTTAACACCCATATAGAACAGGGTATAGCCGCCATCACGGCCGCCTTCATTTTCCTTGGTATATAACTGGCCAACGATGGCAGAGATATTTGGCTTGAACAAACCGGTACCGGCAACGACCAGGCCCAGACCCGTGTAGAACATCGCCGGGGTATCAAACAACAAACAGGCATGTCCGGCAGCGATGATGAAACCACCCAGAACGACAGAACGGCGGCTGCCCAGTATCTTGTCGGCGATATAGCCACCGAGGATAGGGGTCAGATACACCAGGCCGGTGTACCAGCCATACAAGGCTGTTGCATCAGCACGGCTCCAGCCCCAGCCGCCTTTCGCCGCGGTGGTCACCAGGAACAGCACCAGCAGGGCGCGCATGCCGTAGTAAGAAAACCGTTCCCACATTTCTGTAAAGAACAGGACGAACAAGCTATCCGGGTGTCCCAGAATAGTGTGTGCACCTGGCGTTTGAATTTTGTTCAAAGTGCTCTCCAATAATTATTTTGTATAAAAGTCGCAGCTGGCCGCAAAATATTTTTCAATGCGTACCTGTAAATGATGTGAATTGAGTCAATTCGGCGCGTAGCTTACCACGACAAAAATCTCATATAAAAAGACATATGCTGCGCCGCAGCAAAAAATGCTGTGCTGATTTCCACTAACAGCTTTATTCAGGATGTAGCCATTCACCCTCTGGAGAGCTGGCTCTTGCTAACAAAATAAATAATAAAAAAGCAAAACTTCTGTGCAAGTGCAATAGTTAAATAATGTTAAGTCAAATATATTTAGTGGTATTATTTTATCGAATTGGTAATTTACAAAAAAGCATGTAGCCAAACTCTCTCGAGAAGAAATGCAGAGACGAAGGCAGCCAAAGTTTGTCTTATGTCATAAACCCGGGCATTTGATCTGGGGGCGAATGTTCCGGTGCTGTTCTGTCCCCCATTAAATAAATCAGGAGACTTTAGATGTTTAAATCAACAACAAAAAAATTAATCGCTCTGGCATTGGCAATTGGCTGCAGCGCTGCGTTTGCTTACCCTCCACCATTCTATTTCTGCAATAAAGAATGCATCAAGCAAGCGCCACGTGGCTCTGCTGAATACAACGAATGCATGGCTGATTGCCTGTCTGGTTATCCAGAATAATTTGTTTTTTGAGTGAGTCGCAAGCTGCCAGATCTGCTTTGAGCTGATTGGCAGAGGTGACTTGCTGAAAATAGTGATCAGCATTTCAAATTGCTGGTCACTACCGCTGTCAACATTTTTCATCACATTTAATTTTCACGGGATGCAGCATGAAATTAGCCAGGACGATATTGACCTATGCAGTAATCATCGCCATAGGACTGCTCATCGGTTATGTAGTGCCACGCTTGCCCATGTTGTTGAAACCTACGTATCAGGAAGCTGACTATTCAGCCCACTTCCAGAATGCCAAAAGCAAAGTCCTCATGTATGGTACCGCCAGTTGCAGTTTCTGCAAAAAGACGCGGGCTTATTTTGATGAAAACAAAGTCGAATTCGTAGATCTGGATGTAGAAAAATCACCTGCTGCGGCAGCCAGACATGCAGAGCTGGGCGGCGAAGGCGTCCCCGTCATCATCATAGGCAAGCGCATGATACGTGGCTATCAGCCTGAAGTATTTGCAGAGGCTTTGCAGGCCATGGCGAAGACACAGACTGCTGCAAAGTGACTCAATTCAGATAGCACCGACAAGCTAAAAAAATGAACATCAAACACTGGGTTTGATGTTCATTTGTATGTGTCGCAAGTTTTGGAGAGTTAGCTCACTTTAAACACCAGCAATGCCTGCCACAATTTCTGCGCTTCTTCTTTCAATGAAGCTGCTGCTGCCGCAGACTCTTCCACCAGTGCCGCATTTTGCTGGGTAGTCTGGTCCATCAAACCTATCTCATTCGTGATCTGCGCTATGCCATGGCTTTGTTCGGCAGAGGCGCTGGAGATCTCATTGAGTATGGTTGACAAGCCTTCTACCGATGCCAGTATCTCGGTCATGGTTTTACCAGCATGACCAACTACTTCCGAACCCACATCCACTTTGGCAATCGAGGTTTCTATCAGTGACTTGATTTCTTTCGAGGCAACAGCGCTGCGCTGTGCCAGGTTGCGCACTTCTGAAGCGACCACGGCAAAGCCACGGCCTTGTTCACCTGCGCGTGCTGCCTCGACTGCTGCATTCAGTGCCAGGATATTGGTCTGGAAGGCGATGCCTTCTATGGCGGCAATGATGTCAAACATTTTCTTGGATTCTGCCGAGATGTCTGCCATGGTGTTTACCACCTTGTCGACCTGGGTACTGCCGCGTTGCGCGGTTTGTGCAGCAGAGACAGCAAGCTGGCGGGCTTGCTCGGCATTGCCGGCATTTTGCCTGACGGTCTGGTTCAGGCTTTCCACACTGTTGGCAGTTTGTGCGAGGGATGAAGCCTGGTTTTCTGTTCTTTCAGACAGGTCAATATTACCCATGGCAATTTCGCCAGAGGCATTCGAGACAAATTCGCTGCTGTCACGTATATGCGTGACCATGCCTGTCAATTGCTGCTGCATACCTTGCAGAGCATACAACATGCTGCTGCGGTCACCCGGTTTCAGTGTCACTACCGTGGTCAGGTCGCCTTCTGCCACGCTCCTGGCAATATTCACGGCTACATCTGGCTCACCACCTAGCGGTGCGATCACCAGTTTGTTGATGACGAAGCTCAGGATGGCCGACACCACCAGTACGCTGAAGATACCGATCAGGATGGCGGTATTACGCAGGTAATGCACGTCGGCCAAAATTTTGTTCTCTGGCACGCTGATGACAAAAGACCATGGCGTCGTGGTGGCACCTATCTGCACAGGCACATAGATGCGGTTCACTGTCGTCTGCATTGTGCTGTGTTCAAAGCTGTCGTTATAAGTCTGGCCAGCCTTGATAGCCGTCTTTGCAGCTTTTGCAGCGGCACTGTCGCCTATGTTTTGACCGACATTTTTAGCATCGACGTCGCCGATATAGATACCGTTGTTAGAAATCAGGCTGGCATAGCCAGTTTCATAGGGGTGGATTTTGCTGACGTCTTCCTGGAAGCTGGCAACCGGTAAATCCACGGTGACTGCGCCAACAACCTGGCCCTTGGCCTTGACCGGAACGGTGACCGTGGTCATGAACACATCCTTGCCAGCAATCTTGTACATATACGGTTCCAGCAAGACTTCATTGCCGCTTTTCTTTGCCAGCAGATAATAATCTCCCGCGCCTTCTTTCTCATAATCAGTCAGGGCTTCGACCTGGGCCTTGCCACTGCCACGATTCCAATAAGGCAGGTAGCGGCCAGTGGCATCATGGCCTTCCTTGCCAGCGTATTCGCTATCTTTGCCATCGAAGGCATTGGCTTCCCATATCGTGCCTACACCAGTAAATTCAGGGTGGCCTTCCAGCACGCTCTTCAGTAGCAGGTCTGCATTGGCCCGGTCTGCCTTGCCGCTGGCCTGCATCGCAGCCAGCTCGAACGCCAGGCTGCGTGCTGCATGCAAAGCCAGGTTGATGCGCTCTGCCACCTTGCCGGCATTATTGATGGCCAGTTGCCTGGCATATTGCTGGGCTGATTCCTGCTGCATGCTGCCCGCCTGCTTGGTCAGCAGGCTGATGGTCACGGTAAAACCGGCCAGCACCATGGCCAGCACAGCGAAGAGCATTTTTGCCCGCAAACCAAAGCGGGCTGGAGATGTAGTTAATGTCATGATACTGAGCCTTGCTTGTATTTTCTGTGCAGAAATGTCTGCAATGATGTGAATGATATGACGGATTAAGGCAATCTTGCCGCCGCATTCAACATACAAATAAGAACAGTGATTATTTGCAACGATTTTGCTTGCCAGTGTGACAAATTCAGGTATAGATTCTGCAGACTTTATATATCAATAATATATATACATAATATTTTTGATCCGAACTATAGCCAGTCTTCACTGTCATAGCTCAGGGATCAGCGCCCGCAATCAATAAGCATACAAGGGAGAAAATGCAATGAAGTGGAAAACCATGGCTGCCGCTGGCGGCCTTTATTTAGGCATGATGACGGGGACAGCCCAGGCCGTTACAGTTGAGCAGGTGAAAACCTTTACGCTGCCGAATGGCATGAAATTCCTGGTGCTGGAAAACAGCACGATACCAAATGCGAATATGTACACCTACTGGAAAGTCGGTTCGCGTAATGAAGTAGCTGGCATCACCGGCCTCTCGCATTTTTTTGAACACATGATGTTCAATGGCTCCAAAAAATTCGGCCCCAAGCAATTTGACCGCACCATGGAAGCCAATGGCGGTGCCAATAATGCTTATACCAGCAATGACCTGACCGTGTATCAGGACTGGTTCCCGGCCACTGCTCTGCCCACCATTTTTGATCTGGAAAGCGACCGTATCGCCAATCTCAGCATAGATCCAAAAATGGTCGAGAGCGAGCGCGGGGTGGTCTTGTCCGAGCGCAGTACTGGGCTGGAAAACTCCAATCTGCGGGCACTGTGGGGCGAAGTCTATGCATCGGCTTTCCGTGCACATCCCTATTCGATTCCGACTATCGGCCATGAATCCGACATCAAGGCCTGGACGCAAGATGACTTGCAGCGTTATTTCAATGTCTATTATTCCCCGAATAATGCAGTGGCTGTCATCGTTGGTGATGTCAAGGCAGCAGAAGTGAAACGCCTGGCCGAGCAATTTTTTGCCAATGTGCCGCAACGTGCCTTGCCACCCGTCGTGCGTACGGTGGAGCCTGAGCAAAAAGGTGAGCGCCGGGTATTCGTGCGCAAAGAGTCTGCCACCGCTGCCAATCTCATGGTCTCGTACAAGATGCCAGCGACCAGCCATCCTGATTACTATGCGCTGAATGTCATCGCCAGCATACTCACTGATGGCAAGACTTCGCGCATGTATCAGGCTTTGGTGGATCAACGCCTGGCAACCCAGGTTGGTGCCGATCATGGCAAGAATTTTGACCCTGGCCTGTTCAATTTCTTTGCGGTTGCTGCCAACAAGGTGCCCGCCGCCAAGGTCGAGGCCGCATTGCTGGCCGAGATAGACAGGCTGGTCAAGGATGGTGTCACGGCAGATGAACTGCAAAAAGTGAAAAACCAGAAGCTCCTGAATTTCTACCGTGCCCAGGAAACCATTAATGGCAAGGCCGCCCAGCTTGGTGAATATGAAATGTTCTTTGGCGATTACAAGAAACTGTTCGATGCACCGGATGCCTATCGCAAACTGACTCCAGCCGATATCCAGAGCGTTGCTGCCAAATACTTTAAAAAATCACAGAGAACAGTAGGCGTGCTCGCCGCTGTGGAGGAATAAGAAGATGATCAGTAAAAAAATAATCAGCCTCAGTCTGGCCAGCCTGGGTTTGCTGGCAGCGAACAGTCAGGCCGCAGAATTCCGCCTGCCTGCCTTTGAAACCACCAAGCTGCCGAATGGCCTGACCGTGTATTTGATGGAGCGCCATGACGTGCCCCTGATCGCCGTGCGCGCCGTCGTCAAGGCGGGTGCCGTCAGTGATGCTGGCAATGCAGGTTTGTCCAACCTGACAGGTGATGCTTTGTTATTAGGTAGCAGCAAGTTTGATAAAAAGACCCTGGACCAGAGCTTTGATTTTCGTGGTGGCCGCATCGCCAGTGCCACGACGACAGAATCCACTTCCCTGAATGCAGACTTTGCCAGCGCCGACGTGGATGTGCTATTGCCCATCTTTGCGGATGCCATCTTGCACCCCTCATTTGAAGCTGAAGAATTTGGCAAGCTGCGTTCGCGTACTGTGGATGGCTTGAAGCAGGCTAAGGAAAGCCCGCGCAATGTCGTGCAAACCTATTACCGTAGCATGCTGTTTGGTAATGGAGCCTATGCCAATCCAGTGTCAGGTACGGTAAGCAGCGTGACGGCACTGCAGCCTCAGGATGCAAAAAAATTCCATGCAAGTTATTACCGTCCAGAAAATGCCGCTCTGGTGATAGTCGGTGACTTCAAGCCCGGCGTCATGCGCGCCCAACTGGCAAGCTTGTTCGGATCATGGAAAGCCACTACTGCCGCGCCTGCAATTGCCGTCAATGGCAAGGTAGAGGCTGACAAGGCCCGCGTCTGGCTGGTCAACAAGTCAGATGCTGTGGAAACCACTTTCCTGTTTGGTGGCAAGGGCATAGCCCGCAATGACCCTGATTATGTACCGCTGCAAGTCATCAATACCATTTTGGGCGGGCGTTTCACTTCCTGGCTCAATGATGAGTTGCGTGTCAACTCTGGGTTGACTTATGGTGCCAATAGCAGCTTTATTCCCCTGGCTGAGACGGGCAGCTTTGCTGTTTCCAGTTTCACCGCCACCCCCAAGACCGAGGCAGCACTGGCATTGGCAGCAAAGACTTACCAGCGCCTATGGGACAAGGGCATCGATACTGCGACCCTGGAATCGGCCAAGGCCTATGTCAAAGGGCAATTTCCGCCGCGTTTTGAAACTAATCAGCAACTCGCTGGCTTATTGGGTGAAATGTTTGTCGCCAAAGTCGGCCGTGAGCAAATTGATCATTTCATGCGCGACGTTGATGGCCTCAATGTGGAGAAAGCCAAACAACTGGTGGACAAGCATTTCCCACGCGACAAGCTGCAAATGCTCTTGATCGGCAAGGCAGAAAGCATACGCGGCATTGCTGCCAATTATGGCGAAGTCACTGAGCTGGACATTACCGCCAACGGCTTTGCACCTGGCTCAAAATGAGTGATTTGCCATAAGGAACCCGTAACTAAGCTGTAAAAAGCCTGTAAAGCGCTTACAATGCATTAAAAACTCCGCCCCTTAGTTTGCAAATAAGGGGCGGTAGTTTTTTATAGGGTATAAAAAATTATCAAATTAGCCCTGAAATTATTGTCAAGCTTGTAGTTAAGCTGTATATCAGGATGCTCTGTTAATGATAAGTACTAAACCCTTGTTCTTCGTCGCTACACTTGCTCTGTTAGCCTCGACTAGCAGCCAAATCCAGGCTGGCAATGTAGCTGAATCCGGCTACCAATTACCACCGGCAGAATTGCAAGCCGTGGTCGACGCTCCCAGAGGCCCGCTGTTTCGCCTGGGGCCGCAACGCAAGACGGCATTGCTGCTGACTCTGCCTGGCCTGCCCGGTATTGCCGATGTCTCCCAACCAGAATTGCGCCTCGCGGGTTTGCGTATCAATCCGCGTACCCGTGCCGCCAGCCATTTTGATTTTGGCAATGGCATGAGTTTGCTGGATGTCGCCACCGGCAAAGCGCGTGAAGTCAAAGGTTTGCCAGCCAAGCTCAAGATCGCCGAAACCGCCTGGTCACCCGATGAGCAATGGCTGGCCTTCAGCCTGTGGGTAGAAGGTGGCGTCGAACTATGGTTGCTGGATATCAAAAAAGGCACGGCCCGCCGCCTGATGGCAGACAAACTGAATGCCGTAACCGGCCCAGGTTTTTCATGGATAGAAGGTTCAGAAAAAATATTGGTCAGGCTGACTCCCCAGCATCAAAAAGAATTGCCACCTCTGCCCGCAGTACCGGCAGGGCCGAATATGCAAGAGACCAAGGGTGGCAAGGCGCTGCAAAACCGCATTTATCCCGATATGCTGAGGACAGCGCGGGATAGCGACACCCTGGACTGGTATCTGCAGACGCAGCTCGGCATCGTCAACCTGAACGGTGAGGTGCGCCGCATTACCCGCCCCATGACACTGATCAAATCCCTGGCATCACCAGATGGCAAGCTGATCCTGACCACACAATTGCGCCGCCCCTACTCCACCATGTTGCCGGTAGACCGCTTTGGCCAGTTGATAGAACTCTGGGATATCCAGGGCAAGAAGCTCAAGACCGTGGCTGAGCGCCCGCTGCGTGAACGCATCCCCACAGGTAATGACGCCGTACAAGCCGGCCCGCGTGATTTTGGCTGGCGCACCGACAAGCCAGCGACTCTGTACTGGCTGGAAGCACAGGCTGGCGGCGACCCGGAAGTGAATAGCAAAATCCATGATGCCCTGTTCCAGCAGGCAGCCCCATTTGATACCCCAGCGCAAAAAATCATGGATCTGGGCTGGCGTTTTGGCAATGTTCAATGGGGCAATGATTATCTGGCCGTGGTCACCGAAAACTGGCTGAAAACCCGCGACACCCGCACCTGGCGCATACAGCCGGGCGTGCCAGACAGTAAGCCAGAACTCATGTTTGTCCGCAAGTCAGAAGACCAGTACAGCAACCCTGGTAACCCGGTGATGACACAAAATGCCCAGGGCCGCCTGGTCTTGCGTATCAGCCCGGATGGCAAGGCCATCTTCTTTACCGGCACCGGTGCCAGTGCCGAGGGTGACCGGCCTTTCCTCGATAAATTTGACCTGACCAACAAGCAGATCACCCGTTTGTGGCGCTCACAAGCGCCATACTATGAAGAAATACAGGCGCTGCTGAATGACAAGGGCAACAGCTTTATTACCAGCCGCGAGTCGGTTGAAGAAAGACCCAACTTCTATTTCTATGATTTGCAGGCTAGTGCTGCACCGCGTGCATTGACGCAATTCCCGCACCCCATGCCGCAGTTCAAGGGCATCAAGAAACAGCAAATCCGTTATGAACGTGAAGATGGTGTAGACCTGACCGCCACTTTGTATCTGCCACCCGGCTATGACCCCAAGCGCGATGGCCCGCGCCCCGTGCTGATGTGGGCTTACCCACGTGAATTCAAATCGGCAGAAGCGGCCGGGCAAGTCATAGGCTCGCAATACAAGTTCAACCGCATTTCCTATAACGGCCCCTTGCCCATGCTGGCCCGTGGCTATGTCGTGCTGGATGGCCCTACCATGCCCATCATCGGTGAAGGCAAGAAAGAACCAAACGACACCTATCTCGAACAACTGAAGATGGATGCCGAAGCAGCCGTCGATGAAGTCGTGCGCCTGGGCGTGGCAGACCGCAACCGCATCGCCATCGGTGGTCACAGCTATGGAGCTTTCATGACCGCCAACTTGCTGGCGCATACACGCTTCTTCCGTGCTGGTATTGCCCGTTCTGGTGCGTATAACCGCAGCCTGACGCCTTTCGGCTTCCAGTCCGAAGACAGGAATTACTGGAAAGCCAACAAGGTCTACCAGGAAATGTCCCCCTTCAATTTCGCCAACCAGTTCAAGGACCCCATCCTGTTCATCCATGGCGAGCAAGACAATAATTCCGGCACTTTCCCCATGCAAAGCGAACGCATGTACCAGGCCATACAAGGCTTGGGCGGAGCTACCAGGCTGTCCATGTTGCCGAATGAAAGTCATAGCTACCGCGCCCGCGAATCCATCCTGCACATGCTGTGGGAGCAAGACCGCTGGCTGGAGATGTATGTCAAGAATGCCAAACCGGACGGCAACAGAGACTGATATAGTGGATCAATACCAGGCAAGGGCGGCCGTATGTTGATCGATGCGACATATCTGCCGCCTTTTCTACATGAACTTAAAGTTTTGCATTAATATGCAAATTGAATCTTTTTCTACATGTAGCCATGCTAAAAGCCGTCATTCTGGATGCAAATGCTGTTGCCCGTAATTTGCTGACTTCTGTTCTGGTGAATGGGGGCCATGAAGTGGTGGGAGATGCCAATCTGACGCCCGCCAGCCTGGCTCGCGTGATCAAGCTCAAACCACAGATTGTTTGCGTGGACATAGGCGAAACCGATGAAGAAGGCCTGGCTTTGCTCGACAAGATCAAGGCTGAATTGCCCAAGGCACTGCTCTTCCTGGTGTCATCAAAAATTGATGCGACCATACTGCAGACGGCCCAACAACGCGGGGTACAGGGCTTTATCGTCAAACCCTTCAATTCTGTGGCGGTACTGAGCTCCATACGCAATACCATCATACGTATTGCCAAACAACAAAGAGCCAGCGCAGCGGAAGATGGCAGCGAGGCCGGGGCAGAATAATTCGTCGCTGCAAAATCGCATTTCATCGACTGTCAGCCTGTTTTATCGCATTTTTCCCACATCATTGTCGCATTCCTTAGACTAGCTACAACATCATAAGGAACCGCCATGTCAGCTACTAATCCTATGCGCACAACCATGCACACTTCAGAACAATTACTGCCATCCGAAGTGACGGCAAGAAGCGAAACCTGGCTGACCCGCGCCCGTAACTACCCGGTGTTCTCACGTACCTGGTTCCGCTATCGGGCACAGGCCTGGATAGGCTTGTTTGCCATAGTTGACTTGCTGGTCATAGTGACAGCCCTGGTAGCGGATGCGGACCTGCGCAAGATGGCAGTGGCTTTTGTCCCGCTGACCATAGGTGGTACGGCATTACATTTGATCGGCCCTGGAATGGCAGTCTGGGTAAGGAACCAGGCCTATGCCAGCAAGAAAGAAGCCATATCGCTGACACTGGTCCTGTTGGTTGGTGCAGGCATTAGCTATGGCATTATTTCTGGGACTAACTATGCCACCAAGTACCTGGCTTACGGTGGTGAAAATATGGAATTTGCCGTCGAGGGCAGTATTACTGCCTCCGGTGCACCGACATCGAAAGCAGGCAAGCCAGCCGCCGGAGTGACGGTTCACCCGGTCGCGGAGGGTGATAAGGACAAAAACGTCAGCAAGATTGAGCAATCACCGGCCTTGAAAATGCTGGTGCAAGGTTTTTCCTTCGTGATCGTGTTTGGTCTCGTCACCTATACTGCGGGTGCGGTTGACCTCTGGTATTTCTTCCGTCAGAAAAAACGCCTGCTGGAAGTCATGCGCCAGCGTGAACTCAGTCTGGCACAGGAGGCACGCCGCGAAGCTGAATTGCGCTTGTCTGTACTGGCTGCTCAGGTAGAGCCACACTTCCTGTTCAATACATTGGCGGGTGTGCGCTCAGCCATCTTGACCGAGCCTGAACGCGCCACCGCCATCGTTGATCACCTGGTCGATTACCTGCGCGCCACCATACCGCAAATGCGCAATGATGGCAGCTCTGCCCAGGCCAGGCTCAAGCAGCAACTGGAAGCCGCCAGCGCTTATCTGGGTCTCATGCAGGCACGCATACCGCGCCTCAGTTATAGCGTGGATAGTGAAGTGACAGATGCAGCACTGCCTCCGCTCATGTTGATTTCTTTGGTCGAGAATGCCGTCAAACATGGCGTGGAACCCAAGATAGGTGCTGTGCATATCGCTGTTTACGCAAAGAAGATCGAGCGCTATGGCGTTGACATGCTGGAACTGACAGTCGCCGACAATGGTGTCGGTTTTGCGGGCAGCAATTCTGGTACCGGTATAGGTCTGGCGAATATCCATGAAAGACTGGAATCCACGTACGGCATGCGTGCCAGTCTGGTGTTGAAAGCGCGGCCTGAAGGCGGCGTTGCAGCAACGATACTCCTTCCTCTGGAAGCATAATAAATAAGAAGAGATAATTTCATGACCACAGCCATCATTGCCGATGACGAAGATTTACCCCGCAAGGAATTGCGCCGCATGCTCCATAAAGTCTGGCCAGAACTGGAGATACTGGCCGAATGCGAACATGGTGCCGAAGCGCTGGAAGCAATACATCAGGAAGAACCTGACATTGCTTTTCTGGATATACGTATGCCAGGCATGACAGGTCTCGATGTGGCGCATGCCGTAAAAGGACGTTGTCATGCCGTCTTCACCACGGCTTACGACAGCCATGCACTGGATGCCTTTGCTGCTGGTGCCGTCGATTATTTGCTCAAGCCCATCTCTGAAATCAGATTGCAAGAAGCCGTTGCCAGGTTGAAGGAACGCATCGCCAGCAAACAACCGGTGACCGATGTCAGCCAGCTCATGTCTGAACTCGACAAGCGTTTGAAAAGTACAGCAGTGGAACGCATACGCTGGATTAGTGCCAGCGTGGGCGACACCATCAAGATGTTCCCGGTAGAAAAAATCCTGTTCTTCAGCTCAGACGAAAAATACACGCGGGTAGTGTGTGCCGATGATGAAGCGCATGTGCGCAAACCGCTGAAAGAAATCATGGATGGACTTGACCCTGATATCTTCTGGCAAGTGCATCGCGGTACCGTCGTGCGTGCTGATGCGATTACCCGCGCGCACAGGGATGAGATGGGTAAGTACACGGTGGAACTGCGGGGTTTGCAAGAAAAATTGAAGGTGAGTCAGGCATATGCGTGGCGCTTCAAACCAATGTAACTAGCTTGGGTCAGCAACACACCTTGATGAAAACGCTTGATATTTTTCATCATCCCGCATTAAGATGGCGCTGGCGTTTAAAAAACAGCGCCATCTTTTTTAAAAAAATAAGATTTGGACCTATCCAGACTATTCCCTCGCAGTTTCTGCTTCAGAATACCCTCAGTTTTATTTACTGAGCGGCTAGTAATCCAAATAATAAAAACAACAGGAAATTCATACCATGCTACAAAAACCAACACTGATAGATATCGGTGCGAACCTCAGCAACCATCGTTTTCATACTGACCTTGATGCCGTGATTTCACGCGCCAAACAGGCGGGTGTGGAACACATCATCGTGACTGGTACATCTGAGCGTGCCAGCCATGACGCGCATGCGCAGACGCAAACTTATCCCGGCTATTTAAGCAGCACTGCTGGCGTGCATCCGCATGAAGCCAAGAACTGGAATGCGCAGTGTGCAAAAGCCATAGAAAAACTTGCTGCCAGTGACGCTGTGGTGGCCGTTGGTGAATGTGGTCTCGACTATAACCGCATGTTTTCCACGGAAGTACAGCAACGCGCCTGCTTTGAAGCGCAATTGCAATTGGCAGCGCGTTTGCAAAAACCAGTGTTCCTGCATGAGCGCGATGCGCACGAGGATTTCTTTGCCTTGCTCAGACAATACCGTTCACAACTGAAGGGCGCTGTGGTGCACTGCTTCACTGGCAATACCGAAGAACTGCGCGCCTATCTCGACCTTGACTGCCACATCGGTATTACCGGCTGGATATGCGATGAAAGGCGTGGCGATGATTTGCGCAAGGCGGTTAAATACCTGCCCAAAGACAAACTGATGATAGAAACCGATGCACCGTTTTTACTGCCACGCAATTTGCCGGTACGCCCGCAAGATAACCGTAATGAACCCATGCATTTGCCAGTGGTGCTGGAAGCAGTCGCTGCTATCTTGCGAATATCGCCAGTGACGCTGGCACAGCAAATCCGAAAAAATACTGAGCAGTTCTTTGGTTTGACCGGAGCAGTATCATGAGCCCTTGTTCACACTTTCTGCTCTGTACCTTCAACAACATCTGCTGCGATTGATGGTGTAACTGATGATGCAACTGATGGTGCAACTGATGGTGCAACTTCGACTGGCTTTTGCAAACTGCGCGACCAGCGCAGCAGGCCAACAGCATAGCTGATGTAATAAGCTGCCAGCATGCCAAACAGGAATAAGGTAAGCGGGCTGCTGGCAAAGTCACCGGGTGGCGCAGTAAAGGATTGCGTGGTGAAATACAGCGTACCCATGCGCCAGGCAATCCGCCCTATCATCAGCAGTGACAGCGCAATCCCGAGATGGGCATTCGGCGTATAGAATTTTCCTGCAGGGCTGTTATCAAATTTGGTCAGGCGCAGACCGTACATGCCAAGACCGCAACCGACTATCAGCCCACCCAGCATGAACAGTATATTGCCTTCATGATTCAGTGCGCCAAACGCCACCAGCGCAATCAGGACAGGAAAAATGCAGACCGTGATGATGGCACGCACACCTGAGTATTTTTGCTTGCCCACCATGCGCCGGATACGCGAAACGATACGCCAGAGAATGAAAGCACCGATGGCGGCACCGAATAGCATTGATGTTGGGCTTGTACTCATGACGGACTTTCAATTTCGCATGCAGATGAAGCGTAAAAGTCTACCATGTACAGAAATTCGCCTGTACCAGAATGTATCAGGCCAGTCATTTTCACTGGCCTGAGGGCGCGTTTATTGCAAGATTATTGCAAGAGGTCTACTGCATCATACGAATAACCAGGACTAAGATAAGTCGTACCGCTGGAGCCGCTGATGGCGGTCAGGGTCAGGGTATTTTCACCAATCACAAAGGCACTGGCCGGAATGGCAAAAGTGTACATGGTGTTGTTGCCGCGATAGCTGCCGACCGTCAGGGTGCGGCTGGATGGCTGGGTTGATGCTGCCGGATTGGCAGATACCCAGGCATTCATTTGCGCTTTTGGACGTCCGCCAGCATAGGCAGTAGTGATACCTACCCGCAGTGTGTGGTCAGCAATCTGGCTGGCAGTCAGATTGAACTTGATGGTGTAGCTGCCATTCACGGCTTTCCATTGATAGGCTGGGAAGTTGGCTGCAGCAGTGGAGCTGCCTATCACAAAATTACCAGGCACCCATGAACTCATACGCACATCAGATGGATGCATGGTGGTGACCTTGTCACCATTCAACAGTTCTGCTGGTGTGCCATCCCAGTCACCGATGCGCCACAGTGCTGCGCTACTGCTGGGGTCGCCAGTAATGGTGATGGCACCGGTGTTATAGGTGCTGCCAGCATTCACAGTGACTGTGCGGGTATCGACAGCCAGCTCGTTTTTGTAAATCTTCATGGTGTAGGTGCCGGGTATCATATTCGGGCTGGAAAATGAACCATTGCCGGCATTTGCCGTGGCCCAGTATTGTGCCGTCGTATTCGAGAAACCCACGGTATAGCCATAGCTGGTGTTGCGGCCATTGATGGCTGTGCCTGCCACTGCACCGCGTGCTGATGAAGGCGTATATCCGCTCATGCCCATGTTGGCGAACCATGAAGTATCCAGCGTGCCTGGTGCCGCACCATTGGTGAATACCAGGGTGTAGGTATTCAGTATGCCTGGGCGGTAGGCTTCAGTCTGGTTTTCACCATAGTTGACGATGTAAGTGATTTCCTGATTGGTGGACGTAATCTGGTTCAACAGACTGCGGAAGAAGGGCCCGCCAGAACCACCTTCATTATTATCCCTGACCATCCACAGGCCCGCGCTGCTGCTGGTGCCTCCTATATAATACCAGTCCTTAAGTCGCATATTTGAATAATGCTTGGAACGTGTCTCGCCGTTCGCCATGCCAAAGATGTCGCCAGATTCTATGGCGCCGGTATTGTTGCGCAAATCTGAAGGCCCGGGACCAAACGGCAATACACCTACAGGCACACGCACAATATAACGCACCAGATTCAGCGTGTCGGGTTCGCTGGTGAAATAAGTGCCCATGTAAATATGCGGGTTGCCTCGTTTGGCCAGGTAGTAATGGGTCAGGTTGCCTGCCTGTACGGTGACGCGGATGTAGTCGGTATTGATGACATCGGCATTTACGGTCACTGCAGATATGCCGGTGTACAGATAATCAAAGCCACTATTCACCTGTGAACCACGCGACTGGTCCTGGTATTGCACACCGTTATAAATCAAAGAGGCAATGTCACCGGCAGACTGGGTGCTGACGCCATTATCCAGACGGCGTATCTTGAAGACCAGGCCGGCACCGGTATCGACGATAAAGAAATTGCTGTCTGAAGTCAGGCCGAAGGTTTCGGCTGGTGGTGCTTGTACAGGCGGCACTGCAGCCGCCAGCGCGCTACCGCTTTGCGAGGTCTTGCCAGCGTCACTGCCACCGCAAGCTGCCAGAAAGCTCAGCATGCTTAACAATATACCGCGTGCCCAATAGCTACGTAATTTTCTTGTTTTCAATTTTGTCTCCTGTAATTAATAGGATGTGATTCAGTTTTTCTATATTTTTATCTTGAGCAAATGTCGTGCTTTTCCTTTTCAAATGCATGAATGTGCAAATGTAGTAATGCATGCGGCATGCCCATGCTTTATGCAGGATGTGGATGCGGTGAAAAATTATTTGTTAGTTCTTTACTCTGATACTGTCGCGGGCGTGGAATGGTCGGACGCTTTTGAGACAGCAAGCATCAGCAGGATACTGGTAGGTATCCCACATGGTTTGCTGTTCTGCAGACAGTCATCGTGATCGCATCTGCGCAGCTTCCGCGATCAAAAAACACAAGGAATAGTGTGATGTTTGAGTTGATGAAAAGAGTTTTTGTTTGCGGCGAGTCAGGTAAAGAAATCTCTGCTGCGCAAATCTCGTGTAGTGGATGCAGTATTATTTTCTGTATTCAGCGTGTCAATTCAATTGAACAACAATAACGACGTTTCCAGCAATAAATCATTTTTTTGAGCGATCTGGAGCTATGTAGGATCGCTGCTGCAATGCACCAGCATGAGCGGCCTTTTCTGTCTGTCAATCTTGCGATGTCTGAAGGTTGCCTGCAGCTTTCCCCTTAGTTTGTTAAGCTGCTGTTTGATCATCTGGCAAAACTCAGGCTGCGCCCAGGCCTGGAGATTGAAGAGAAAAAATGAAATACCTTATGCTAATTTGCGCAGGCTACCTGCCGCTGTGCGTGTCAAGCGCACAGGAATTATCTACGGCGAGATATGTCGGCTCTTTGGAAGGGGGGGCGCAGGCATGCGCTGAAGCCTTTCCTCAAAAGGCTGCGATCTACAATGACACACTGTATCGTTCGGTCAAATGCCATCTCAGTGAATCTGAGTTTCAACAATGGCGCAATAAGCTGCGTAATCAAGCACCGCACCGTGAGCAATACCTGGAAGCCTATGCCGAAGGAAAGAATAGTCTGAGCGATCATCCGGCGAACAGGAAGCGGGAGTGTGCCAGCCTCGAATCACTCGCATGTGATCCCGGCAGCGACCCCAGGCGAGATCCAGATTTCAAGAAGTAAGAAAAATTCCTGAATCGGCTATGCGTCATTATTTGATATGGCCTGCCGTTCGCTTTTCACGACTCATTCCCCTCATGTCCGAAAGCTGCAAGCAGCTTTTCCCTTAGTTTGTTAAGCTGCTGTCCTGATTCTGATGGAGTGCTTATGCGCAGTGCTGATTTATTACGTCTTATTTCCCTGGCCGCCATCTGGGGCGCGTCTTTCCTGTTCATGCGGGTATTGGCTCCCGTGGTCGGAGTATTGTGGAGTGCCGAAGTCCGGGTAGGGCTGGCTGGCGCGGCTTTGCTTGCCATGATGCTGGTCACTGGCAGGGCGATGAATTTCCGTGAAAACTGGAAGTCTTTTTTGATACTGGGCACGATTAATTCCGCGCTGCCGTTTGCACTGTATTCGTATGCAGCGCTCAGTATCCCGGCTGGTTACTCTGCAATCGTGAATGCTACCAGCCCACTGTGGGGGGCGGTGATGGGCGCGGCATTTCTGGGGGAGCGGCTGACACTGCGCAAGATGACTGGCATGGCGATAGGCGTGCTTGGCGTCGCCTTCCTGGTGCGCCTGGGGCCGGTGGAATTCAATAGCAAGCTGGTGTTGGCGGTGCTGGCTTGCGTGGGTGCGACTTTATGTTATGCCGTCGTCGGTATCTATACCAAGAAAAAACTGACCGGCCTGACGTCCATGCAAATGGCGACAGGTTCGCAAGTGGGCGCGGCATTTGTATTATTGCCCTTCCTGCCTTTGGCACCAGTCCAGGGCGAGATCACGGCGACCATCGCGATGGTAGGTGTTGCACTGGCCTTATTATGCAGTGCGGTTGCTTACTTGATTTACTTCCGTCTGATGGCAGACCTGGGACCAACCAAGGCCTTGACGGTGACTTTCCTGATTCCGCTGTTTGCCTTGTTGTGGGGTTACTTGTTCCTCAATGAACACATCACCATGAATACCGTCATAGGTTGTGCAGGGGTGGTAATGGCGACCTGGCTGGTGGTGTTCCAGCCAGCGCAAAAACCAGCTTAAAGAATGATTTTGAGAAAATGCCGTTTACTCCATATGGGGTAAGCGGCATTTTTTTCATTCATCCAGTGCTGGCAAGACTTTGACATGCAGGGCGCTGGGTTGCTGGCTGCCGTAATAGATTTTATGCGTGGCCTTGATGAAGTCACTATCCTTGGCTTCATAGATATTCGGCACAAAGGATTGTGGGTTACGGTCTATGAAGGGGAACCAACTGGACTGCACCTGCACCATGATGCGGTGGCCGCGCTGGAAGGTATGGAAGACATCATTGATGGCAAACTTCACCTTGGTCATCTGGTTCGGTACCATGGGTTTGGCCGTCTCGAAACCATCGCGGAAGCGGGCACGGAAAGGTTCACCGCGTACCAGGGTTTGCTGGTTACCGCGGTTTGTTTGCGCATCAATTTCCAGGTTAGCTGGATTGACATCGATGAGCTTGACGACAAAGTCAGCATCGCTGCCGGTGACGCTGACAAACAGATCTGCACTCAAGGGACCTGCCAGTGTC
Source organism: Pseudomonadota bacterium (assembly GCA_040390835.1). Lineage (GTDB taxonomy): Bacteria > Pseudomonadota > Gammaproteobacteria > Burkholderiales > Burkholderiaceae_D > Undibacterium. The sequence continues at coordinate 313,343 of JAZJXP010000032.1, forward strand.
ACATCTTTTTCCAGTACTTCACTTTGCCAGCTCAGTACATCCGGGCGGCTGGTGGCAAAGCGCTGGTCAGCGGCTATATATTGTTTGCTCCAGCGCGTTTCTATCTCAGTAGTGTAAGGGACAGGCTTGGCCGGGTCGCTGATGTATTCTGCAAACTGGGCATCCTGATTGGCTGGTGCGCTAAAGCTCAGCTTGCCGTTGGCCTGGAAGTACAGGGCCTTGTCCTTGCTCTCTTTCGGTGGCCAGCTGTCAAAACCACGCCAGCGGTTGGCACCGGTTTCAAACATCCATGCTTCTGCCAGCGTAGGTTTGTCGCCGTTTTTCAGATAATGTTTGAAGAAGGCAAATTCTACAGGCTGGTAAGTCTGCACAGTCTTGTAACCAAAATTGGCATCGCCTACTTTGTCACCATCAGTACGGAACCAGCCGCCATGCGTCCATGGGCCTATGACAATCGTGTTTTGTATGCCGGGGTTTTGTTTTTCTATGGCCTTGTAAGTATTCAAGGGGCCGTATAAATCTTCTGTGTCATACCAGCCACCGACCGTCAGGACTGCGGCCTTGATGTTTTTTAGATGCGGCAGGATATTGCGGCTCTGCCAGAAGTTGTCGTAATTCGGGTGCGCCGTGATATCGTTCCAGAAAGGGATGCCGTTCTTGAAATGACGAGTATTCGCGTTTGCCACCGAACCCAGGTCCAGGAAGAACTGGTAGCCATCCGGTGTGCCAAAATTAAAATTCTTCCAGCCTGCCCCAGTGGTGGGCTGTGGACGTGGCTGGCCAAAACTGTGGAAAAAGCCAAACGCCATTTGCAGGTTGAAAGCGCCATTCCTGTGCATGTCGTCGCCACGGAACCAGTCAGCTATCGGTGCCTGCGGCGAGACAGCTTTCAATGCCGGGTGGCTGTCGATGGCACCAGCCGAAGTATAAAAGCCAGGGTAAGAATTACCCCACTGGCCGACCTTGCCATTGTTGTTTGGCAGGTGCTTGATCATCCACTCTATGCTGTCATAGGTGTCACTGCTTTCATCGACATCGGTTTTGGATTTTTTTTCGTCTATGTGCGGGCGCATGTTAACAAATTCACCTTCTGACATATAGGTGCCGCGCACGTCCTGGTAGACAAAGATAAAGCCATCTTTTTCATACTCGGCAGTTGGCCCCAGCATGGTTTTATATTGATCGCCGCCATAAGGCCCAACAGAGTAAGGCGTGCGGCTCATCAGGATGGGGTAGCGCTTGCTGGCGCTGGCATCATTCGGTACATACACCGAGGTGAACAGGAGTTTGCCATCGCGCATGGGGATGCGATATTCAAACTTGGCATAGTTTTTACGGATGTACTCGGCACGCAATCGGGCGGCATCAGCCTTGTCGTCGACGGCAACGCTATTACCTGCGCTGACGTTTGTGTTGACGATATTGCTGCTCAGTGCCAGCGTCGGTGTGGTAATGCTGGCCAATATTGCGCCCAGCATGATGGATAGCACAGGCAAGGCCTGCCGCAACTGCGGTGTTCTCATTATGTTCCCTGAATATTTTTGTTTGGATTATGGCCAGCCAGACATCAGATAGGACCCAAATTGATGCTTGAGTGAAACTTAACCGACTCTACTTGGTGTGCAAAGATGCCAACAAGTTCCCCTAATCTTCTGCATTCGGGTCGTAGTCCGGCAAAGGCGGCTCAATTTCCACGATGCTGTCAGGACTCTTGCTACGGGCTATCTGCAAGGCGCTGTTGACTCTTTTCAGCATGTTGTCAGCGCTGTCCTTATGGGCATTGGTGGTCAGGCCAGTGGCAAAAGTCACTTTCAGGCCTGGAGAGATGGCTTCCCAATCTACTCCGGCGATGCGCAACTTCAGGCGGGCGATGGCCTTGCGGCTGGCTTCCAGCCAGGTAGTGGGCATGACGATGGCAAATTCATTGGCGGCGACACGGCCAAATGAGTCCAAGGTGCGCAACATGGTCAGTGCTTCCTTGGCGACTTGCTGCAAGACCTGGCGTGCTACTGCCTGGCCATGTTGTTCCAGTATTTGCTCAAGACCATCAACGGCAATGGCAGCCAGGGTAAAGGTATGGCCGGTACGGAAGGAACGTGCCAGTTCGCCATCAAGCTTTGCCATCAGTGCACGGCGATTCAGGGCACCGGTCAGATGATCGGTCCTGGCCATGCTGTCGAGCTGGGTGAGCACGGTTTCCAGCGTGGGCAAGAGGTTATCCTGATGACCTTCGTTCTTGATTTGCTTGATCAGCTGATCAATTTGTTGTCTTGCTTCTAATAAAGGCTGATTAAATTCTGGGGGCATGTACTCTCCGGCTACGGGCTAGGTCTAGTTCTGGCGCCAGGCGCTACAATGGCACTTTACCATTGTCACCCGCATTTCTGCCAAGCATGTTATTCACTGACCAGATTTCTCCTTGCCAACAAGTGATCAGCCAGCTTTTTCCTGGCATGGATTTGTGGATGAAACGCGACGATATGTTGCATCCTCAAGTATCAGGCAATAAGTTTCGCAAATTAAAATATCCCTTGCAAGCCTTGCAGGGGCGCAGCACGCTTGTGGTTTCGATGGGGGGTATCTGGTCTAACCACATCCATGCCCTGGCCCATGCGGCTCACATACTGGGGCTGCCCACTACTGCCCTGATCAGAGGGGCGACGGGCATGCACAGTGCCATGCTGGATGATGTCAGGGCTCTGGGCATGCAGGTACAGTTTGTGAATCGTGAGGCCTATCGTGAGTTAAGACTGGATGACTCTGCCTGGCGCAGTTATGTGGATACGTCTGATGACAGTATCCTCTGGTTGCCTGAAGGTGGTAGTGCCCCGCTTGCCTTGCGGGGTGTAGCAGAGCTTGTGGCCGAGTTAGCCTTCATTCCCGATTATCTTGTGGTTGCCTGTGGTACAGGGGCGACGCTTGCAGGTTTGCTGGCTGGCTTGGGTGGACGCTCCAAAGTCATAGCAATTGCGGCAATCAGCAAAGGTGAATACCTGCGGACAGAAGTCAGCCGTTTATTGGGCCAGGCGGGCTATCCAGACTACCAGAACTATGAATTATTAACCGATTATCATCATGGCGGCTATGGCAAGATATCGCCCGCACTGTCAGGCTTTTGCCATGAATTTCAACAAGAGACAGCGATTCCTCTTGAACCCGTATATACAGGCAAAATGATGTTTGCCTTGCGCCAGTTGTGGCATGATGGATATCTCGCACGAAATGCCAGAGTAATTGCTGTTCATACTGGTGGTTTGCAGGGCGCGCGCGGTTACTTGTAGCCTTGGGTTTGTGGCCGTATCAATTGGGTAGATGCAAATATGAAAACACAGCACTCAAGTGTGGCTATTGTTGTCAGCCGTTTGGCTGGTCTGGCTGCTCTCGTTTTCTGTTGGGCATCGCCCTCGCTTGCATTGGCAGCGGAACCGCAACTGCGTGTGGCTGTCTATGAAAACCTTGATTATCCCCTCAATATTTTTGATAAGAACCATCAACTGGTTGGCGGCCTGCAAAAAGATTTTATTGACCAGATAGCAAAAAAACTCTCGACACAAGCCAGTTATGCCCCTTATTCGCGCAGACGCATAGAAAGCGTGGTGATACAAGGTGACGCCGATATCATGTGTTATTCCAGCCCGGCGTGGTTTGATTTACCCAAGGAAGTCAGTTGGACAGTCGCCACTTTTCCCCAGGTGGAAAGAGTGGTGGTCATGGCTGACAAAACCAGTATAGAGATGGTGCCGCAGCAACTGGAAGGTAAAAAAATTGTTTTGCAACTTGGCTACCATTATCCGCAAATCGCCAGCCAGCTAACTGAAGGCAAAATCAAGCGTGTCGATCTGACCGACGTGCCAAGCATGTTCCGCCTGCTCGCCCTGGGTGGTGGTGACGCCATGGTCAGTTCTGATGGCGAGATAGAGGGCTATTTCAAAAACTTCCCGGAAAAACGGATTTTATACAAAGTATCCAAGACCCCCTTCTCTGTCGTACAGACCCAGTGCGCCTTGTCGCATAAATCGACGTGGAAGCTGGAACAAATCAATAGTGCGATACAGTTTTTGCAAGAAACTGGTGAGACGGACAGGATCATGCGCAAATATGGTTTGTCCATGCGTTAGTTTGTGTTGAATGGTGCTGGATTGTGTTGGATCGTGTTGTTAACTGCTATCCTGCTGGCTTTATTCTTTCCCTTTCCTGAGATGAAATCTTCCCTGACTGCTGTGCTAACGGCACTGCACTGCAGCCTGAGCCTGCCTGCGATGGCGGCAGCTGATCCGAACAAAGTCTTGCATCTGTCCTTTGAAGCTGCGGACGATGGCTTTGATGCCACGCGCACCAATAGCGCCTATTCCAACTGGGTGTCAGATGCGATTTTTGAAGGCCTGGTCACTTACGATTATCTGGCACGTCCGGCGAAACTGGTGCCCAACACCATAGAGGCCATGCCCGTCATCAGTGATGATGGCAAGACCATGACCTTCCGCCTGAAGAAGGGGATTTATTTTTCCCCCGATCCGGCATTCAAGGGACAGCGTCGGGAATTGCTGGCCAGCGATTATGCCTATACCTTTAAACGTCTGGTGGACCCGAATAATCGTTCAGTGCAGGCCAGCATATTGGAAGGCAAGATCGTCGGTCTTGATGAGCTGGCGGCTGCTGCCAAAAAAACCGGCAAGTTTGACTACGACAAGCCAGTTGCCGGACTGGAAACGCCTGATCCTTATACCCTGATCATGCGTCTGAAGGCGCAACATCCCGGCCTGATCTACTATCTCGCCAAACCCCTGGGTGGTGCAGTAGCGCGCGAGGTGGTTGAGCATTATGGTGAAGCAGTCAATCAGCATCCGGTAGGTACGGGTGCCTATATGCTCAAGCAGTATGTACCGCGCAGTAAAATCATCCTCGAAGCCAATCCTGAATACCGTGGCTTTGTCTGGGATTTTCAGGGCACGGGCACAGACTGGGACAAACAGATCATCAAGGACATGAAGGGCAAACAAATGCCGCAAGTCGGGCGGGTCGAGATTGCCATCATAGAAGAAGAACAGTCACGCTGGCTGGCCTTTGATTCTGGCCAGCTGGATTTTGAAATGCTGGTGCCGGCAGCCTCTGTCAAATTGCTGGACCAGGGCAAGCTCAAGCCAGAATTTGCATCCAAGGGTTTGAAACTCTACCGTACCGTAGACCCAGGTGTTACCCGCACTTTTTTCAATTTCCAGGACCCGACTGTCGGTGGTTATAGCAAGGATAAAATTGCCCTGCGCCGTGCGATTGCCCTGTCTTTCAATCACCAGGAAGAGATAGACCAGGTCTGGTTCGGGCAAGCTATCAAGGCCCAGTCCATGGTGCCGCCGGATGTGGCAGGACATGATGCCAGCTACCGCAACAGCAATGCCTATGACCCCAAACTCGCCAACAAGCTGCTGGACAAGTTTGGCTACAAACGCGGGGAAGATGGCTTTCGTGCCATGCCCGATGGTTCGCCACTGAAACTGCGCATCCACTCCGCCCCCAAGACCAAGGATTATGCCCGCATGGAAGTCTGGAAGCGTTCACTCGACAAGATAGGTATACGCGCAGAATTCCCGGTGGCCGGTTTTGCTGATAATCTGAAATCGGCCTACCAGTGCAAGCTCATGATGTTTGGCATGGGTTATATCGCCGACATACCGGATGGCATGGATTTCATGGAGCTGTATTACGGCAAAAATGCTTACCGTGGCAATCATGGCTGCTACAAGTCTGAGGCATTCGATGCGGCCTATGACAAGGCCCGCCTGATGCCCAACGGGCCAGAACGCCTGAAACTATTCAACAATATGGAACGTATCCTTGAGGCCGACACCGTGCACAGCATGGAACTCTGGCGCGTACGCAACTGGCTGATACAACCCTGGGTCAAGGGTTATAAAACACATCCTATCTTGCGTGGTGACTGGCGCTTTCTGGATGTGGAAAAAACGAAGTAAATATTCTTCCCGGACTTGATCAGGATAAAAAATGAACCTGGTGCGCAGCGTGTACTATGTATTGACAGAACCCAGGCAAGAGTGGCAAAGAATTGCGCAAGACAATCGCAGTAGTCAGCATGTATTCGCCCTGACTATCGTGCCATTGACAGCTTTCTTTCTTGTGCTGGGTCTGGTGTTTGCTTTGCTGCTGAGACATTTTGGCCCGGCAACAGAGATTGAAACCCTGTCACGCGATTACCTGCGCATGCTCATCGTGACTACTGTGCGTGCCTATGGCATGGGCCTGGTATTCATTTATGTCATTGCCCGAGTCATGCAGGGCTTGAGCCGCAGGTTTGGCGGCTTGTATAGTCTGCCCCAGGCATTGAAGCTGACCATCTATAGCATAGTGCCATTGCTGATAGTCAGGTCGCTGCACATACTGCCTTTCTTCCGCAATGAAAGAATCATGGAAAACCTGATCGCGATGGCAGCGATCAATTTTCTGGCAAGTATCTACAGCATTTACCTGCTTTATCTGGGCTCACCAGTTTTGCTTGAAGTGCCGGCTGCAAAACTCAAGGTATTCACCTTGATAAGCGCAGCGGTGTTAATGCTGTTTATCTGGCTACCCATTATTTTCGTCATCTTTGTGGCTAGTGTCATAGGCGGTTTTCGCTAGCCCATCACTGGCCGGAAAAAACTTCTTTCGTAGCTGACGATGCACTTGTGTTCTTCTGCATATTTGAATGCCGCCTGGCATTCAGGGTCATCCATCATCTGTATGCGGTATTGTTCATACGTCGCCAGGCTGGGGAAGGTGAATAGCGCCAGAGCCACATTATTCGCGCCTTCAGAAGGCAGGAAATAACCGTGGTGCTGGCCGCCAAACTTGTTCACCAAGGGTATCCAGAGTTTGCCGTAATGCTCAAACTCTTTCAGTTTGGCGGGATCGATGATGTAGCGCAGATAGCAAGTAACCATGATGTTGATCTGGAAGTTTAAGAGCAGCTATCTTACCTGCATATCTGTGCAGGCATCAAACCTGGATCAGGCCGCCATCTGCCACCAGTTCCACGCCATTCACATAGCTGGCAGTTGCTGATGCAAGAAACAAGACGGCAGCGGCGATTTCTTCCGGCCTGCCCATGCGCCCTGCTGGCGCGGCATCAGCCAGGTAGGCAGCGAAATTGGCGATGTCTTCTTCTTTCATGCCCAGGCCATTTTCCATGATCGGTGTTCTGGTGACGCCAGGGCTGATGGTGTTGACCCGTATTTTCCTGTCCTTGAGGTCACTCGCCCAGCTGCGTGCAAACGAGCGCACGGCAGCTTTTGAGGCATTGTAGAGACTCAGGTTGGGCATGCCCTTGCTGGCAGCGATAGAGGCATTCAGGACGATGGCAGAAGCTGGCTTCATCAAAGGCAGCAAGCTTTGCACGGTGAAGAACAGGCCTTTGACATTGGTGTCGAAGGTAGTGGCAAATTCCACTTCTGTGGTGCTGCCGAACTGGTTGTGATTGGCGATACCTGCATTGGCGAACAGGACATCTATTTTGTCGCCTTGTTGAGCTATCTTGTCATGCAGCGCTTGCAGGTCGCTGATGCTGGCGACATCTGCTGCAAACGGGCTTACTTTATTGCCGAGAATTTCTCTGGCTTGTTCTAATTTGGTTTTTGAACGACCAGTGATGTAGATGCGTTTGGCACCTGCATTGATAAATGCCTGGGCGCTGGCGAGGCCTATGCCTGAAGAGCCACCAGTGATGACGATGATCTGGTCCTGGAATTCATTTGTGATTGCTGACATTTCGGTTTTCCTGTGAAGGGGTTGGAAATGGCAGTATGGTGGACAGGGATTGGTGAAACAATCCATGTTTTGTTCATGAGATTGATGATTTTATTTCAGTAATTGGATGCATAAGTTCTTTATGCCAAGTACCGTGTCTCAGCTTATAACCTGGCTGATTAGGCATTGAACTAGGGATAATTTTATCAACTTCATTCCTGTGTGGTTTTGGCAGGAATCTACTGGGCTGGCGCGTCAGTGGCGTTCGTTGCAAGTTATTGCGTAAGTTAATTTCAGAGTCGTATTATTTTACGCATCAGATTTTGAATTGTTTGCACATGTATTTTGAGATTGCCGGTCGGGGGTAGCCCGACAGCTACATACCTTTCTTGCGTCGCCAAGAAAGGTATGCCAAAGAAGGCGACCCAGGCGTAGCCGCCCCTTCGGGGTTCCCGTTTATGCTGTACAAAAAATGGGAAGATCCGAAACTCGCTTCGCTCAGACAGCGGCTCTTCTTAATTCATTTTCTGTACAGCACAAACGGCGGCTACACATGGGAACTGCAAAAGTCAAAAACAACTGCAAAAGCAAAGTCAACACGACCGCCTGTCAAATTTCTTCAATCTTGATGGATCAACTATTAACTGCTTAATCCTTCGTCGGACGATACTTCCCGGCCCAGCCTGCAAACGCGCCGACGCTGCGTGTCTGTATCCACAATTTACCTTCACCCTTGAAGCGGCAGACGAAGCCTTCGCCGGAGAAGAACAGGGACTTGTAACCGCCGACTTTGCTGATGCTGTATTCCAGGCCTTCGGTAAAGGCGACGATGTTGCCGGTGTCGACGACGTAGCCGTCCTTGACGTCGATTTCTATGATGGCACCGTAGCTGTTGAGCCACAAATCACCTTCGCCAGTGGCGCGGATCAGGAACAGGCTTTCGCCGGAGAAGAAGCCCTTGGTGAAACCCTGCCATTTGGTTTCTATGTTGATGCCAGGGGTGCTGGCGACAAAGGCACCGCTTTGCAGGTACAGGGTTTCACCGCGCATATAGCGGTGGATCAGGTCGCCGGGTGTGGCGGGGGCGATGCCGATTTCGCCAGGGCCATTTTCAGCGGTGAATTCATTGAGAAAGAGGTTTTCACCTGACAGCATGCGCGAGATACCGCCTTTCATCTTGGTCTTCATGACCAGATTGGTGTCCATGGTGGCCATAGCGCTGGCTTCCACTTTCAGCATTTGTCCGGGGGGTAACTGGACGGTGACAAAGCCAAAATCAGGGCTGCCATCAATCTTGAATTTCAGACCGGCGAACTCGGTTGCTGCGGATGCCAGGCTGGTACTGACTACGCTGCTTGTATCGACTATAGCAACGGCTTCTTGTCTGACTATGGCTGATGGTGTTGCTTCCACAGAGGCTGTAGCTACAATTGCTGGTGCAACTGCAGGTATTGGTGCCGGTGCTGTTGGCGCAATGCTTGTTGCTGCATCATCGCTTTGGAAAACTACCTTCAAACCGTTTTTTTCTATGGTCTGGCGGTATTTTTCAGCAGTCTCGCTATCGAGTCCGCGCTTGATGACTCTGGGTGCAGTTTCCAGTAATTGCCTGGCTTGTTCTGCCGGGAGCTTGAACAGTTTTTCTACCGTGGCGCAAGCCTGTTCAAAACTGATGCCTTCAGCCAGTTCACCGGTGAGGACGATATCTATCATCGTGTTATTCATATCTTTTTGTCCTTATCCGCGGGCTTTGAGTTCAGGGCCGAGCAGGCTGCCAAAGCTGCTCTCATTATGTGACTGGCACCAGACTGTGCCACGGCCAGAAAATTTACAGACCATGCCCTCGCCGCCGAGTATGGATTGCAACCAGCTCTTGCCAGCCTTGGTGATGGAGAATTGCAGCGTCTCACTGAAAGCAACAATATGGCCGGTATCAACGATGTAATCACCATCCACTTCTATGGGATAAATGGCACCGAATGAAGACAAGACCGCCGTACCCTTGCCCTTGAGCTTGAGCCAGAAAATGCTTTCGCCAGACAAGATGGATTTGAAACCCTGCCAGCCCAGATCAACTTCTATGCCCTCATCACATGCCAGAAAAGAGCCACCCTGCACGATGAGGTTATCGTTGTTCAGTGGCATTACCAGCATATCACCAGCCAGGTCAGTACCCAGCCAGACTTCGCCTGGCGTATTCTGTGGTTCAAAGTGATTCAGGAACAGGGATTCGCCACCAAGCAAACGCTTGGCTGCTTTCAGTAATGAGCCGCCCTGTTTTTTATGGGTGGTCGTAGTGATCTGCATATTGCTGCTCATGGCCAGCATGGCACCTGATTCGGCAGTGCAGACTTCACCGGGACGCAGGCTGACTTTGGCAGCGGTATTGCCAGGCTGATTGACTAATTCTACGTGCATGATGCGTCCTTACAATTTTGGATTGAGCCAGCCAGCCAGGCTGGAAATGCTGCGTGTCTGAATGACGATCTTGCCCTGGCCGCTGACCCGCGTTACCAGGCCTTCACCACCAAAGAAGCTGGAAAACAGGCCGCCCGCCAGTTGCAAATTCAGACGTAATGATGGGTCGTAGGCCACCAGATGGCTGGTGTCGACGATGTATTCACCATTCACTTCTTTTTCCAGCAGTGCGCCATAGGCACCAAACCAGACTTTGCCGTGACCGCTGACCTTGATGCGGAACAGGCCTTCACGCGCAATCCAGGAGGCGAAACCGGCAAAACCCAGACCTATTTTGACGCTTTCTTCACATGCTAGAAAAGCACCAGGCTGCATGTAATACACTTCATCATTGAGTTCCTTGCACAGGATTTCACCAGGCATGGGCTGCACGATGGTCATGCTGCGTGGTGCAGAAGTGGCATTGTTAAAGCGGCTGATAAATAGCGATTCCCCACCCAGATATTTGCGCAGCAAACCCTTGATCAATCCCCCATTGAAATGCGCCGTTAAATCCAGGCTGGCATCCATACTGGACATGGCATCGGGTTCCGTCATGATGCTTTCGCCGGGTGCGAGTTCTACCTCGACGTAGGAGAAGGCATGGCCTCCTTTGATATTTGCTTTCACTACTAACTCCTCTTTGTGTGGAAGTTCTCAAGATTGCCCCGGCCGCGTTGCAGTTTCTGGTCTGGGCAATTTTGTGAAATTCGTATTTAATTTTCAGGACTGCGTTGCTGGCGGTTTTTCTTGTGATGCTGGTGCAGGTACTTTGGGTTCAGTTACGGGAGACTTGGCGACAAATTTTTTGACGGCTTCCTGCAAATCCTTGAAGGCAGCTTCCTGATTGATATATGTCCCAGGCCCCTCAGGTTTACCGATCAGCTCACGCAAATGTGCCATGCGTTTTTCGCTGGTGGGGTGGGTGCTGAGCAAGCCCATGGCTTGCTTGTAGGCTTCGCGTGCCTGCTTGTTGTCGATTTTTTCCAGCGCAGCTTTTTCTTCCGCAATCATGCGTTCAAAGAAGGCTGGCAAGCCTGCCGGATTAATTTTGGCGCGCTTTAACAGCAACACGCCTTTTTCATCGGCGTCGGTTTCAAAGTGACGTGAATATTGCTGGCTCAACAGCATAGGTGCTGCGTTGCTGAAGACCGCCAGCAAGCCGCTGACGTCACCAAACACGGCACTGGCGACCAGGTAAATACCTGCATTACCAATGATATTGCGTGTGCCATGACGTTCTTCTACATGGCTGATTTCATGCGCGAGTACACCCAGTAATTCTTCCGCACTACCCGCTTTCAAGATCAAGCCTGAATGGATGGCGACATAACCACCCGGCAGGGCGTAGGCATTGGTGCTGCTGTCATTGACGATGGAAATAGAATAGCGGTATGGCGAATTTGGCAAAGCTTGCAGTAGCGGAGTAGTCAATGGCTTGAGCACAGCATCCGCCTCGGCCTTGGCCATGCGCCGGTTTTTCAGGTCATCCTGAGCGGCGACGCTGGCACCGAGTTTCTCTTCCCATTCTACTGGTACTTGTTTGGCGGCATAGGCCGACATGGTATCCATTTGCCACATCAAACCCACTGGCACAGCCAGTAGCAACAGACTAAATCCTATAAGCACCCCCCAGCCGTAGGCGCGTTTGCGGCCCAGTGCAGATATCTGGCGCGAGCATTCTGGATGAGCCAGCAAGACCGGGTTTTTCAATATGCTCAGATCGCTGGTGTACAGCACCAGATCAGGTTTGTGCGCATGCTTGATAAAGACCAGTTTATTGGCCGCACCACCCAGTGTCAGTTCCATTTGCGCAAATGGCAAAGTACCCAGCAAAGATGCCACCTGATAACTGACACCCAATTGCGACAGGCTCAGTTCGCCCACATCACGGCCACCTGGCAGCGATGCATGAAATGCGTGGCAAGGATATTTACTGGAGGCAAGATCCATGTAGGTCCTGATGTGATTAAAAACGTATTGGTCGGACTGACCAATATCAGTCAGGGCGTCAGAATTATAAATCAGGGTTCAGTATTTTTTGCTTAAGTTTTTAAACCTGACAAAACTTGGTATTGACTCGGCGAACTCAGACTGTTAGCCCGGTGCTTAACTCATCCTGTCCATGTTACAGACAAGTTTATATAAGCTTTATGTTTCCCTGCGTCGATATAATGCTTTCATTATTTTAATGAGCCTTGCCATGTCACCAGACTTGAATGATTTACTGGCTTTCGCCCGGGTTGCAGAATGCCGCAGCTTTCGCCAGGCCGCACAGGAATTGCAGCTCACCGCCTCAGCACTGAGTCACACTGTGACGAAGATGGAGAAAAAGCTGGGCATGCGTTTATTGCAGCGCACGACCCGCAGCGTCAGCCTGACACCGGCTGGAGAACGCTTGCTGCAGAGCCTGCGACCGGCGCTGCAAGAAATCCAGGGTGCGCTGGAAAGCCTGAATGAACTACGCGATAAACCGGTAGGACGTCTGCGCTTGAACGTGCCACGCCCGGCTGCGCAACTCACACTGGCACCGCTGATGGCAGCCTGGCATGCAGCTTATCCTGAAGTGGAACTGGAAGTTGTCAGCAGCGATGCGCTCATCGATATCGTTGAGCAGGGTTTCGATGCTGGCCTGCGTTTTGGTGAAAGCCTGCAGCAAGACATGGTGGCTATCCCGGTGGGGCCGGAAGTCCGTTTCGTCGTCTGTGCTTCACCTTCCTATTTGCAAAAGCATGGGATTCCTGCAACACCCCATGATTTATTGCAGCATCAATGCATACAATTTCGTTTCCCCAGTGGACAAAGATATCGCTGGGAGTTCCAGCGCGGCCAAGAAAAGATGGAAGTTGCCACCACCGGTGCGCTGGTGGTGGATGATTTCTATGTAGCGACGCGGGTTGCCTGCGATGGTGGAGGAGTTTGCTACACCTATTCCGGCTATGCGGATGAACTGGTACAGAAAGGGCAATTGCAGTATGTGTTGGAAGACTGGTGGCCAGCACCTGAACGCAGCTATTTATACTACCCCAGCCGCCGTCATCAGTCAGCAGCTTTGCGGGCTTTCATTGATTTTATGAAGTAATCTGCAAAAGGCTCTTTCCCTGAATGTTGTCGCTATCACCTTAAAAACAGATTGCCTGATGCTAAAAATATAATTTATATCTGATGTATTTAAGTTAAGCCAACGCTGCCTCAGGGCAGGAAAATTCCCTGAGATTGACGTAGAAGAGTAAACTGTAGGGATAACCATCTTGTCGCATCCTGCGATACGAAAGAACGAGCGAGCATCGCCATGTCAGAAAACACACCTCCGATTACCTTTGAAGACCTGCAACTGAGTGCGCCTATTCTGCGCGCCTTGCAGGATGTAGGCTATGAAACACCGTCGCCGATACAGGCAGCCACCATCCCGATTTTGCTGTCCAACCGTGACGTTCTGGGCCAGGCCCAGACTGGTACCGGTAAAACCGCTGCCTTTGCCCTGCCTGTCCTGTCGCGCATCGATATTCGCCAGACTACGCCACAGGCGCTGGTGTTGGCACCAACGCGCGAACTGGCAATACAGGTGGCAGAAGCCTTCCAGACCTATGCGCGCCATATCCCCGGCTTTCATGTGCTACCTATCTACGGTGGCCAAAGCTATGGCCCGCAACTCTCGGCCCTGCGACGTGGTGTGCATGTGGTGGTGGGTACTCCTGGCCGTGTCATCGACCATCTGGACAAGGGTACGCTGGATTTATCCGCACTGAAAACCCTGGTGTTGGATGAAGCAGATGAAATGCTGCGCATGGGCTTTATCGATGACGTAGAGCGCATATTGCAAGAAACCCCGGAAGGCCGCCAGACAGCATTGTTCTCGGCCACCATGCCTGCTGCCATCAAGCGCATCGCCCAGACTTACCTGAACAAACCGGCAGAAGTCACTGTTGCTGCCAAGACTGGCACTGCCGACAATATTCGCCAGCGTTACTGGCTGGTCAGCGGTATGCACAAGCTGGATGCCCTGACACGCATACTGGAAGCCGAGACTTTCGACGGCATGATCATTTTTGCCCGTACCAAACTGGGTACCGAAGAACTGGCAGCCAGGCTGGGTGCAAGAGGCTTCTCGGTAGCCGCCATCAATGGTGACATCAACCAGCAACAGCGTGAACGCACCATCCAGCAACTGAAAGACGGCAAGATCGATATCCTGGTCGCCACTGACGTCGCTGCCCGTGGTCTGGACGTAGAGCGTATCAGCCACGTTATCAACTATGACGTACCGTATGATCCAGAAAGCTACACCCACCGCATAGGCCGTACCGGTCGTGCTGGTCGCAGTGGAGAAGCCATCCTGTTCATCACGCCGCGTGAAAAGAACTTGTTGAAAGCGATTGAACGTGCCACCCGTCAGCCAGTGTCGCCACTGGAATTGCCGACCATACAGACAGTTAATAATGTCCGTATCGCCCGTTTCAAGGATCAGATTACTGCCACGCTGGCACAAGGTGGCCTGGAAGAATTCACGTCCCTGATCGAAGATTTTGAACGCGAACAAAATATCCCGGCAGTGGAAATTGCTGCGGCGCTGGCCAAAATGGCGCGTGGCGACGAACCTTTGCTGCTCGATAAAAACCGTAAAGAAGCCAAGACTGACGATAGCTGGCGCGATGAGCGTCCAGCACGCGCTGAACGTGGCGATAGAAATGACCGCGGTGACCGGGGCGACAGAGGTGACAGATTTGAACGCGCACCGCGTGAGGACCGTGGTGCACGCCGTGAACACAGCCCGCGCACGCCAGAGCCTGGCATGCAGACTTTCCGCATTGCGGTTGGACATGACCATGGTGTCAAGCCCGGTAATATCGTTGGTGCGATTGCCAATGAAGCCAATATCGAATCCAAGTTCATCGGCCGTATCGATATCTATGATGACTACACCATCCTTGATCTGCCAGACAATCTGCCTGGCGACATGATGGAACACCTGAGTTCAGTACGTGTTGCTGGTCAGGCTCTGCGCATCAGTGCAGAAAAAGGTAATGGCAGCAGTGCTGCATCATCCCGCCCGGCATCACGTGCAGCGCGTGAAGAAGCGCCTCGCGAACGCGCACCCCGCACTCCTGGTGTTGCCGAAGCAGCACCAGGCAGCAAACTCAACCAGGTAGTAGATCGCGCTGCCCGCGAGCCCCTCGATGAAGAGCGTCCGGCCAAGCCTAAGAAAGATAAGGCTGACGGCAAAGGCAAGGTCAGCATCCCCATGCTGACTTACCGTATCGAAGTCGGTAAGGCTGATGCAGTAACACCAAGTAATATCGTCGGTGCGATTGCCAATGAAGCGGGTCTGGAAGCCAAGCACATAGGTCGTATTGATATTTTCGACGACTACAGCACGCTGGATCTGCCAGATGGCATGCCCAAGGAATTGCTGAAGCAGTTAAAAAATGTCTGGGTTGCAGGCAAACAAATCCAGATCAGCCCGGTCGGTGAAGACCATGTGCGTAAGCCTCTGCCAGTCAACCAGCCATCACCTTTCGGCCCCAAGAAAGCTGGCGGTGATCGCCGCGTGACAGAAAAAGCCAAGGGTTATGGAGCAGGCAAACCAGCAGCAGCCAAGCCACATCGCAAAGGCCCTAAAGCCTGAGTGAGTACTCATTGAGTTCTCATTGAGTTAACTTGCAAGCCAAACCCCGCTTTCATGCGGGGTTTTTTATTGCCGCCTCCAAACTATAAATTGTATTTAAACTACAAATTTCTATATTGAATTTATGGTCGGTAATTCATTTTTACTCCAATTATCTTGAAGCAGCCTTTTTCTTGATGTATCTTAACTACACAAATCAATAAAGAGACGACAACATGAAAAAACTAGCTAGTCTGGCTTTGCTAAGCCTGCTTTCCCTGCCTGTGCTTGCGCAAACCATCAGCACGGTGAAGCATCCGGCATGGAGCAAGAATGCCGCGATTTACGAAGCAAATATCCGTCAGCATTCACCAGAGGGCAGTTTCAAGCGCTTTCAGGAATACTTGCCTGAGCTGAAAAAGATGGGGGTAGGCATCATCTGGATCATGCCGATCAACCCTATCGGCGAAAAAAACCGCAAGGGCACGCTGGGCAGTTATTATGCTGTGCGCGATTACAAGGGCGTCAATCCAGAATTTGGCACAGCTGCTGATTTCAAGAACCTGGTAGATGCCGCCCATGCACAGGGCATGAAGGTCATCATAGACTGGGTCGCCAACCACACTGCCTGAGACCATCCCTGGGTTACATCCCATCCTGAGTACTACCTGAAAAATGACAAAGGCGAATTCGTCCCTCCTGTGCCAGACTGGCAGGATGTCGTCAAACTCAATTACGCCAACAAGCAGCTACGCGCAGAGATGATAGATGCCTTGAAGTTCTGGCTGACTGAATACGGTATTGATGGATACCGCTGCGATGTTGCCGAGATGGTGCCGACTGATTTCTGGAACGAAGCACGGGCAGCGCTAGACAAGGTAAAACCGGTCTTCATGCTGGCAGAAGCTGAGGCCACAGACTTGCATGAAAAAGCCTTTGACATGACTTATGCATGGCAACTCAAGGACTTGTTTGGCGAGATTGCCAAGGGCAAGAAAAACGCCAATGACTTGGCAGCTTATATGGCTGGGTTGGAAAAGAAATTTCATCCCAACGCTTATCGCATGCTGCATACCTCCAACCATGATCTGAATTCATGGGAGGGCACAGAGTTTGAACGTCTGGGCGATGGTGCAGAAAACTTCCTGGTCTTGTCGAATCTGCTGAAAGGCATGCCGCTATTGTATTCAGGCCAGGAGGCTGGCAATACCAAGCGCCTGGAATTCTTTGAGCGCGACCCCATCAAATGGCAAGACCATTCTTATAAGGCAATCTACACCACGCTGTTTCAGTTGAAGAAAACCAATCAGGCTTTGTGGAATGGTACGGCGGGTGCCGAGCAGGTGCGCATGGCGACATCGAATGACGACGCCATCTATGCGTTTTCACGTGCCAAGGCAGGTAATCAAGTAGTCGGTATTTTTAATCTGACTGGGCAAACGCAAAGCTTTAGCCTGAACAAGCCGGTTGCGGCTGGACTCAGCAATTTGTTTAATGGAAAAAAAGAGACCATTAAACAAGGCCAGAAAATTGAATTCAAGCCTTGGGAATACAAGGTGCTGGTCAAATAAAAACCGCAACGGGTCGCAGCAAAAAAAATGCTGTGGCCAGGTTCGTTCATTACTCAGAATAGCTACATGCTCTTTTGCAAGATCTTAGCAAGGATCTTTTTAAACGGTCCAGTTCAGTTTCTTCTTCTTTAGCCAATTCAGAAATTTTACCAGGATCGGTTTCTTCTTTTTTCTTTGCCTGAATTTTTCTGAGTTTAGCGATGAACTCTTCGTTGAAATTTTCAGAATCATCAAAGTCTGGTTTAATACAACGGCTATAGCATACTTGTGGAGTGGTCGCGGTTTGTGCCAGGGCATGCAGGTTGCTGAAACAAGCAATTATTGTGGCGGCTTTTATCCAGGTTTTAATTTTCATATCTATCTTTTTGAGTTTGCTCAATTTACTTTGCATAAACTTGCTGACTTAAATTTTCGTAATATTTTTCGTCAAAACCAACAATAAGTTTTTGTTTGGAGACAAGTACCGGGACATGAACTTCACCAAGTCGTTTATAAGCAGTGCTCGCGATTGATGACTGATCAATAATTTGATCATTAAAGGGTATTCCTGCACGCTTCAGGTATAGCCGCGCATTTTCGCAGTGAGGGCAACTTGTCGTGCCGTATAGTGTCAGCTTATGAGGTAAATTAGCAAGGTGCTCGCTGAAGTCACCATTTTTATAGGGCCCACGCATATTTTTCATTAATGCGGGCACTTGACTACCAATGGCCAATGCCAGTGCTGCTGTAGCAGTGATAAGGAAAATATTGATTCCCCATTTCTTGATTTGCTGTTTCATTTATCTCCTCGTCTCCTATAGTTTAATTTCCATTCGCAAGCCGAGCTTGCGGTAATTCTCGGTGTAAGTCACTCTTTGCAAACCGCCAACTGCTTGCGTGTATTCATCTATGCGCAGGCTCTCAGCCGGGAATAAATTATCCAGGTTCAAGCTCAAGCGCAGTTTATTATTGATTGTCCACAAAGCTTGAGTATTCACCGTCAATTGGTGTGATTGGTAACGACGCAGTGCAAAATTGCTGCGTAACCAATCTGCTGGCAAGTAATTCGCATCAACTTGAAGCTTCAAAGGTAAGTCAGCCATCGTGAAGCTGCCATTTAATTTGAGGTGCCAGGGGGACTGCCCCTGAATACGATTATCAGGACCGGGTATGTCACTTACTACAGATCTGGCATAGCCTGTACTGCCGTTGAGTTCCAGCTTGGGTGCTTGTGGCCACAAATCACGCACATTCAAGCGGAATGTCAGGTTAAGTCCCTGGATGTTTGCTTGTCCGAGATTTGCTGGCCGCCAGACATAGCGCGGTTGTTCAGACCACAAGGTATTTTCCAGATTGAGTTGACTGCCTAGTTTATTTTGCAGCGCACGCAAGTAATACTCAGTACTGATTTCGCTATTACTACCTATACTTTGGGTATAGGACAGATTCAAACCCCAGGCGTTTTCCATTCGCAAATCAGGATTTCCCGCACTGTCAGGGGTATCTGGCGTGTTGGCCTGACATGTCTTGCGACAAGGCGCGAGTGGATTGATTTGTGGACGCAGCAAGAGCTGGCTTTGACTGGGCGCTTGAAACGTCCGGGCTACAGATATACGTAATTGACGTTTACTATCGCCATCGATTTTTTTCAACAAGTGAAACGAGGGCGCCCAGATTTGATAATGGCGGTGTTGCTGTGCCAGTTTTTCATCAAGTTGATAATCTTGTTGCTCTGTCGACAGGCCTAGATTCAAAGCCCACGATTTATTGAGACGCCAGTCATCCTGAATAAAGAGACGGTAGCTGCTTTTCTTAATCTGATTCACGGAACCGACTATAGCTTGCCTGGAATCAATCTCATTGTTGATGGTGCTTTCGTATTGTGACTGACTATCATGTCGAGAAAAGTGTACACCCGCCTCAATCTCATGATCAGCTTGCCATTCTGTCTTGTAGTTGGCAATTAAAAAGTAATTCGTATTCCTGACCTGAGTTTGATGGTGATAGAAGTCGTAGCGTGCGGTGTCCGTTTCCCGAATTGATTGTGTGCTGGTATTGGCTATTTGATTATCATTGAAATTAAACTTGACTTCAAACTGGCTATCATCCTGCGTCGTATAATTCCAGCGTAATGGCAATGAGTAACTGGAGAATCGATCCTGTGCAATTTCGTGGTTCTGGGTAAGCAAGCTGGCACTGTTTGATCTTTGTTCTGTACTATTTGTTCGGATATTAAACTGACCAAGATCGGGTGAAAAACTGAAGTTATGATCAGGGCTGGGTTTCCAGACTAATTCTGTAGTAGCAGTTGCAAAGTCAGAGCGGGTATCTGCTTGCTTATTCCCATCAAGTACAGAGTTCAACAGTGGTGTCGTCGTAGCTTGATAGATACGATAGTGATCTGCAGTAGTTTTTGCATCACTGCTGGCAGACAAAGAGGCATTAAAGCGAAAAGGGCTATTGGCGGATACGTGATTCGTCGACCAGGACAGATTGGCACCATAATGCCCAGCTTTCACCGTGCTACCTAGACTAAGCTGTGAAGACTGTGTTGAGACGACTTTGCGGCTTATTATATTGATGGTTCCTGCGATGCCAAAGGGGCCGGTGGCAGCTGTTGCCGATTTGATGATCTCTATTTTTTCAACCTGGATTAAGTCAAGTTCTAAGGGATCTTTACCGCTTGGTGCAACGCCATCAATCAGGATTTGTGTATAGCCAGGCAGCCCCATCAAACCTATACGACCATCTTTTGCAATAGTGATTTCAGGTTCACGTCGTAAAATTTCACTGACATTTTTCAGGCCGCTTTCAGTGAGGGTTTTTCTTCCTATAATAAGCTTACCAGCGACGAAATCACGAC
Source organism: Pseudomonadota bacterium (assembly GCA_040390835.1). Classification (GTDB taxonomy): domain Bacteria; phylum Pseudomonadota; class Gammaproteobacteria; order Burkholderiales; family Burkholderiaceae_D; genus Undibacterium. The sequence continues at coordinate 333,552 of JAZJXP010000032.1, forward strand.
TTTGTTGCAAATCGCCTTTTTGTCCATTGATGATTACCTGTGCCTCAGCAGGATTACTTTGCAAGGTCTCTTGTGCGTAAGCAGGTCTGGTAAGCAATAGTAGGCTGCAAAGAAGTATCAGATAAAACGGCATGTGTTTGATATCAGGAAAACCGTGATTATAGTAAACACGGTCAAAAATTCTTATATACGAACTTCAAGACTACCTGAAACTACATCCAAGATTTATGGCAACTTAGATGAACAATAACGTAACAGGTAGTCCGGATGTGATCTTTAGTATGGCATTTAGTCAACGCAGATACTAATGCAGTATTTAAGTGTGAATGGCCCTGAATTCAGGCAATCAGTTAAACACTTCATTACCGGAGAGATTGGTGATGGCGGCTCTTTATCTGCTGCAAAAGCATAGCCGGAAGCCAAAAATGAAAAGAAAGTGAAAGTCAGGCATAAATTACGTCTCATGTTTACGATTTCCTATTTGTTGTGAATGATGCAAGTCGCATCGTTGAGCATCATACAACATATTATTAATAAAGCAATATTGCAATTAAATTATTAGTAGAATTTTCTGTCCACCACACCCATATCAAAAAGACCAGGATAAATGCGGATGCAAGATCAAGCCGAATTTGCACATCAGCCAAGGTCAAAAAATCTGCCGTTGCGCGATGTCAATAAGTCAGGGGGAAGACTGCAACAATAAAATGTTGCGGCCCGGTATACTCAATAATCCAGATCCTGCACAGGCACTGGCAAAGCATCTGCTGTTTCCAGACCCAGAATACGCGCCAGGGTTTGCGAGACTACCTTCACATCATTATCAAAACTGCCATGGGCAAGCGGGATCAGGCGTTTGCCGCAGTCAACATGGGTGTCGTGGATGATGTGCAGTTGTGCTTTTTGCTGTTCAATCAAACCCTCGCCATCGGCGGCAAAGTCGCTCGGCAGTTTCTTGCCCCAGTAAAATTTATTCCAGCTTTTCAGGCTCGCAAGACTGGCGTCATTCCACTGTCCATCCTTGGCTTTATCCCCGATGAAATAGGCAGCATCCAGACTGGCTGCCATACCCAGCAGGGGTGTTTTATGGCGGGATTCAAAAGCACGGGCTACCAGATACAACAAAGACTTGCGGTAAATCTGGGCGACATTGTCGTCACGTTCACGTGCATCCGACATCATGTGCAGGTGAAAATTTTCCCGCGCCAGCACTTCATTTTCAATGGCGGGGCGGTAAGTGTTTTCGGCAAACTCTATACTGCAGGCGGGCGCATACAGGGTACAACTATTGACGGTCAGTTTGCGCGCCGCCAGCAAGTCCAACAGGTGACCATGCACGATGGAACCTGCTGAATGGCCTATCATGTGGATTTCCAGCTTGCCCTTGCCCAGCGCCTTGCTCAAATCTTTCAAGCGATCAGCCATCACCAGCAAGCCACGCGCCGGGTCGCCGTCTTCAGTGGAGAGTGCAGCATTTTGCTTCATCTGCGTCCATTGTGATTTGCCACCCAGGCTGGCAGCCATGCTTTCCACCGTGCGGTCGATGACATCTACGGCAGTATTCTTGAGCTGGCTAATCCAGCTGGCAGACAGTACAGAGCCAGGGAGATATTCTTTCAACTTGTCCTTCAGGATATCGCCCAGGGTTTCGCTGAGCCCGGTCTTCCAGGTAATGAAAACCGGGTAAATACCATTCGCCAAAAAATATGGTGCCATGGCGGCCACGCGTTTCAGGGAATCATCTTCACTATTCAAGCCGCCATGGGCATACAGGGCCAGCTTCAAAACCTTGTCCTTACCCTTGGCTTCGTTCTGCTGCTCCAGCCAGGCTTGCGGCGCTTGAAGTAATACTTTTTCTACCGTTGCTTCTGCATCGGCCACTTCCAGCAGTCTTTGTATCAGGCCGCCATCATTACCCATGACCACCGTCAGGCTATATGCCTGGTCCATGCTCAGATTCGGCTGCCCTGCCTTGTTGGGCGCACCCGCCGCACCTGGTATCAGCGCAGAACCACTGGCCTTGAAGGCAGCAGCAGGTGGGATATTTGCCTGCGGCGCCAGTTGTTTTTCTGCACGGGTACGGTTCACCGCATCGACATAGCGCACTGGTACACCCAGTGACACTGTCCAGGCGTCACCACCATTCACCAGCCAGTCATCATAGGTGAGTATGGCAAACCCCTGCCAGCCCCATTCTTTGCCCCAGGAATTTTGCACGACAAAGCCCTGGTCGGTATAACCCAGCAAGGCAAAGGCATGGCCACCGGTGTTGATTTCACTGAAATTGATGACCGGCATTTGATCCAGGCTGGTCAAAGTGGCTACCCTTGCTTTACCAGGTTCCAGCGCCCAACCCTGATGTATTTTGCATGACACGTAGATGGCACCGATCTCTACAATCGCCGCCTGCATGTCAGTGATAGATGCCTTGTCTATGCGGTAATAGACACCCAGCGCGCGGTTGAGTGCATCTTTTTCCCAGCCGGGTTTGGGAGTTTCAAAGGGCACTACCTTGTCGTTTTTGTCTACCGTATATGGCCACAGTTCACGGCTGCAGACCCCATGCTTGTGCCAGCCTTTGAGGGCACCACGGCAACTGGAACCCAGATAATCTTCCCCAGCCCATTCATCATACAGTTGCGCCAGATGGAAAATCATGCGCGGGCTGCTTTCCTTGATATTGGTATTGCGCAGCCAGAACAGGTAGTTGATGACGGCGGCCAGGCCAAAGCCGGTGCATGCACCATCTTCGCCCTGGTTCAGTATCATGTTTGTCTTGATGTATTTGGTGAGGCGGGTCTTGATAAAGTCAGTGTCTGGAAAAACAACTGGCAGATTCATGACCCTGGGGGTGTACATGCGGTCACGCAAGTCCAGGCGGTCAGGCCGCGCATCCAAAGCCAGTTCACTGCCGTTGAAAGGTATGGTCTGGGCTGGCATACGGGTCTCCTGAGTGAAATGGCTAAGCTTTTACGTGCACATTGATTAAAATATTGACAACGAGTGTCTCAGGATTTATTTAACTTGGCAATAGTTCAATGATTTGACACCTCTGGAATAAGCTTGCAGGCAAAGAAAAAGGCCGCCAAGCGAAGCTTGACGGCCCTCTTTTCCAACAATTGCTAAGGCTTATTTTTTCGGTGCTTCAGCAGAAGCGGATGCTGCTGCAGATGCCGCCGGTACTACAGTTGGCGTCACTGTCAAAGGCGCACCTGTTGCGGCAGGCGCAGAAGCAGCGGCTGGTGCTGCTTTGACTTCTATCTTGGCTTTTGCCTTCATGTCATCCAGCATTTTCTTCAGATTTTTTTGTTGCAATTGCTGAGTCAGGCCTGCTTTGACTTCTTCCAGTGGGGGAATAGCCACAGGACGGGAATCGTCCAATATGATGACGTGATAACCGAACTGGGATTTGACTGGTTCTTCAGTGAATTTGCCTTTTTCCAGCTTGGCAACTGCTGCGCCAAATTCTGGCACCATGCCACGTGGGTTGAACCAGCCCAGGTCGCCGCCATTGGCTTTGGAGCCTGGATCTTGTGATTTGGCTTTTGCCAGAGCTTCAAAGGATTTCACGTCTTTTTTGATCTTGGCGATGATGTCTTTGGCTTCGTCTTCTGTTTTTACCAGGATATGACGCGCCTTGAATTCATTGCCACCATTCTTGGTTTTGAAGTCTTCGTATTCTGCTTTCAGTGCATCATCCGTGACTGCCGCTGTCTTGATGTAATCCTTGACGTAGGCATTGGCCAGGATGGATTGACGAGACATTTCCAGTTGATCAGCTACGTCTGGTGTTTTATCCAGGCCTTTGGTCACGGCTTCTTTGGCGACCAGGAGTTGCATAGCCAGATTGTCGATGACCATTTTGCGTGTTTCTGGCGTGTCAGGCATGCCTTGAGCAGCTTGCTGCTGCATGATCTGGTCTAATTGCTTCTTGCTGATAGGTGTGCCATCGACAGTTGCTGCGACTTCGCTGCTGCTGGCAGTAGCGGAAGCTGAGGCAGAAGCAGAAGCCGACGCGGCCTTGTCTGCATTTTTATCATTACAGGCGCTGAGTACCAACAGGGCAAGCGCACTACCCAGGACTACACGGGACTTAATTGACATACACATTCCTTCAATATTGAGCTGACTTTGCAGCAGATATCATGCCTGTCGGCATACGACGATTTAAAAAATGACGCTGAATTCTACTCGCGATTTTAACTGTCATGCTAGTTATTCACTTTTACTTACTAAATTTCAGTAAAAATAGCTGCTTCTGGCGCTTGTAAAAGTCGACCGCCACAGTCGCATCCAGTCTGGAACGGTCTGAAATATCAAAGACCGGCAAGGTCAAGCTGCAATTGTTCCAGTGTGTCGCCAAAACCTTGATCCATGCAGGCAAAAGTAAGGTGTCATCTGCATGTTCATCATTATCCCCATGACAAATTGGGTCCCAGCAAATTTTCCAGGTATTCCTGTTAAAAATAAGGAATATTTCTTAAAAGCACGGAAGTTGGGGAACAAATGTTGACTTGCTCACTCCAAGCAGGGTAGTTTTATCCGGTATAAGAATGACAATCAAGATCCCCGCCGGCAATTAAAAAAGCATCGCACAGGGAGTTTTGGTCAATCCGACCAGAAACTTCGACAGAAGAATCCAAACAGGAGACATGAATGCGTATTTTGCAGGTTTTATGTGGTACCGCCGTCATCGCCATCAGCTTTAGCGGCCAGCTTGCGTTTGCCGCCAGCGAAGAAAAAGTCGATCTTGACCTGATCACCAAATTGCGCGACGAGGCCATGAACCGCTCCAAGGCGCAAGAGATACTGGGTGTGCTTACCGATGAAATTGGCCCGCGCCTGACCGGCTCACCCGCCATGCGCAAGGCAGGCGACTGGACCCGCAGCAAGCTGGGTGAATGGGGCCTGCAAAATATCCACAGCGAAAGCTTCGCGCCATTTGGTCGCGGCTGGACGCTGGAAAAAACTATCCTGCGCATGGTAGCCCCTTCGCAAGTCGATCTGTACGCCATCCCCAAGGCATGGACGCCAGGTACAGACGGGCTGCAGCGCGGCAAACTGATTATCGCAAAAATGACGGCAGATGAGGATTTACCAAAATGGAAGGGTAAGCTGGCTGGTGCCATCGTCCTGCTGGACGAACCCCTGCCCATCAAGCCACATGTAAAGGCAGATGCGCACAGGTACTCGCATGAAGAACTGAGTGAGCTCAGTAAAATCGATTTCGAACCCGCAGCTTCACGCCGTGGTGACATAGCAGCTTATCTGAAGCGTTTTGCATTTGCTAAAAAACTGCGCACTTTCCTGACAGAAGAAAAAGCCCTCGCTGCCCTGAATGTGACCCGTGGCGAAGATGGCACCATCTTTGTACAGGAAGGTGGCTCGTACAAGAAAGATGAATTGACTGGCCCGCCAAGCCTGGTAGTCGCCAGCGAAACCTATAACCGCCTGTATCGCCTGGTGGAAAAGAAAAAAGACGTGGAACTGGAAATTGATGTCAAAGCCACGTTCAGCGAAGAAGACCCGGAAGCTGCCATCAATGTACTGGCAGAAATCCCAGGCACAGATAAAAAAGATGAAATCGTCATGCTGGGCGCTCATCTGGATTCATGGCATGGCGGCACAGGTGCTACCGACAATGCAGCCGGCGTTGCCATGGCGATGGAAGCCGTGCGCCTCTTGAAAGCCACCGGCTTCAAGCCACGCCGTACCATACGTATCGCACTGTGGGGTGGTGAAGAGCAGGGTTTGCTGGGTTCGCGTTCCTATGTCAATAAATGGATCGCTTCCCGTCCTGAGCCGACTGATCCCAAAGAGCTGGAATTGCCCAGCTTTGCACGCAAGCAGACTGGTCCCTTGAGCATCAAACCCATGCACAGCAAGATTTCTGCCTACTTCAACCTGGATAATGGCGGCGGCAAAATCCGTGGCATCTATGCAGAAAACAATGCCGTATTAAAACCGGTATTTGATGCCTGGCTGGCACCTTTCAATGACGTCGGTGCGACCACCACGACGCTGCGCAATACCGGCAGCACTGACCATGTGAGCTTTGACCGTGTTGGTGTACCTGGCTTCCAGTTCGTTCAGGATGATATGGATTACTTCAGCCGCACCCATCACTCCAGCCTGGATGTGTATGACAAGGTACAAAAAAGTGATCTGACCCAGGCTTCCATGATACTGGCCAGCTTCGTTGCCCATGCCGCTAACCGCAACGAGATGTTGCCACGCAAGCCTATGCCCCAAGATCCGCCGCCAGATGAGAAGAAAGATGACAAGGCAGGCGAAGAAGCCACGGCCAAATAAGTTTTCTTTGTTCGTTCCCATCCAATAAAACTGTTTGTGCCTGATACTCCCGAACAGGAATACAATGCATGAACAGTTTTTTTGATTGAGACAACAGATGAGTGAAGTTAGTCTGACCAGCGTGGAAGATATTCCCGATAGCCTGGCCGAAATATTGCCAGTCGGCATGATCGCTGGCGGAGGCATGGCAGCAATGGCCATGGCGGCAGTAGCTAACCGCAAGTTTCTGGCGGCCCAGCCAGCAGAACAGCAAAACAGTGGCTGGCAGGCGTTCCACTATGAGCGCATTTCTGCGACCGAATTTGAAATCACAGGCGGCATCGCCGACCCAAGTTCAGGCGGCAAAAAATTTCATGGCGCACATGATACTATCGTCATCACCGAAGCCGAAGTTCTGGCTGAAATGCAGTTGATGCTGCCGCAAGCAGCAACTACAACTGTAGCGACTGTCATGGCAACTCTGGTTCAGCCCGTCAATATAATACAGGGCACAAATACAGCCAATGTACTCAAGGTGATTTTTACCTTGCCGGATGATGAGTTGGGGCGCCAGAGGGTCTTGCGCGCTTTTCAATTACAAGCTGACTTCTTTGGCGCAAAAGTTCAGGCTTGTTCATTACATGATGCCAGTCTGTTGAAGCTGGACTGAGCTAGTTGACCATGCGTACTTTTTTGAAATGGCTGATGACATTCAGCCTTTGCCTTTTGCTATATTCGATGTGGCGGCGCGATGTGTTGCCGCCCCCGGTCGAATTGAACAATGTGCTGTTGAATGAACCAGTGCAAACTCAGATTAATCAAACCGCATTTGAAGTCAGCCGAGGCGGTGTCGACTACAAAGTACAGCCCTTGTATGACTATGACCTGGTTGGCCTGGTAGTCAGCAGACACGATACTAGTACCGGTTGGGATTATTTGCACCGTGAATGGAATGACCATTTGAATGTCATGGACATCTGCGTAATCTGGGGTAATAACGCACGCAATGGTTCTTACAGCGATGTCAGCTTTTCCAGCGGCCAGTTCACCTGCAATTTCCAGGCTTCGACGGGTGAAGCATATGCTGCTTTTGACCAGACTGCCATTTCGAATAATCATTTACTGACCGACCAGCCGGGCTTGGCAAAGATCATGCAAAAAGTTGAAGTCGGCGACCAGATACATCTGCGTGGCCGCCTGTCCGAATATTCACACAGCCATGGTTTTGATTTCAAGCGCGGCACCAGTATCGTCCGCACCGATACCGGCAATGGCGCTTGCGAAACCATTTTTGTCGATAGTTTTGAGATACTCAAAAGCAGTGGCCAGACATGGCGCAAGCTGGTGTGGCTGGCGGCCATCATGCTGGTCGCCAGTATCGTGGGCTGGTTTATGCAACCCATTCGTTTCAATCACTAGCAGGATTTACGCAAAACCGCCCAGCTGCGTTGCAGCTCCCGCATTTAGTAAAATCGGTACTAAAGTACTGTCTTCGTCGCCGCGCCTTGCTGGGACAATTTTGCGTAAGTCCTGATTAGAATCATGAAAAAAAGCCTGGGCTTGCCCTCATGCTGCACTGCACATAGGCAGTCTTACCTGTAATTTGTATCTTCCTATTTCACCGGGCTTGAGAAAAAACAAAAAAGCCGCATTTAGCCAAGGCTTGATGTTCTCGCATTTTGTTGGCATTTTTGTGTAAGTAAGCAACACTTGCTCAGAACTGCCTGCACTCAATACCAGTTGTGTGGTCTGGCGATCAATTTTCCGTACGCTCGTATGGGAAATCCCGTTTGTTTCCATCTGCATAATGGAGGATACTTGCACAATATGGTGCATCAGCCTTTGCATCTTTATCTCTCGTTATCTTCCAATAGAAGGAGAACGTATGACCTCTTCCCACTTCGCTGAGCTGATTGCTTATGCGCAAGCGCACACTGGCCCGGCATCTGAACGCCAGGGTTCTTTTATTACCACCTATTTTGAAAATACTGACCCGGATGAAATCATCAGCCGTGGCCCTGCGACCTTGTTTGCCCAGGCAAATGCCCACTGGCGTTTGCTGGACGCACCACGTACCGCCCAGACGCCAAAAATAAGGGTATTCAATCCCACACTGGCAGAAGATGGTTTTGTCAGTGACCATACGGTGGTGCAGATTGTGAATGACAATATGCCTTTCCTGGTGGATTCAGTGACCATGGCGATCAACCGCAGTGGCCGTACTGCGCACTGGATAGTGCACCCGCTGATGAGTGTGGCGCGTGATGCGAATGGCAGCGTGACTGCGGTCAGCACCGTGGCAGCGGCAAAGGCTGCGGGACGCAATGATCCGGTCGAATCCCTGATCCTGGTTGAATGTGACCGCATCGTTGACCAGGCGGCACAGCAGGCGCTGGTAGAAGATTTGAAAAGTGTCTTGTCCGATGTGCGTGGTGCCGTGGTTGACTGGCAACCCATGCTGGCACGTGCACGCGAAGTGCGCGCCGCTTGCGAGAAATCTACCCAGTCACCAGAAAAACGTGATGAAGCGCTTGCCTTTTTGGCCTGGCTGGAAGACCGCCATTTCACTTTCCTCGGTGTGCGCGACTACGACTTGAAACGCGATGGTGACAATGTCAGCCTGGTGGCGATTGCTGAATCCGGTCTGGGCATCTTGCGTGGTCCCGTCAAAACAGCAGAAACCCGTTTGCCGCCAGAAGTAGTGGCCTTGATGGATTCGACAGAAATGGTCATGGTCACCAAGGCCATGACGCGTGCTACCGTGCACAGGCCAGCCTGGCTGGACTATATCGCCGTCAAGCGTTTTGATGATGCAGGCAATGTCATCGGTGAATCGCGCTTCCTGGGTCTGTACACTTCCACGGCTTATTCTGAACCGGTAGGCAATATCCCGCTGGTACGGCAGCGCGTGGTGAATGTCATGAATACTTCCGGCGTCGTACCTGAGAGCCATGCGGCCAAATCCCTGCAAGCCATCCTCGATGATTATCCGCGTGATGAGCTGTTCCAGATCGATGCTGCTACCCTGGCTGAGCATGCGATCGGCATCTTGCGTCTGCAAGAACGCCAGCGCACCCGCTTGTTCCTGCGTCGTGATCCCTTTGGCCGTTTCACTTCGGCCCAGGTGTTTGTACCGCGTGACCGCTATAACACCGAGTTGCGCGTCAAGATAGGCAATGAATTGATGATGGCGCTGAATGGTCAGTCCATAGAATTCACGCCCATGCTGACCGACAGCCCATTGGCGCGCATCCATTATCTGGTCAGAGCCAAGGATGTCGCACCCCAAAACGTCAATCTGGCGATGTTGGAAGCACGCATCGCCAAACTCGCACAACGCTGGGAAGATGATTGCACGGCAGAGTTGCTGCGCTCGCACGGCGAAGGCAATGGCCTGAGCCTGGCAAACCGTTTTGCCAATGCCTTCCCGACTGCTTACCGCGAAGATTTTTCTGCCCTGGTTGGTGCAGAAGATGCAGACATGCTGGCCAGCCTGAACGCCGGTGCACCGATGATGGTCAAGCTGTACCGTCCACTCGATGCAGGTCCTGGTAATTTGCGCTTCAAGATTTATAACACCGCCAAAGTGGCCTTGTCTGATTCGCTGCCGGTGCTGGAGCACATGGGTGCCAGGGTACTGGATGAACATCCCTACGCGATTGTCAGCGGTGCCGAGACTTTGTGGATACATGACCTGGGCTTGCAATTGCCCGTCAATACAGATTTGTCATCGGTCAAACTGCGCTTTGAAAACCTGTTCTCGCAAGCCTGGGGTGGTGAGGTTGAAAGCGATGACCTGAACCGCCTGGTCTTGAACACCACGCTGGATGCACGCTCTATCGCAGTCTTGCGCGCCTGCTCACGTTACTTCAAACAACTGGGTTTTGCCTATAGCCAGAACTATATCGAAGCAGCACTCAACAAGAATGCGCCAATTACACAACTGATTGCCGAGCTGTTTGGTGCCCGCTTCAAGCCAGATTATGTCGGTGACCGCGAACAGGCACAAAAGCATATACGCGAACAGCTGGAAGCCCAGATGAGCAATGTCGCCAGTCTGGATGAAGACCGCATCTTGCGCCAGTTCATCGCGACTATCGTTGCGACCCTGCGTACCAATCTGTGGCAAACCACGGCCACTGGTGCTTTTAAACCCTACATGAGCTTCAAGCTTAATCCGCGTGAAGTGCCGGGTGTGCCAGAACCCAAACCTCTGTTTGAAATCTGGGTGTATTCACCGCGTGTTGAAGGCGTGCATCTGCGCGGTGGCAAGGTTGCCCGTGGCGGCTTGCGCTGGTCTGACAGGCGTGAAGACTTCCGTACCGAAATACTGGGTCTGGTGAAAGCCCAGCAAGTCAAGAATACGGTCATCGTACCGGTTGGTTCCAAAGGTGGTTTTGTCCTCAAGAATGCACCGCCCGCCACTGACCGCGAAGCCTATCAGGCCGAAGGCGTGGCTTGCTACAAAATCTTCCTGTCCGGCTTGCTGGATTTGACTGATAACATCATCAAAGGTGCGGTGGTACCGCCCAAACTGGTGATTCGCCATGATGTCGATGATCCTTATCTGGTGGTCGCGGCTGACAAAGGCACAGCAACTTTCTCGGATATCGCCAATGGTGTCTCGGCAGATTATGGCTTCTGGCTGGGCGATGCATTTGCCTCTGGCGGTTCGGTCGGTTATGACCACAAGAAAATGGGTATCACCGCCCGTGGCGCATGGGAATCGGTCAAGCGCCATTTCCGCTCACAGGATGTAAATACGCAAGACACGGCTTTCACCGTGGCCGGTATTGGTGATATGTCGGGCGACGTGTTCGGTAATGGCATGTTGCTGTCTGAGCATATCAAACTGGTGGCGGCATTTGATCACCGTCACATTTTCATTGACCCATCACCAGATGTGGCAACTTCATTTGCCGAGCGCCAGCGCCTGTTCAACCTGCCGCGTTCCAGTTGGGATGATTACGACAAGAGCCTGATTTCTGCCGGTGGCGGCGTGTTCCCACGTGGTGCAAAATCCATTAGCCTGAGCCCGGAAGCACGCGCTGTGCTGGGCATAGAAACTGCCGAACTGGCACCTGTGGAATTGCTGCGTGCCATTTTGCAAGCGCCTGTAGATTTGCTATACAACGGCGGCATAGGCACCTATGTCAAGGCCAAGTATGAAACCCATGCCCAGGTCGGTGACAAGGCCGGTGACGCCTTCCGCGTGAATGGCAATGACTTGCGCTGCAAGGTTTTGGCCGAAGGTGGCAACTTGGGTTGCACACAAAATGGCCGTATAGAATTCGCGCAAAAAGGTGGCCGTATCTACACCGATGCGATAGACAATTCTGCCGGTGTCGATTGCTCTGATCATGAAGTCAATATCAAGATTTTGTTGGGTAGCATCGTCGAAGCAGGTGACCTGACCCTCAAGCAGCGTAACGACTTGCTGGCGTCAATGACAGATGAAGTCGGCCATCTGGTCCTGACCGACAATTATTATCAAAGCCAGGCACTGGATATTGCCACCCATCGCCCAATGTATGTACTCGATGGCCAGCAAAGGCTGATGCAGTCGCTGGAAAAACAGGGCCGCCTGAACCGTGCCATAGAATACCTGCCCAGCGATGATGAAATCTTCCATCGCAAGGCATTGAAGCAGGGCCTGACTGCACCAGAGGGAGCGGTCGTGCTGGCCTACGCAAAGATGTCGGTGTTTGATGAACTGGTCGCTAGCAATCTGCCGGATGATCCTTTCTTCAGTCGCGCATTGAAAGCTTATTTCCCGCAAGTCTTGTCTGAGCGTTTTGCGGAAGCGATCTCGAATCACCCTTTGAAGCGCGAAATCATCGCCACCTTCATCACCAATACCGTGGTGAACCGTGCCGGTGCAACCTTTGTCAACTTCATCGCTTCTGAAGCAGGGGCGACAGCGGCGGATGTGATACGAGCCTTCACCCTGGCACGTGAGATTTTCGATCTGGAAGCACTGTGGGATCAGATCGACTCGCTTGATTACGTTGTCGATTCAAAACTGCAACTTGATCTCTTGTCCAAACTCATCGCGATTGCCCAGAGGGCTTCACGCTGGATGCTACGCATACGTTCACAAAGCACTGATCTGCCGACACTGATACAACGTTATCAACCGGCTGCACGCGAACTGCGCTGGCAATTGGCAGACTGGCTGCCAGCCAATGCCCACGCCAGCTGGCAAAAAGAAGCTGAAGCACTGACACAAGCCGGGGTAGAAGCCACGCTGGCACAAAACCTGACGGCGCTGGAATACATCTTCCCGGCACTCGACCTGGTTGACCTGGCACAAAGCACCAGCAGCACACTGGAACTGGCAGCGCGCGCCTACTTCGGCATTGATGATGAACTGGGCCTGACCGGCTGGCGCAATCAGATCAACCGTCTGCCAACAGATACCTTGTGGCAGACCCAAGCACGCGGGAGTGCGAGGGATGACGTGTATTCCATCGCCAGCCAGATCACCCGTGGCCTGTTGTCGCGCCAGGAAGATGTCGGCAACTGGCATACACAGCATGCACCAGCCATAGACAGGCTGACTGCCTTGCTGACCACCATTAGCGCACAGGGACCGGATCTGGCACCGGTATCCGTGGCCTTGCGCGAATTGCGGCACCTGGCTTGAAGTATTGACTGACGAAGCCGGCCTGTTTTTTTGACAGGCCGGTTTTTTTATTGCCTTGTTTTGAGTAATAACGATATGAAAAAACATCCTCTGCATTATTTGCCTGCGGCTTTACTTGGCCTTGCTCTGACACTTCCAACGTATAGTTTCGCACAGATACACGCTGCCAAAGTTGAGGAAGCCGCTTTGCGCGCCCATCTGGCACTCTTGTCTTCTGACCTGTTTGAAGGTCGTGGCACTGGTCAGCGCGGTGGTGACCTGACGGTGGCTTACCTGGAAACCCAGGCCGCTGTAGCCGGCCTGTTGCCCGCCAACGGCAAGAGCTACAGACAAGCAGTCAACATCAATGGTATCAAGTCCTTGCCATTAGAAAGCTCTGTCAATATACATCTGGCGAGGTCGCTCAATTTGACTTTTGGTGATGACTGGATCTGGAGTGCAGGTGATGCCATGAGTACCCATCAGTTTGATCATGAGTTGCTGTTCGTCGGCTATGGCATCAACGCGCCAGAAGAGCAATGGGATGATTTCAAGGGTGTTGATTGCAAAGGTAAAATTCTGGTCGTCATGGTAAATGATCCGCAACCCACAGCAGAGCAGCCAGACCGGTTTGGTGGTAAAGCCCTGACTTATTACGGTCGCCGCACTTACAAGACCGAAGAAGCCTTGCGCCGTGGTGCTGCCGGGGTTTTGCTGATACATACCGATGCGTCTGCAAATATCGGCTGGGATGTCTTGAAAAACGGCGGCATGGGCGAGCAATTCCAGCTGGCAAATAAAGATGCCAAAGGCCTGGCGATACAAGGCTGGATTACCGAAGTTGCGGTAAGCACCCTGTTTGCCGCATCAGGCCAGGATTTGAATGCCTTGCGTCAGGCTGCCGAAGGCAAGGACTTCAAGCCAGTCGCGATCAAGGCCAGGCTCAAGGGTGAGGCAAAATCGCAAATACGCCAGTTGGAGCAATTCAATATCGCGGGCATAGTACCTGGCACAGATCCGCAGCTTAAAAATGAACTGGTGATCTACAGCGCACATTGGGATCACCTGGGCAAGCAAGAAGGCACAGGCGACCAGATTTACAACGGTGCGGTGGATAATGGCTCTGGCACAGCGGCCTTGCTGGCCATGGCAAAAGCAGCAGTGCAGCAACCTGCAAAACGCAGTCAGATGTTCTTGTGGGTAGCCGCAGAAGAGCAGGGGCTGTTAGGTAGCGCCTGGTATGCTGCCCACCCCTTATGGGCATTAAATAAAACGGCTGCTGCGCTGAACCTTGATACGCTTAATTTTGTAGGCCGTACCAAAGATATCAGTGCCTTTGGTGCAGACCGCAGTGACCTCATCGTCGCCACCAACAAGGTCGCACAAGGCATGAACATGACAGTTGCCCCGCCACGGATGGACGTGGCAGGCGGTTATTTCCGCAGTGACCATTTCAGTTTTGCCAAGGCGGGCGTGCCGGCATTTTCCATAGGCAGTGGCCGTGACTACATCAATGACCCGCAGGCCTCGCAGGAAAAAGCCCGTGGCTATGGCAAGCGTTATCATCAGGTCACCGATGAGTATGATGCCAGCTGGGATTTGTCTGGCATGACTGAACAGGCACAATTCACGCTGAACCTCGGTCGCGAAATTGCCAATGCAGCAAAAATGCCTGCCTGGAAAGAAAATGATGCTTTTGCGAAAGTAAGGAAATAATTAAAAATAGAAGAAGATGATGGAACTTGTCTTGGAAAATGATTTCCAAGTCTGTGTTGTCTATCAATAGACAAAATCTCTACAAGATTTCACAAGAAAGAAAATAATGAACCAGACAACATTCAAATTAAAACCTATTGCCAGCGTCTGCCTGCAAGTCATGCTGGCCCTGCCTTTGTTGCACAGCATGGCGCATGCCGCTGATGTTCCTGTCTCAAAAAACGCAGCGCCAGCAAAAAAAGAAATCGGCATGGATACTTTCGTCGCACCTGGTGATGACTTTAACCGCTATGCCAACGGCGGCTGGGAAAAAACTGCCGTCATCCCTGACGACAAAGTCGCAGTCGGTATTTTTGATGTATTGAAAGAAGAGTCCGATGCCAAGGTCTTGAAGATCATAGAACAGGCGACCAAGGCAGAAGCAGGCAGTGCGGTGCGCAAGATCGGTGATTTCTACACCTCTTACCTGAATACCGATGTCATCAATAAACGTGGCCTGGCACCCTTGCAGGGCGAGATGCAAAGCATCGCCGACCTGAAAGACAAGGCTGCCCTGGCGACATACCTGGGCAAGCATTTGCGTGCCGATGTCGACCCTATCAATGCCACCAATGTATTTACTGAAAACCTGTTTGGCCTGTGGGTATCGCAAGGTTTCCACGACCATACGAAATACATGCCCTACTTGCTGCAAGGCGGCCTGGGTTTGCCTGACCGTGAATACTATTTGTCAGCCAGCCCCAGAATGGCAGAGATCAGGAAAAACTATCTTGCGCACATAGCCGCGACATTCAAGCTGGCAAATGTGCCTGATGCTGAGCAAGCCGCCAAGCGGGTGTTTGATCTGGAAATGCTGATCGCCAAAGGCCATGCCAACCGTGAGGCCACGTCCGATGTTTTAAAGGCTGACAATACCTGGACCCTGGCTGACTTTAACAAAAAAGCCGCTGGCCTGGATTGGGCAGCCTATTTCAAGGCAGCGGGCCTGGATGGGCAAAGCAAGTTCATTATCTGGCATCCGGGTGCATTAAAAGCCTCATCGGCACTGGTGGCGAAAACGCCGCTGGCAAGCTGGCAAGACTATTTGCGCTTTCATGCCATTAACACGCGTTCCACAGTATTGCCGCAGGCTTTCTTTGATCAGCGCTTCAAGTTTTATAGCGCACTTAGCGGTGCCAAAGCACCGCAGCCGCGCTGGAAATATGCAGTGGCAGCAACCAATAATGCGGTAGGTGAAGAAGTCGGTAAATTGTATGTGGCCGAGAATTTCTCTACTGATTCAAAAACCCGCATCAATGGCATGGTCAGCAATATCCTGGCTGCCTTTGGCGAGCGTGTACAGGTCCTGAAATGGATGACGCCAGCGACCAAGCAAGAAGCACTGGCCAAAATCAAATCGACTTATGTCGGCGTTGGTTATCCAGACAAATGGCGCGATTACTCTGGCCTGGTGGTCGATGCGAATGATGCCTATGGTAATCGCGAACGTTCGCAGGAATTTGAATACCGCCGCGCCCTTGCTAAATTTAGCCAGTCTGTCGATGTCACTGAATGGTGCATGAATGCGCAACTGGTGAATGCCGTCAACATGCCACTGCAAAATGCCATCAATTTCCCGGCGGCGTATTTGCAGTCACCCAACTTTGACCTGGCTGCCAGCGACGCCACCAATTACGGTGCTCTCGGTGCCACGATAGGGCATGAAATCAGCCACAGCTTTGATAATTCTGGTTCCATGTTCGATGCCAAAGGCGAATTGCGCAACTGGTGGAGCAAGGCTGATCTGGCGCATTTCAAGACTTCTTCCAAAGCTCTGATCGCCCAGTTCAATCAATACAAGGCCTTCCCTGACCTATCCGTGAATGGTGCCCAAACCCTGGGTGAAAACATTGCCGATCTGGCGGGTCTGATGGCAGCCTATGATGCCTATCGTACCTCGATGAAGCAAAAAGCTCAGGCGATTACGAAGGAAGATGAACAGGAATTTTTCCTTGCTTATGCTCGCAGCTGGCGCGGCAAGATGCGTGATGAAACCTTGCGCACAGCCATCATCACCAATGAACACGCGCCAGGACAATACCGCGTGCTGACCGTGCGTAATCTGGATGCCTGGTACGATGCCTTTGCCGTGCAGCCTGGCCAAAAACTTTATCTGGCACCGAAGAATAGAGTCAAAGTCTGGTAATGAAAAATGAATCAGGTTGGGCGTAAACCATCATGCATGCGCCGTCTGACTTCAGCAACATAGCGCTCGCTGACCGGAACTTTATCCTGGTTGGCGAGCACTAATTGATAGACTCCATCTCCCAACACTTCAAGCTGGCTGAGCTGGTCACAACGCACTATGGCACTGCGGTGTACGCGCATGTAGCTTGCCGGATCGAGATGTTTTTCCAATCGACTCATAGCAACCCTGTGCAATACTTGTCTCTGTACCATGTGCAATTGCATGTAATTCCCTGCCGCCTCTATCCATAAAACATCCGCCAGTTGTATGCACTCTATGCGACCTACCGAGCGCACGCTGATTTGCTTCCAGTAAGCTGGTTGCTCTTTCTTTGCCTCATCTTCAGCTTTGACATACTGACTCATGGCTTGCGCATAGCTGGCTTGCTGACGCTGTTTGAGCATGGCAGCAGCTCGTTCCAGCGACGTTGAAAACCGTTCATCGTCAAAAGGTTTCAGCAAGTAATCAAGAGCATGTAGATCAAAGGCTTCTATTGCATGGGCGTTAAATGCCGTGACAAAAATCACCAGTGGTGGCGTAGTCTGAGTGCTCAGTTCACGTGCCAGAGCCAGCCCGGTTTCACGTGGCATTTGTATGTCGAGGAAAATGACATCAACGGCATACGCATCCAGTGCTTCGCGCGCTGTTGCTACATTCGCGCATTCAGCGACGATGCTCCAGTTGGGATGATCCTGCAAGGCATAGCGCAAATTGGTGCGCCCCGGTTCTTCATCATCGACGATCAGTGCACGTATCGTGTTCATGTCACTGTGCCTTCCGGCATATGCAAGGGCATGCGGATTTCCACTTCATAGCGATGCTGACCGCCATCTTGTGTACGTTCGCTATGCATGCTGGCGCGTCCCGCATAAATCAGTTCCAGTCTGGCGCGTGTCTGCGGCAGGCCCAGTCCCAGGCCAGGGTTGGCGGCGACACCATCGGTGACGGTATTGCTTACCTTGATGCTGAGTTCGTCACCTTGCAGTTTGAATTGCATGCGGATATCGCTACTGCCTTCATGGCAATCCAGATCATGGCGCAAGGCGTTTTCCAGCAAAGGTTGCAGTAGCAATGGCGGACAGTCACCTGCCAATACGCTTGCTGTATCGCCTGCGACGCTGATCTGCAAGCGTTCACCATAACGCAGTCTTTGCAATTCCAGATAATCACGGATGAATAGCATTTCATCCTCAAAGCTTACCCAGTCTTTGCTGCTGGCGGTCAGCGCATAGCGCAGCAAATCACTGAGCCGGTTCAAGCCAGTCAGGGCAATGCGCTTGTCATCGCTTCTGACCAGGGCGCTGATGGCATTCAAACAGTTGAATATGAAGTGCGGCTCCAATTGCCCGCGTAAGGCATCCAGCCTTTGCTGCTCCAGATCCAGCCGCAGATGCAATACATCATTCATGGATTGCTGCAGGACTTGCTCACGCACTCTCGCCTGTCGCCAGGTGCAGATTGCCAGCACGGCAATGAAGGTGCCAGTGGACCAGGCAAATTCGAGGAAGATGGTAAAGCCACGCAGATTGAAAGCCGTACTCACGATGTCTTGCCAGCCAAAACCGGGCTTGTCCTTGAGCAGATCAAGGATGGAGATATATATCAATTCGAATGGCAAAAAGCACAGCAGCATGACGCCATAAGCCAGCGCTATGCCGGCTGCCTTGCTAAGCAGCCGTTCATGCCGCATGAAAATCAGATACAGGCAAGTGCTGAAAACCATCATCAGAAAATGGCTGCTGACCCAGAACCACAGTATCTCGCTAAAGCTACGCTGGGTAGTTCCGTACTTGATCAGGTCACCATAATTGCCGAGAGCACCAATGGCACACAGACTGGTCCATACCAGGATATTGCTCAGCAAGAGCTTGAGCAAACTGATAGCCGTGAGAGGGTGAGCCTGGTTCAGGGCGGAAGTATCTGGGCGTGCATTTTCCATGACAGCAGTATAGCAGTCTGCATGGCCGTATTTGCCTATATGGAAGGGGAGTAGAGACAGGGTTTCGGGGTTTCGTCACAAGGCCTGCCATGGCACAGGCAATTGCCAGATAATCCAACCCAATAGGCATACAAACTTGGACAGGTGGGAAGATGGATGTGAGTCTGAAAGTAAATGGGCAAGTGCGCAAGTGTCAGGCAGATGGCGATACTCCACTGCTATGGATACTGCGTGAAGACCTGGGCCTGACTGGCACCAAGTTTGGCTGTGGTGCCGGGCAATGCGGTGCCTGTACCGTACATCTGGATGGAGAGGTCTTGCGCAGTTGTGTCATGCCTGTGGAAAGCCTGAACGGGCGCAGTATCACGACCATCGAGGGCTTGTCGCCGGACCGCAGCCATGTCTTGCAACAAGCCTGGATAGAGCATCAGGTGCCGCAATGTGGCTATTGCCAGTCAGGCATGCTGATGGCGGCTGCCGCCTTGCTGAAAACCACGCCACATCCCAACGACAAGCAAATCGATGCTGCCATGACCAATCTGTGCCGTTGCGGTACTTATCCGCGTGTCAGGGCGGCCAT
Source organism: Pseudomonadota bacterium (assembly GCA_040390835.1). Taxonomy (GTDB): domain Bacteria; phylum Pseudomonadota; class Gammaproteobacteria; order Burkholderiales; family Burkholderiaceae_D; genus Undibacterium. The sequence goes on from JAZJXP010000032.1 coordinate 352,930, forward strand.
ACATACTGCGGCCGCCAGACTCAAGCCACAAGCAGGCAAGAAAGGTGCAAAGACATGACGACAGCTGCTTCACCTGCGCGCAGGAATGTCCTGAAATCTTCTCTGGTAGCCGGTGCCTGGGTACTGGGTAGTAGCACACTAGCCATGCTTGATAGCCTGGCAGCGGATGAGAAAAGCAAGGCAGGGTCGCCCTTTAATTCGCCCTTTGATTTCTGGCTTAGCATGGACGGCACAGGCGTGGTGACTGCTTACACTACGGTCACCAATCTTGGGCAGGGCACACATGCGGCGATTGCTCAGATCGTTGCCGAAGAACTGGAAATTCCCATCGCCAATGTACGCATAGAACATGCACCTGTCGTCAAGCAATTCCACAGGGAATGGCCACCCGGCATCACCACTTTTGGCAGTGCCGGTTTTAACACTGCAATGACAACGATAGCACCAGCCTGCGCAGCAGCAAGGCAAATGTTGTTGCAGGCAGCAGCCTTGCAATGGCAAGTCGATATAAAAGACTGTGTGGCAATTCAGGCGCAAGTGAACCATGCTGCGACAGGCCGCAGCTTGCCCTATACCGCTTTGATCAAGGCAGCGGCAACGCTGACGCCGCCAGAAAAACCTGTCATCAAATCACCCAAAGACTGGAAGGTGCTGGGGCAGTCAACGCCACGCCCTGACATTCCGGGGCGGGTAGATGGCAGTGCCGTGTTTGGCATCGATGTTCAAAGGCCGGGCATGCTGATGGCGGCTGTTTTGCATGCGCCGCGTTTTGGCAGCAGTTTGCAAAGTGTGGATGACAGCCCTGCGCTGGCGGTTAAGGGGGTGCGCAAGGTCGTGCATCTGCACAATGCCGTGGCTGTAGTCGCAGAACGTTACTGGATCGCCCACAAGGCAGTGCAACTACTTAAGCCAGTATGGCAAGATGGTGCACATGCCAGCATCAATACCGCAGATATGCGCGACAGTTTGCTGAAGGCAGTTGCCGCTGGCGAGGGCAAGCTCTTTCCTCGTCCGAAAAAACAAAAAGAAGGTGCTGCAGAGACCGCAATGAAAGAGGCCGGCAGCATTATCGACACCAGCTTTGATGTTCCCTTCCTGGCGCACGCAGCGATGGAACCCCTGAATGCCACTGTTGAAGTGACAGCCTCAGGTGCACAGGTCTGGCTCTCCACCCAAAGCCAGACAGACACACAAAATGGTGTCGCCAGGGCCCTGGGTTTGCAGTCTGAGCAAGTACAGGTACATACCCAGCACGTAGGCGGCGGTTTTGGCCGCAGGCTGGAACATGATTTCGCTATCGAGGCAGCCTTGATCGCCAGGGCGGCTGGTGCCACCGTAAAAACCATCTGGTCGCGTGAGAACGATATGCGGGCTGGCTATTACCGTCCCATCACCACTGCCCGCGTGCAACTGGGCCTGGACAAAGATCATCTGCCACTGGTTTTGCGACTGGATACTGCTGGCCCTTCACTGCTCGAATATACACGCGTTACGAATAGCCCTGCCAGGGATGGTCTTGACTGGACCTATATCATGGGCTGGTTCGGTAACAGTTATAAATTCCCTTCATTCGATACGCGCTGGACACGCGTTGATTTTGGCGTTCCCTGCTCTTACTGGCGTTCAGTAGGCAATTCGCAAAATTGCTTTTTTCTTGAACACACACTGGAGCAGGCCGCGCGCAAGGCGGGCATGGATAGCCTGGAATATCGCCGCCGTTTGTTGCAACATAATCCCAAAGCCATTGCCTTCGTCAATGCACTGGCAGAACGTGCAGGCTGGAGCAAGCCCTTGCCCAAGGGGCACTATCGCGGCTTTGCCATGAACGGCAGTGGCGACAGATTATTCAGCGGCCATATCGTCGAAATTGCGGTCAGTAAACCGGGGCAATTCCGCATAGTAAAAATCACTGCTGGCATCAGCCCTGGCGTGGTCGCCAATCCCAAGGCAGTCGAAGCACAGATGATGGGTGGCACCCTGTTTGGTTTGTCGGCTGCCCTGTTTGGTGAAATCAGTTTCAAGGATGGCCAGGTAGAGCAGGGCAATTTTGATAGCTATCCTCTGGTCACACTGGCGCAGACGCCCGCGCTGGATGTGCTGGTGATCAGTGCAGGTGACAAGTCAGAGGGCGTGGGTGAAGAAGGGCCGCCGTCGATAGGCCCGGCTATTGCCAATGCCTTGCTGGCGGCGGGTGGCAAGCCAGTCACGCGACTGCCTTTGACACAGGCGGGATGGAAGCTGGAGGTGTAGGAGTTTAGTTAAGCAAAACAGATTTTTGCTGCTACTTGTTGTGACTGCTGGTATCGTGCAATTCTGAAATTGAATTCACATTATTCCAGGAGATAAAAATGACGATAGCAAACTGGTGCGTACTGGCAGCTTGCCTGTTACCGATAATTACAGTCGGCCTGGCCAAGGGCGGCTCAGCAAAAGTGCCGCGTGAAGCAGGCAGGTATGACAATAACAATCCCAGGGAATGGGCCAAGGGATTGAGTGGCTGGCAGCAGCGCGCCAATGCAGCACAGCAAAATGGCTTTGAAGCCCTGCCGCTGTTTATTGCAGCGGTTGTCCTGGCGCAGCAAGCCCAGGCCAATCAAGCCCGTATAGATCAACTGGCAGTCTTGTTCATCGCCATCCGTATCGTCTACATCATTACCTATTTGATGAATCAGGGGACTTTGCGTACCCTGGTCTGGTCTGGTGGTGTGGCTACCAGCATCGCCATCTTGCTGATGGCCTAGGTTTTTATCATCACCAGGATGTGGGCGTGCACATCCTCGCCCTTGTCCTGACGTGCAATTTCCTGGCTGGTTTCGACTATCTTAAAGCCATGTGATTGTGCCAGCCGCTGCAGATAGGCATGGCTATGTGCGTAGCGCTGGGATGGGCGCAGAATATAGTCTGCGCTTTCATCCGCTATTTCTACTGAAAATCCCAGCACTGCACCAGCCTGCGTGACACGGCTTGCAGCAGAAAATACCTGATTCAGGTCACCGATGTACACAAATACATCGGCTGCCATGATGAGATCAAAATCCTGGTCTTGCAGTTGCAGCCAGTCGCTAATTTCTGCACAGTGCAGCTCATCATACAAGCCTGTTTTTCTGGCCTGGTTCAGCATTTTTTCTGACAAGTCTAAACCTGTCAGCTTGCTGGCGTTTGCCCGCAGATGAGCTGCGCACAGGCCTGTACCGCAACCCAGGTCCAGATAATTGCCGGGCTCTGCTTTGACATGCTTGCTGATTGCCTTGCTGAGCAAGGACGGCACCTGATAATGCAAGATTTCCAGCAAATGCTCATCAAAATGGCTAGCATACTGATCAAATAAATCTGCAACATAGGCGGGCGGTGACATTGCGGGCGTATCCATCACTCCCAGTGCTGCCAGCGCATAATGGATTTGCGCCAGCTCTGCATCGTCTTTGCAGTGATTGCTTGCCGTCTGGTATGCCGCAATGGCAGCATCGTCTCGCCCCATCTGGCGCAATGTATTGCCGTATTGCAGATGGGCTTTGACGTAATCCGGTTTGATTTTTGTTGCCTGCTCAAAGCTATCCAGAGCGGCTGCAAACTGCTTTATTTTTTGCAGGCAGATACCGCGATTGCACCAGGCCTGTATGTGCTCAGGCTGCAAGTGCAAGACATCTTCATATCCAGCGATGGCATCTTCATACAGTCGCTGACATTGCAGGCTGAAGGCGCGGGCAAAATGGATGGCGGCATCTTGCGGTTTTAATGTCAGGGCTTCATCAAAGTCCTGCAAGGCTTGTTGGTGCTCATCCATTTCTTGCTGGGCGATACCGCGGTTTAGTAAAGCTTCTGTATAGCGTGGATTGAGACGCAGGGCTTTGTCATAGTTATGCAGGGCGGCAGGTAGTTTCCCCATGCTGCGCAAGGTATTGCCACGGTTATTCCAGGCCATGGCGTAATCCGGTTTCAATTGCAAGGCCATGTCATAACTGGCCAAGGCTTCTTGCGGTAATCCCAGATCCTGCAAGGCTGTGCCCAGATTGCCGTGTGCAATTGCCTGTTGCGCATCGATAGCGATTGCCTGGCGCAGGCGTGTCACTGCCAGCGCTGCATCACCGCTTTGTTTGGCAATCACCCCCAGTAATTGCAGGGCATCAAAATGCTCAGGCTGGGCTTGCAAGACTTGCAGGTACAGTGCTTCCGCTGCGGCTAGCTTGCCTTGCTGGTGAAGTGCAATTGCCTGTTGCAATATATTGCTGATCTGTGCGCTCATGGTACTGTTCAATTTCCTGTACTATCTTGACTATTCTACTAAGGACGCATGCTATATGGATGAACAGGAACTTTGGGCACTGCTGTGGAGTCTGTTACCCTCACCAGCTTACCTGATTGCTGCCTTTGCTTTTGGCTTGCTGGGTATGGCGGCGTTTTACTATGGCAGAAAAAAAACCAACAAGCGTGTCAAATGGCTGGCTGTGGGACTGATGTTTTATCCCTACTTCATCGGTAGTGACATACGCTTGCTGTACGGCGTAGGCATCGCTTTTTGCATTGCCATTGCCGTCAGCATTTATTATCCTCAAGAGCCAGAGTAATCTGGTTTAGCCAGATTAGCCAACTTGGCCCAGGATTTTTTCCATCTCTTCAAACTGCAGATTTTCAACCAACATCTGTTCCTTGCCATTGTCCGAAGGGAAGGGCTTGAAGCGGCCTGTGCGCGCATAGCCACGACGCTCGTAATAAGCAATCAGTTCTTTCCTGACACTGATGACGGTCATCCAGATCTTGCTTATGCCCCATAAGTCTTGCGCATGCTTTTCTGCGGTTTGCATGAAATGTTTGCCTATGCCATTTCCCTGCAGGACTGGGCGCACGACAAACATGCCCAGATAGGCAGCACCTTCAGTTTTTTCCAGATTGACGCAACCTATGATGTCTTCACCCTGCAGGCAAAGCAGGATGACAGAATTTGGGTTCGCGATCAGTTCGCGTACTTCAGGTGGAAATATGCGTGAACCCTGTAATAAATCTGCTTCTGTAGTCCAGCCCTGGCGGCTACTGTCGCCACGGTAAGCACTATTCACCAGCGCGGCGATAATCTCGGCGTCAGCGTCAACTGCGGGGCGAAAACTGATGGTGCTTGTAGTGTTTGAGGTGGTGTCTGTCATACGTGTCTATGTGAATGAGGTTCTGGCTTGGACTGAAATAATAACATGTGTCTTACTCACGCCAGAATCTGGCTTTACTGGCGCGAAAACTGCGTGTTAGCATGTCAGGAGCGATAAGATGTTTTGTCTTTCTATTAAGAACTTGATGACTTCCTCATGAAAAACTCTGCGACCAAGGCGATCCTGTTTGTCTGCATGGGCAATATTTGTCGTTCACCGAGTGCAGAAGGGGTATTCCGCAGCCATGCTGAAGCAGCCGGGCTGGATCTGCATATAGACTCTGCCGGTACCCATGCTTATCACATAGGTGAAGCACCTGATCCGCGCTCACAGGAATTTGCGGCGCGCCGTGGCATAGACTTGTCACAGCAAAGAGCACGCAAGCTGATCGCCAGTGACTTTGAAAAATTTGACCTGTTGCTGGCCATGGATAAAGAAAACCTGGCGAGGATGAAGTCTGCTTGCCCGGCTGAACATCAGCACAAGTTGAAACTGATGATGGCCTATGCAGGCCAGAGTGACAGCGAGATTGTGCCAGACCCTTACTATGGCGGCCCTGACGGTTTTGACTTGGTGCTGGATTATATTGAAGACGCCAGTGCTGGCCTGGTTCGCGTGATACAGCAAGAGGCAAATGTCAAAAGAGGGGAAGCATAATGCAGGCACAAGATCTCGAATTCATCATGAATTCCATACGCCAATATGTGCGCTTGTACCCGAACAGTGCTGATACGGCTGAGGGTATTGCCAGCTTCTGGATAGACTGGCCAGGTGAAGCCTTGGCTTTGTCAGTGGTATTGCCACTACTTGAAAATCTGCGCGATGCAGGTGAACTTGAGAGCACGAATATAGGTGGCCGCACGATATGGCGTGCGCCGCGTTGAACCGGATATCCATGTCAGCGCGAAGAATATTTTTTCTTGCCTCATTTTGCCTGGGAATTTCTCTCGGTTTCGTGCTGCCAGCATATTCCCGCAATGAGCTGGTGAAAATCGAGACTGTCAAAGGTACATATTCCAATGCTTTGCAGGCGACCAATAACAGTCGCATGCCAGTCACGGTCACCTTGCAGCTGAGCAGTTTCAGTAATCTGACGTCGAGCAAAAGATGGCCCATACAGGCGCAACTGACTGGCGGCCAAAGCATGGAATTAGTACAAATTTCTGCTGAAAACGCGCAATTTGGTTATACCATCGATTACAGTAGCCAGTTCGTGCAAGGCGACCCCAATGCCCGGCATGATGCGAATGTCAGTTATCAAATTCCCTTTGTCGCTGGCCAGGGTTTCCAGATTCTGCAAGCCGCCGATGGCCCTCAGTTTACCCATCAGTCCGTTGCCACCCGTTATGCCGTCGATATCGATATGCCCATGGGCACGACAGTGGTGGCGGCGCGTGCCGGTTATGTCGTGGAAGTGGTCAGCCAGTTTGCCGACAATGGCAAGACTGAAGCTGAATTTTTTGACAAGGCCAATTATGTCCGTATCCTGCATGACGACGGCACCTGGGCCGATTATTTCCATCTCATGCAAAACTCCAGCCAGGTGCAATCAGGTGTGCGCGTGGAAGCGGGTCACGTTTTGGCGCTCTCCGGCAATAGCGGTTACTCCGCTACACCGCATCTGCATTTCCATGTGCAGGTGAACCAGAACGGCACCATCATTTCCCTGCCATTCCGTTTTCGTAATTCTCACGACGGGGTTTTCACGCCACGTTATCAAAGCTGGCTGATACCTGATACTCAAACTGTGAACGCCAGCAAGACCAAAGCCAGGAAGACCCTGCGCGAATGCCTGCCTGGCGGCAAGGCTGTAGACGACGCGGTTATACGCTGCTTGTCAGCTTCTTGAATTCATTCTTTGCCAAGTGCGGTCGCAAATCCCATTATCATAGGGACACACCTGAATAGTTATTTAAAAAGCATAAAATTATTTTCACTTTTCTCTCTTGACATTTTATGTCGTACGCCTAAAATGCGACATAATATGTCTTATGTCCTTTTTGTAATTGCTCAAAAAATGAGGGAATTGTATGGAAGAGCTGATAAAGCGCTTGTCTGGTATAGAAAATATACTGTCCGGGCGTATGGGTCTGGCGGATGTCAGTGCCAGCTTACTGCCTGTAACCGAGCCTGAAGGTGTGCCGGTCATGCGCATCAGCATAGAAAGCCAGGCCGAGTTGCCGGTTTTCGTTACCGTATCCCCTAGCCAGGTACTCTGCATCTGTTATCTGTGGACAGAAGAAGAAATCAAGCCAGAACGCCGTGCAGAGATGCTGGAAGCCATGATGGATTTGAATATCTCTATCCCGCTTTCCAATTTCGGCCGCATAGGCCAGCACTACGTCATTTATGGATCGCTGGCACATGATGCATCGGTGGAAGATATCGCCATCGATGTTGCCATGGTGGCTGATAACGCGATTGAAGCTTTAGATGTATTCACTGAATATCTGAAATAAGGGAACTATCATGGCTGTCTTTTCTAAAATTTTGACTATGCTCAGAGGCAATTTACGCGAAATCGGGCAAAGCGTGGTTGACCAGAATGCCAGTAGCATTTATGAACAAGAAATTGTCGAAGCCAAGGCGCATGTCGCCAGGGCCAAGCAAAACCTGACTGCCGTGATGGCAAAAGAAATGCAGGCAGTGCGGGAAATTGAAAGCCTGCAAGCAGAGCTGGCACGCTATGAAGAACTGGCTTTGCAGGCCATGCAAAAAAATGAGCTGGTGCTGGCTGAAGAAGTGGCAGGCAAGCTCGCCCATCTGGAAATTGCGATTAACGAACAAAATGCCTCGCGTAATGAATTCGCAGAAAATATCAGTAAACTCAAAGACATGATACGCAATGCCGAAACCAGCTTGCGCGAGCATGAGCGCCAGCTCGCCATGGCGAAGACTACAGAGAGTGTGTATCAGGCGACTGCCACTATTTCCCAGACCATGGGTGCCAGTGGTTCCAAACTCATGAGTGCCAAAGAATCGCTGGAGCGTATCAAGCAGCGCCATCAGGACATGGCAGACCAGATGCATGCAGCAGATGCGCTGGAAAATGAACTGGGCGGTAAAGCTCTCGACCAGAAACTGGCAGCCGCAGGCATAGGACAGGTGCCTGATCAGAAGGCGCTGGTCCTGGCCAGGTTGCAGGCAAAATTCAGTGCGCAGCAAGTGGCATTGATGAAGCCAGCGACAAGTGATGGCCAATGATGGCATTAATTAAATAAGACAGATGCCTGAGAACCACATGGTCAAACCTTCTTCAAGTTGGACTAGCTCTGACGCTGCCTTGCGTGCGGTACAGGTGGCGTTTGATGTTGAAAAACAGGTCATAGAAGCTGTACGCCGTGCTGCTTTCGACAATCAGTTATCACCCTCTGACCAGATACGCCTGATACTGGGTTTGCCTTACAACAGCAAGCCCGTCAGGCCGCGCCTGACTGTGACCTTGAGTGATGCCGATTACGTCATGCTGGCTGAGCGATTTGGCATAGATCTGGAAGACAAGCGCGCGATTAAAGAGCGCTTGAATCAGGAGTTAATCAATTTTACAAAAAAATAATCCTGACATGATAACGAGCTTGCTACGATAATTCGCCTCAGATGCTTACTCAGGTGTGTACTGATGCAGCTTATATCAACAAAAATAATAGACAGGAAAAATTCATGAATATCTGGCAGTTGCTGAGCAGCTTTCCAACCTCGATACCCAGCGTACTGATGGGAGTGCTTGTAGTGTACTGGCTGCTGTCCATATTTGGCCTGGTTGATTTTGGTCATCATCTTGATGCTGGTGGTGGACATGAGCTGCATCTTGGTCACCATGATGTTGGCCATCATGATGCGCATGCAGACGGTGACAGTGCCGACCTGCATACCGTGGCAGGGTATCTGGTGGCAATGGGGCTGGGTGGCGTACCTTTTTCAATAGTCGCGACTCTCATCATTTTCTTTACCTGGCTATTTACAGCACTGGTACATCAATATTTGCTGGCCTTGGTACCAACGGCAATGCTGCAATTAGTCGTGGGCAGTGGCACGCTGCTGGCTGCCATGGCCTTGTCCATTCCCATTTCTGCCAGGCTCATCAAACCCATGCGCAGTTTGTTCGTGCGCCACTATGCCAGGGATAACCATAGCCTGATTGGTCATAGCTGCCGCATCGTGACTGAAAGCGTTGATGAGAAATTTGGCCGGGCAGAAATTGAAGACCATGGCGTGGCCATCAATATCCGGGTATGGGCGGTTAGTCCCAATAGTTTGAAAAAGAATTCAATCGCGGTCGTGCTTGCCTATAACGACAGCAATCAGCAGTACGAAGTAAGTGCTCTTACAGAGCAGATTTAATTTTAAATTTACCAAAAGACAAACAAGGAATTTCATGGACATCATGCTGCTCGCAATTGGCTTCGGCGTTATTGTGTTACTCGGTGCACTGGCGATGTTCGCCAAGTTCTACCATAAAGTGGAACAGGGCCACGCAATGATCATCAATACTCTCAGGGCAGAGCCCGACGTCACCTTCACTGGTGGCATCGTCTATCCCATCATCCATAAAAAAGAGCTCATGGAGATTTCTCTGAAGACCATAGAAATCGCCAGGATGGGTAAGGATGGCCTGATTTGCATGGATAATATCCGCGCCGACATCAAGGTGACCTTTTTTATCCGCGTCAACAAAACTGCACAAGACGTGCTGAAAGTCGCACAAGCAGTAGGCTGCGCGCGTGCCTCGCATCAGGATACGCTGGAAAGCCTGTTCGCCGCCAAGTTTGCAGAAGCACTCAAGACCGTTGGCAAGTCGATGGACTTTGTCGATCTGTATCAGGCACGCAACCGCTTCCGTGATGAAATCATTCGCCAGATTGGTGATGATTTATCTGGTTATGTACTGGAAGATGCAGCGATTGATTATATCGAGCAAACATCGCTGGATAAAATGGATGCCCACAATATCCTTGATGCCCAGGGTATCAAGAAAATCACTGAACTGACCGCGATAGAAAGTATACGCACCAATGAATTGAAGCGCGATGAAGAAATGCGCATCAAGAAAAAGAATGTGGAAACCCGCGAAGCCATACTCGAACTTGAACGCCAGCAATGTGATGCTGAATCACGTCAGGGTCGTGAGATAGGTTCGGTACGTGCACGTGAGCAGGCCGAGACCCAGAAAGTACAGGCTGAAGAACATGCCAAATCAGAAATGGCCCGCCTGCAGTCGGAACAGATTGTACTGGTACAGCAAGAAAATACCATGCGTGAAAAAGAAGTGGCAGAAAACAATCGCAAGCGTGCTGTCGCGATTGAAGAAGAGCGCGTCACCAGGGCCCGTCAACTGGAAGTCGTTGACAGGGAAAGAGAAGTGGCGCTGCAAACCATAGAAAAAGAAAAAGCCATAGAAATCCAAAAGAAAGCGATCGCGGATGTCATTCGCGAACGCATCGTAGTGGAGCGCACAGTCGCTGAACAGGAAGAAGCCATCAAGGAAGTACGCGTGGTGGCTGAAGCCGACCGTCAGAGAAAGAGCG